>CAZSUN010000045.1:0-29352 GCA_964610045.1 uncultured Sphaerobacteraceae bacterium
GGTCCGCGGCGGCATTGACCGAGCCGAGGCGAAGATCGCGCTCGAAGCCGACTGGGTCGCCAGTCTCGCCTCCGGCCGCTCCGCCCTCGAAACCTTCGGCCTCACCGGAGAATTGATGTAACGCTGAGAATCCGCTACAGACAGAGGTGTCATTCCGAACGCAGTGAGGAATCTTCACCGGTCGTGCAATGTTGCCGCTGGTTGAACCTCACGAGCCGATCGGCCCATACGGATGTCCCGGGAAATCTGGAGGGTTCATGTCCCAAGCCATCATGTTACGGACCTACGGTGGGCCCGAAGTTCTTGTCGCGGAACCGGTTGAGGCGGGAGTACCCGGACCGGGCGAGATCCGGGTGCGTCAGACCGCGATCGGGGTCAACTACCACGATGTCTACGTTCGGACCGGACTCTACCAGACCCTGCCGTTGCCCGGCATCCCCGGGATCGAGGCGGTCGGGGTGATAGAGGAGGTGGGATCCGGCGTCGACGGGTTCGCGCCCGGCGGCCGCATCGGCTACGTCACCAACATCTACGGCGCCTATGCCTCGGACCGCATCCTCCCTGCCAACCTCGCCATCCGTATTCCGGACGGCATCGACGATGCTCTGGCCGCGACCATCCTCCTTAAGGGGATGACCGCCAACATGCTGGTGCGGCGGGTCCACCCGATCGCGCCTGGCATGACCGTGCTCGTCCACGCCGCCGCCGGTGGGGTGGGTCGCCTCGTCTGCCAGTGGGCGTCCGCGCTTGGCGCAACCGTGATCGGCACCGCCGGCGACGAGCGGAAGCGGGAGATCGCCCTCGCCGCCGGGTGCGTGGAGGCGATTCTCTACCGCGAGGTAGACTTCGTGCCGGAGGTGCGCCGCATCACCGGAGGCCGGGGTGTCGACGTTGCCTTCGACGGGGTTGGCGGCGAGACCTTCTACGGTTCGCTGGATGCCCTCGGCACGTTCGGCCACCTGGTGAACTTCGGGCAATCGGCCGGACCGGTCGCGCCGCTGGCGATGCCGCACCTGGCGGCGAAGTCGGCCTCTGTCTCCCGCCCGATCATCTTCCACTACGCGGCAGACCCCGCACGGCGCGACCGGATGGCCGGCGAACTCTTCGCCGCCTTCGCCGATGGCACCCTTACTGCTGAACCGGGTCAACCGTTCCCGCTGGCCGCAGCCAGCGAGGCCCACGCCCTGCTCGAATCGCGCACCGCGACCTCGCCGCTCATCCTGATTCCCGGAGACGACCATGCCTGATCCTGGTGCGTGCCGGCAAGCGATGTGACCGCTCAACCTGGCAGGTGTGCGTAGCGATTTGGGATTGCTGACAATTCGGACGATGCGGTGCCGTCGCATACACAAGTGGAACCACGAGCGGCGGGGAGATCGTACTGGTGGGAGAGCGACAGTACCGCGATCGGGACACGGAGCGTTTCGCCACCGGTGAGCGCGTGAAGTGATTCGAGGCGTTCCGGATGAAGGCGTATGCAAAGCTGGAATTCCTGGAGGCCGCAATCAGTCTCTCGGACCTTCGCAACCCACCAAGCAATCATTTCGAAAAGCTCGCCGGTGATCGGGCGGGCCAGTACAGTATCCGTATCAATCGACAATAGCGCTTGTGTTTCGAATGGTCCGCGGCCAACAATCGGGCCATCAACATCGAGATTGTCGACTATCACTGGCCAGGAGGCCCGGATGCCGCGACCAGCCATCCATCCCGGTGCACACATCGCCAACGAACTCGAGGAACTGGATATGACTACCGCGGAGCTTGCGCGTGCGCTCGACATTCCGGCCAGCCGCTTGACGGAGATTCTCCGGGGCCGGCAGGGAATCTCCGCCGACACTGCCTTGCGGCTTGCCCGATGGCTGGGAACGTCCCCCCAACTCTGGATGAACCTGCAGCAGAACTATGAGTTGCGGCTCGCCCAGGAACGGAACGGCGCTGCCATCGAACAGAAGGTCAAACCGCTGCATGCGGCCTGAACCGGATTGCTGATCCTGATTCCCGGAGACCACCATGCCTGATCAGACCGGCGACGCTGCCTCGCTGCTGCTTCACACCTGGTTCCACGGCGAAACGATCGACGCCCTGCCGGAGGCTGTGCGACCCGGGACCCGTGCCGATGGGTACGCGATCCAGGCTGGGCTGATGACCGCCACGGCCGCTCCGCTGTATGGATGGAAGATCGCGGCGACCAGCGCGGCCGGCCAGCGCCACATCAACGTCGATGGACCGCTCGCGGGGCGGCTCTTCGCCGAGCGCAATGTCGAAGACGGCGCGACGGTCACCCTTGGGCCGAACCGGATGCGGGTGGCGGAAATCGAATTCGCGTTCCGGTTCGGGCGTGACCTGCCGCCACAAGAGGAGCCGTACACGGTGGACGAGGTGCTGGACGCCGTTTCGAGCCTGCACCCGGCGATTGAAATTCCGGATTCCCGGTACACGGACTTCACCCTTGTCGGCGCACCGCACCTGATCGCGGACAACGCCTGTGCCCACTTGTTCCTGCCTGGTCCTGCTGTCACTGTCGACTGGCGTGATGTTGATCTCGCCGCGCATCCGGTCTCGGCCACCCTGAACGGGGAGACTGTCTTTCACGGCACCGGCGCCAACGCCCTCGGCGATCCCCGCATCGCGCTGGCCTGGCTGGTGAATGAGCTGTCGGGTCTTGGGATGACCGCGAAGTCTGGCGAAATGGTCACCACCGGCACCTGTGTCACCCCAGTCCCGATCACCGAAGGCGATTCCGTCTCCGGCGACTGGGGACCCTTCGGCACCCTCTCGGTGCGGTTCGATTGACTGGCAAACTGAGAGATTCCTGCAGCCGAGGGCCAAGGCGCATAGGTCCGCGTTCCCTCCCATTAATCGTCATGAGCGAAACACGGGCAAGGAAACTCTGACGGGAGCCTCGATTTTGCGCCACTTGGCCCTCGGCTACGCGAGTCTTATGGAAATACGTTGGCGCGTGGACTACGATCATCTGGACGCGCAGGAGGAGACCGGTCAATGGCGATCGATTCCGGGGAACACGTCGCGCTCGGGCAGCGGTACTCACGGGTGCCTCGAAACCGGCTGACCGCGGCGCCCATCCAGCCGCTGGTCGTGCCTCTTTGGCTCGGCGCTGAACGCCAGGGGGCCGAAAAAGGCGCGCGCCTGCTCGCCGACGAGCTGGCCGAGCGATGGGACCGCCCCGACCGCGCCCATCTCGCCGATCGCGTCGAACCCCTCGACATCATCGATACACCTGTGCCGGCCGATGCCGCAACCCGGCTTCACCAGCAGTCGCTGGAGTTCCTGCCGGAAGTGGAAATCACCAGCCGGGCCCTGTCGGCACGCGTGGAAGCCGTGATCCGGGCCGGCTCCCTGCCGCTCACCCTCGGCGGCGACCACGCGGTGGCAATCGGGGCGATCGCGGGAGCGGCTCGCGCCTGCACGAAGCTCGGCGTGATCTGGTTCGACACCCACCCCGACATCAACACCCCTTCGACCTCGCCGAGCGGCCACATGCACGGGATGCCGCTGGCAATCGCCATTGGCGAAGCCCACGCGGAGTTGCCGAGCCTGACCGCGCTCGTCGACCGGGTGCCGATGGTCGCGCCGGAAAACGTCTGCATGCTCGGCATCCGCGACATCGATCCTGCTGAAGCGACCCGCATTCGCGATCTCGGCATCTGGGCGCTCTCGATGGACGAATGGTCCGATTTGGGGATCATGGAAGGCGTACGCGCCGCCCTCCAGCACCTGCGTTCGACGCGGGTGGACGGCATTCACATTTCGTTCGATGTCGATGTGCTCGACCCGACGATCATGCCCGGCACCGGCACCCGCTGGCCGGGCGGCCTGACCGTGCGGGAGGCGTCACGGGCGCTCCGCGAGCTGGCGGAGTGGGACTTGCCGATCCATTCGCTCGACTGGGTGGAGCTGAACCCGGATCTCGATCCGGCCGGCACCAGCACCCTCGTCGCCACCTCGCTGCTGGCGACCTGCCTCGGCGAACGAATGTACATGTAGCGCGAGAGGTGGCCGCCCCTGGCTCGCCGGGTTGCATCCCGCGCCGCCCTACGGCGCGTCCCACTACGAGGCAGGCCAGGTCGCCGGATCGCGTACAGCATCGACCGCTTGCTCAATCCACGCGATCACCAGACCGGGCTGGTCGATCTGGATATAGTGCTGGCTCTTCTCGGCAACGACCAGTTGCCCTCCGGGCACGAGCGACGCCAGGTCCACCTGCAGCGGAATCCAGATCTCCTCCAGGACCGGGGCAGGGTAATCCGCCGGAAAATCCCAGGGGCGACCGTGGGTGAGCACGACGAGCGGCATCGGCCCAAGCGGCGAGTCAGCGGCCGCTTCCCGCATCTGGATCGCACTGGTTCCGGTGTCGATCTGCTCCAGGCCTGGATAGTCCGGCGAAACGGGCAGATTCGCCGACAGTTCCCACTGATTCGGTGTGAGCACCTCCTGCAGCAGGTCGTAGTAGTCCTCATGGGCCGAATCGATGAGCACGAGGCCCACGACGTCGTCGGGGAAGGTGCTGGCATACAGCCGTGCGATCAGTCCACCGAACGAGTGTCCGGCCATCACGTAGGGACCAGGCACGCCGGCAATCCGTAGCAGGGAGTGGAGATCGGTCACCATGTCGGCGGCGGTGCGAGGCATCGCGACGGGATCGCTGCGTCCGGGATGACCGGGTTCGAGAAAGGTTCCGGGGCGATCGTAGATGCAGACACGGGTGAACGAGGCGACCCCTGGCAGCACCGCGCCGGTCTCGCCGGCAGGGAGCGCGATGTTGTCCCAGATTTCACCGTTGTTGCCGGCTCCCGCTTCCAGGATCACGGTGGGGCTGCCCTCGCCACGGCATTCGAGGTAGAGCCGCCTGCCGTCAGCGATGTCGACGAGACCCGCCGCCTCGCCGCTGTCCCAACCCGCTGGCGGCGTGGCCTCCTGAAACTTGGCGATGGCCGGCGTGCTGGTCGACAGGACAAGCATCACGACGACCGTGGAAACGATGAGCCTGGGCATGGAATATGTCCTTTGGTGGTGACGGTCAGGCTGTCCAGGTGGTCGGTTCGCGGACGGCATCGACCACCTGCCGGACGACGTCGATCACGAGATCGGGTTGTTCTAGGTGAACGTAGTGTCCACTCTCCTCGGCGACGATGAGGCGGCCGCCGGGCACGCTTGCTGCCAGCTCGGCATAGAGTTCGCGGGTGACGGCCTCGACATCGTCCCACGGGTAGCCGTCCGGCATCGCACCTTCGGGGGTGTCGGCTTCGAACGAGCGGCCGTGCGCGATCACCGCGAACGGGATTTCGGGTAGCGATGATGCGGCAACAGCTTCGCGCATCTGGAGGTTCATGGTGTCGAAATCCATCAGCTCGAACTCGGGGTAGATCTCCGCCAACTCTACCGGCACATCGTGGTTGAGCGCATCGACGGCCTCCCACTGTTCGGTGGTCAGCACCGTGCGGTACCGCTCCCACACCTCTTCGTGGTAGGGATCGACCTGCACCAGCCCGGCGACATTGTCCGGATGGGTCAGGGCGTACAGCCGCGTGATCAGACCGCCCAGCGAGTGACCAACCAGGACATACGGTAGGGGAACTTCCGCCGCGACGAGCAGCGCGTGCAGATCGTCCACGATGTCGACCGCGGTGCGCGGCATCGACACGGGATCGCTGCGGCTGAGGTTGTCGAGGTCGAGGAAGGTGCCGGGCCGGTCGTAGGCCACGACGCTCGCGAATTCCGAAACTCCCGGCAGCACCATCGTGCGGGGTGTCGGTCCCGGCTCCCAGGTCTGCGGCAGCTTGTCCACACTCCAGATCTGCCCGTTGTTGCGGTAGCCGCACTCGAAGATCACCGTCGGCTCACCGGCCCCGCCGCGCTCCAGGTAGAGCGACCGGCCGCCGATGTCGATCAGTTCCCCAGTGGTGGCAACCGGTATCTGGGCAGCGACTGGCTGCACGATCCTGGCCAGTTGACTTGCTGCCAACGCCACCATCCCCGCCTGCAGGGTGCGGCGCCGGCTGAACGTCCGATCCATGATGAGCATCCTTTCGTCGTGGGGTCTTCTGCGGCCATCCGCCGCCGGAAGCCGTCGAATCGAGCGATTGTCGAGACATCTGCCAGATCGCTTCAGGCAGCCGGAGTCTGGGCAGAACCCTGGATCCGGTTGAGCAGTGCGCCGACCTGGCCGCTGCCGCGAAGGACTTCCGAGACGATGATTCCCTCGCTGTCGATCACCACCGCGGCCGGCGTCCCGCCGACACCGAACGCATCGGCGATTGCATGGCTGTCGTCGAGGAGAACTGGCGACTGGAGCCCGATGCCGCGATTCAGGTTGGGGGCTCCCCGCGAAATCACGATCAACCCCGGACGGTTCGCTGTCCGCTCGACCGCCCTGATGCCGGGCAGGAGGTCCTGGCAATGCGTGCAGGCCGGGCTCCAGAAGAGGAGCACCACAGGCACGCCCCGGAACCTCGCCAGGTCCACCAACTCCCCTTCCAGCCCGATGCCTCGCAAGGGTGGCCCAGCCTGGCCACGTTCGGCCGGCTGGATTGTGCTGGCCGGGGCGGAGGGCACAACCAACCCGAGGGTGTCCGCCACCAGCCGCCGGATCGCGTTCACACCATAGGCAATCTCACTGCTGATCTTGCCGTCCGGGCGGACGAGGACGGCGGCTGGCGCCTGGGCCAACCCATAGGCATCGATGACCTCGTGCTCCTGCTGGACCAGTACCCGATCGATGCCGTATCCAGCGGTCATCAGGCGGTTGGTTTGCGGATCGCCGGTGCTGATCAGGGCGATCGTCAGCCGGTCGCCGTAAACACGCTGCCATCCGCCGATGTCGGGAAGCAGGGTCTGGCACGGGTGACAGCGCGGATCGGTGAAGGCGAGCAGCAAGGGCCGGCCGGGAGCCAGGAGCGAGGCGAGCGTGCTGCGTGCGCCATTGAGGTCGACCAGGTCGAGCTTGGGTGCGATTTTGCGCGCGGGCTCGGCGTTCGAGGCGCTTCGGGACACCGGTCCGGCGGCGAAGCGTTTCGTGAGGGCATCGAACCACGTCGATATCGTTGCCGAGGCCACGGATCGCCCATTAGAGTGAACTGACGGAGTCTCCACGAAGGTCCTCCACATACCTGGTCGGCAGGAACGGACCTGCCCTGTCTGGCGGCGCAGATGGCGGAGCTACCAGTTCGAAACACAATTTCCGTTGCAGTCGGCAAACGTTTGGTTGCAGATCTCGGACCAATGCCGGTAGGTGGCCGAAATGCCCCTGGTCGTGTCGTGATAGTCGGGCTCGCACGGAACGCACTGGAAGTAGTCCCAGCGCCAGCAGAACCCGGTCGGGGGGAGAGTACCCTTGTTGAAACGGTCGTTCTCCAGGCACTGGACCGGGCGATCGGCACAGTCGTCGATGAGGAGGTGGACGGTACCAAAGTCCGGCACCATCGCGTCCAGGTCGACCGGTGCTTCCTTGAACTCTTCACCTGCGGCCTGCCATTGGGCAAGTACCGCGATGTCGTAGGTCGCCGTGTGGGTCGCCTCGTCGTAGGTCGGGTTGAACAGCTCCACCACTGCCACATCCGTCTCACCGGGCGCCGTTTCGACGATCAGCGCCGCGTTGGGCGGGTTGTCCGGTTCGAAGCCGAGCCCAGCCAGGAAATCGATGGTGGGACCGGCGCCGACATCGCGCGACGGGCGGTCGCCGAAGTAGATGGTTTGGCCCCAGCCCTGTTCGAGGGTCACGGTGTGGGTGCCGAACTCACGTGCCGCCGGGGCGATGCTGCCCGCCTGGAACGATTGGACGAACAGGTAGGTGTTCTTTTCGCCCGCCGCCGCTTCGGGCGTGGCATCCTGGGCAGTTGCGCGCATGCCTGCCAGGGCGACGGCTCCCCCGGCAAGCCCGGCGGCGGCCGTGCGGCGCGAGAGCCGGCGATCGTTGAAACTCCGCGCAATCTCCTCGAAGCGAACCATGATGTCCTCCCTTGAATGTGTTGCGTCCGGAACATCCGGGTTTGGGTGGCCGCCGGTCCTGGAGTGAACGCGGTTGGCACTCAATCCATCCTGGGCCGTGCCGGCATCTATCGCATCCTGCAGATCGATGATTTGGTTTGGTTCGAGGCGGTGGTGCCGGTCTCATGCAAATGCAGGAGGCCACTGGTCAGGAGCGGGCAGCGCTCCGGCGTCCGGGGAGCACAATGGCAATGTCTCCGGAAAGGTCATCAAGGCGATGGCCGTGTTTCCGCATGGGAGACGCAGGGACGGTCGGAGCAAGATGCGCTGCGCCCCATCCGGCGCGTCCGGCGAGGCGCAGCGACACGCAAACTCGTCAGGTTCGGGTAGACAGCGGACCTTCGCGCTAACCGCCAGTGCCCATCGGTGGGAAGGTTACGATATCCCCACCGAGCGGAAGCGCATTCTGCCGCGGCCCAGCACCCTCCGTGGTGACCGGAATCGGCTCCAATGTGTCGTAGTACGGCACGACCTCCATCAGGGGCGGCGTCTGGCCGGTCACTTCGAAGGCATCGAAGACGTACGGCAACCCGTCGGCGACCACCACCGATGGCCGGTCCGTCACCTGGAAGTGCAAATGTGGGCCGCCTGTGGTCCCCGAGCTGCCGGCGTTGGCGATCTGCTGCCCAGGTTCAACCCGATCGCCTGGCTGAACCTGAACGCTCCCCGCCTGCAGGTGGGCGTAGACCGCGAAGCGCCCATCGCCGAGATCGAGGATGATCCGGTTGCCTCCCGCGGTCTCGGGAGAAAGCTCCTCACGCGACTCGCCGACCAGCAGGTCAGGGTACCGGTCGACCGCTTCGACTACCGTGGCCGCGGCAACCGCGAGCACCGGCTGACCGTAGGTGGGAAAGCTGGTGTACTGGATTGGGTCGCCAATGCCTGGCCGGTTGTCGGGTTCGAGCAGGTTGAAATCAATCGCGAAGCGCTGGGCGAGAAACCATTGCCCATCGATGGGATAGAGTGCGCGGCGATGCGGTCCATCGCAGCAGCTTCCAAGGGCAACCCATTGCGGTCCCGCCAGGGGAGGACCGAGCACAACCGGTGGCCGCTGATCCACCGGCACCGGCGTGCCCTTAATTGATAGGAGTGAATCTGGCACTGGGAGATCGGGAGAAAGCTCCACCGTCAGCCGGTGTGTTAGCGAGGAGGGAAGGGCACGATCCGCGTCGAGCAGAACATCGAACCAAATGACGCCGACCGATGACGCCGGCAGGACCGCAACCGGCGTATTCGCCTGTGCGACCAGCGACATCGCGGCCAGCAGCGACTCACCCTCCAGGCGGATCAGTGGCTCGCCCATATCGACATCGACCACCTCGACCGAGGTGATCGTCACCGGTGCCGGAAGCGGATTCGTTAGCCACAGTTCGTAGGCGAGGTGGACCTGGTGATCGGTGCCGGTGAACCACCGTGGCGGTGATGGTACGGAAAGGACGAGTGCCGAGATCTGCGCCGGAGATTCCGGCGAGGGGCCCGCCTGGACGCCGCCTGGAATGGCAATGAGGGTGCCGAGCAACAGCATCAGGACGATGTGCCGGGCGCGGACTGGCGAGAGGGAGTGATGCCGCATGACTGACGCCTCCTCTACCTCCAATATCACGGAGGGATCAATGACCGGCGGCCGCCATGCACCAGTGGCATCCGGCTGGCCGTGCGTTGATCGTGGGACTTGCTGGTCACGGTTACATCCCGCAAATCGATGATTTGGTCGCGGCGTGACGTAGCCAGGTGTACGCAGATGCCCGGGATGTCCCCGGCGCCTCACGCGGAGGCAGAGCCCAGTCGGCCGTAACAGGAACGTTGCGAAGGCGAACGGAATAGCGGACTGGTCGCGTCAGACCAGCCCGTGCTGGAAAGCGTAGGTGGCCGCGGCGGTGCGGCTGTTGACATCCAGCTTGCGCAGGATGCTGGAGACGTGCGACCTGGCCGTGGCATGACTGATGAAGAGGATCTCCGCAATTTCGCGGTCGGTCTGCCCCGTGACCAGCAATCGCAACACCTCGACCTCCCGGTCGGTGATGAGCTGCCGCCCGTCGTTCGATGGCACAGGCGGGACAGTGGCTACCTCCTTGGGATGCGATCCGCCGGAGTCCGGTAGCGAGCCTGCGATGACCATCGCCTCGGCGATGACCTGGTCCAGCGTCATGGTCTGGCCGTTGGACCAGGCAACCGCGAACGGCTCGTCCCCGAGCTCGGCACGAGCCGCGGCGACTGCCTGCTGCAACGCCGCCTGCGATTCCGCCAGGCGATGGCGCAATCCCATTCGTTCCTGGAGCGCATCGGTTGCTCCCAGCAACCGGATGCCACGCTCGACGCTACCGGCAGCAATCGCGACGATCCCCAAAGCCTGGATCGCTTCGACGGTCACACGTGCGCCGCGAAGCTCCCGGCTCATTATGAGGGCTTGCTGGTACAGGTCAGCCGCTTGCCCCAGGTTTCCCCGGTCGCGTTCCAGATCGCCACCCTGTACCAGCAACAGGACCAATCCAACAGTATGGGCGGCTTCCCGCAACCGCTGGAGCCCTTCCCGGGAGTGCGAGGCCGCCAGCTCGACGTTCCCTTGTGCCCTCGCGATATCGGAGAGATTTCCCAGGACCAGGCCCGACATGATTCCGGAGACGCGCCGGTCTGGAATGGTGTGCGCGGCGGCGAGGGATTCCTGCAGAAGCGCTGTGCCACGATCCGGATCATTCCGGGTGGCGGCGATCGCGCCGAGCCCCAGCAGTGCCAGGGTTGTTGGAAACACAAGGCCATGTTCCCGGGAAATCGCAAGTGCTTGCGTCAGATGCGATCCGGCGCCCTGGTCATCTCCCTGGTAGAGCTCGATCATGCCGAGATGGACGAATGCCCTCGCCAGCGTGCCGGGCGAAGCGGCGTTCCCGCTTGCAGCGGCGCGCGCAAGCCATGCCCGTCCCTCCCGGTAGTGGCCCTGTTGAGACCAGAAGCGGCCCAGCGCGCCTGCCAACCGGGCGACCGAATCGCCTTCTCCCGAATCGTGGAGCCAGGTCAGGGCTGCCCGGAAGTTGGCCTGCTCGGTTTCCAGCAGCAGCATCGCCCGATCGCCTTCCGGCAGCAGGTCAGCGAGTTCCCGCTGCTCGGCTAGGTTCAGGAACCGCGCCGCGTGTGCCTGCCGTGCCGATGCGGTCCCTCTGCTCGCGTCAAGCTGCTCCAACGCGAATTCCCGGATCGTCTCTGGTATCCGGAACCGGCGCCCTCCGGTCGCATCGGTTTGGCGGCGGATCATGCCGTGATCGAGCAGGAGTTCCAGGTCGCTGATGACGGACGCCTCTATTTGTCCGGCAACCGTTTCCGCCCCCGCCAGGTCGAACCCCCCGACGAAGACGGCCAGCCGTTCAAGCAACTCGCGTGCGGACGGAGGCAACAGATCGAAGCTCCAGGCGATCGTCACCCGCATCGTCCGCTGCCGGTCCGGCGCGTCCCTGGCCCCACTCCCGAGCACGTCAAGCGATCGATCCATCCGCTCCAGCAGGGCCTGCGGGGAAAGGAGGAGGCTTCGGGAAGCGGCCAGTTCGATGGCCAATGGCAACCCGTCGAGACGGGTGCAGATCTCGACCACCGCCGCAGCGTTGCCATCGTCCAGGAGGAATCCCGGATCGGCGGCGCGCGCCCGGCTCGCGAACAGGGCGACCGCACTCGCTGTCGACAGCTCTTCAAGTGGAGGCAAGCGCTCCGGATCTGGCACGAGGAGCGGAGGCGCCGGAAACGCGTGTTCACCGGAGATTCTCAGCGGCGCCCGGCTCGTCGCCAGCACGGTCACGTGCGGACAGGCGGAGAGGAGCGCCGCCACCTCCGGCGCGGCATCCAGAACATGTTCGACGTTGTCGAGAATGAGGAGGAGCTGGCGATCACGAAGGACGGTGACGAGCGAACGCGTTTCCGGCTCGCGGATACCGACGGACTCGGCGATCGCCGCCATCACGAGGGCGGGATCGCGGATCGTGGCGAGCCCGGCGAACGCGATGCCGTCGCGGTAGCGCTCGCGAAGCTCCGCCGCCAGCTGCACTGCAAGGCGCGTCTTTCCGGTTCCGCCGGGACCGGTCAGCGTCACCAGCCGGACACCGGGCTGCGCAAGCAATCTGGTGAGCGCCGCCACCTCCGCCTCCCGCCCGATCAGCGGCGTCAGCGGCAGAGGCGCCGGGGACAGCCGCAGCTCGCCACGCCGCTCGATCAGCGGCATGATCGAAACGGGATCGGGACCCGGAGGATCGATCGGGGAGATGGGCATGGAATCAGCTCCGCGCCGTGCCAGTGACATGAACCAGCACGCTTCCTCTCGAAAAACGTTATCCCGGTTGGCGTGAGCATACCATCGGGGAACACGTATCCTGTGCTGGTCGAATCGCTCCCAGGTACTGATGAACGAAGGAGGAATTGACATCGCCTTCCCTGGCGCGTTCGATTGCTGGATATCGCTGTAATCAGCCTGATGCAACGCTGACATGGGGAATGCACCAATGACGGAGCCACTCGAGAACGCCGTCCGCCGCCTGGTTGATGAGGTGATGAACGCAGGGCGGCTGGATGTGCTCGACAAGATCTACGAGCCGCGGCTGGCGCCAGCCGCGCAAAATTGGATCGCGTTGTTCCAGGCATCATTCCCGGACATACGGATGGAGATCGTCGACCTGATCGCCGAGGGTGACCAGGTTGCGGGCCGGTTCCGCTATTCCGGCACTTACACCGGCGCCTGGCGTGGGCATCCGCCCACAGGCCGCCGATTCGAGCGAATCGACGAGGTGGGCATCTTCCGGCTCCGGGACGGCAGAATCGTCCAGGCTTGGAGCATCGAGGATACCCTGCGCCGGCTGGAACAATTGGGCCTCAGGTGAACCGGCTGTATCGCGGAGGTCGCCGGAAAGGCTCCCCGATCCCTGTCATTTCGAGCGCAGCGAGAAATCTCCCGCGAAGCGGTATCCGTGTATCCTTCAGTTCCGGATAACGATGGCAACGGAGAACCCACCTCCAATGGAGTGCAGAACGTGAACGATATCGTTCGCTGCGGATGGTGTGGGACCGACCCACTCTACGTGGCCTACCACGACGACGAGTGGGGCGTCCCCATTCGCGACGACCGCGACCTCTTCGCCAAGCTCATGCTCGATGGCTTCCAGGCCGGATTGTCGTGGATCACGATCCTGCGGAAGCGCGACCACTTTGACCGCGCCTTCGATGGCTGGGACCCTGAGATCATCGCCCGGTACGGTGATGACGAGATCGCCCGCCTGATGGCCGATCCCGGCATCGTCCGCAACCGGCTCAAGGTCAACGGCGCGGTGAAGAACGCCCGCGCCTACCTCGCACTTCGCGATGACGGCGAGTCGTTCTCGGACCATCTCTGGTCGTTCGTCGGCGGCGAACCGATCGTGAACCAGCCGGTCACGATGGCCGATATCCCGCCCGTCTCGCCAGAAGCGGAAGCCATGTCGAAAGCCCTTCGAAAACGTGGATTCACCTTTGTCGGGCCCACCATTTGCTACGCCTTCATGCAGGCGGTCGGCATGGTTGACGATCACGTCGTGGGCTGCGTCGCCAAGCGCGGTTGACGCGATCGGAACACCGGAATCGCGGCTGGTGTGCTACCGTCCGTCCGTGACCCGCCTTTTCCGCCCCATATCCCGGCTCGTGCGACTGATCGTGATCAGGACGCGTTGCAGGGGCAGCCAACAGGCGTATGACCCGGAGTGGTACGCAGGAATGGTCCACGGAATTGGTACGTTCGTGATCCCGTTGGTATCGGCCTGGCACGATGAACCGGGTACGATGGAACGGTGAGATGGATCACGCCTGTACAAGGAGGCTTTGTGATGGTTACCGATCCGGTTCAGCGCGTGCGTTCGCGCATCAACGATTCACCCCTCGACCTCGATCTGCACGACACGCTGCAGGATGTGGCGTCGCTCCCCGTGGTCGCCGGGAGTCCGTTCCTCAGCGTCAGCCTCGACTGGACGCCGAGCTTCGACAATCCGGGTCGCCGGCCGGCGGAGGAGTTGCGCCGCTCGGAGGCGAGGAACGTCACCACCGGGTCAACAGCCCAGCGACCGGCGCTGACCTGGTTCCATTCCGAGGCGAAAGCGCTGCTCGATACCCTCGATGAGCGTTCGGAAGCGCGAGCCGGACTCGAGGCCGGTATTGCCCGGATCGCGGCCTGGCTCGAACAGGATCTCGATTCCTCCGCCAGTGGTGTGATCGCCTACAGCTCGGCGGGGCAGGAGATCTTCATCCCGCTGGCGCTTGGTGTGCCGGTGCCGAACCGGATCACCTATGCGACGCTTCCCGCCCTCGAAGTGCTGGCCCATGTCGATGAGGACTACGCGACCTATGCGATCCTCGTCGCCCGCCAGCAGGATGCCGAATTGACGTTCGTCACCCAGGGAACGCAGGAAGGCGGCATCACCCTGGAAAGCACGCTCTTCCCGCGACGGCAGTCGTCCGGTGGGCTCAACCAGCGGCGATACCGGAACCGCGCCGGCGAGCGAACCTCCGCGTTTGCCCGCGCCATCGCCGGGGAGACGGCGAAAGCGCTCGAGGAAACCGGGGTCGATGTCCTCGTGCTGGTCGGGAGCGGGGATTTCCTGCGCGACATCGAGGCCGAATTCCCGCCAGCGGTGCGGGGATTCGTGGCTGGAACGGTCACGATGGATTTCCAGCAGCATCCGGGCGAACGGGCGATCATCGATGCGGCTGCCCCGTATGCCCTCGCGGCCGAGCGCCGGCAGGAAGCCGCGGCGGTTGCCGAGGTGCGGAACCAGCTGGGCGGTGGACTGGCGGTGGCCGGCGCGGTCGATGTGATCAATGCCCTCAAGGCAGGCCAGGTGCAATCGCTGGTCATGAACGAGGACTTCGATGCGATGGGGTGGGCGGATTTCAGCTACCCGGTGTACGGAGAAGGCGAGATTCCAGCCGAGCACCCGCTCGGTGGGGATGTGGCCAATATCGTGGCGGTCTCGCTTCCGGAAGAACTGATCCGGTTCACCCTGCAGCAAGGCGGGGAGATCGAATTGATCCACACGGCGGTGCCGGTGGACGAAACGACCACGGCATCGCAGGAATCCGGTGAGCTGCCGCGATCGGAGCCTGCTGGCCTGCTCGACGAGGTTGGCGGAGTGGCGGCGCTGTTGCGCTTCGCCCAGTAGCGATCACACCACGCCGCCGGGGCGTCGCGAAAACGCGTACCTGGGTAGGGGAGGGCTTTCGGCGCACAATCGAGCACCTCGGCCGGATGGTCGGTGCGCCGAAAATGCCCTCCCGTGGTGAGCATCCCGTACGCGTGAACGCAGGCCGACACACCCTCGCCTGCGTTGGCCATCCCCCTGACCACCTTCCAATCCTGGAAGGTGGAACCGTGGGCGGATCGATCCCTACGGAGTCGTGAGGACGGCCCTCGGCTACGGGATTCGCATGGAATGAGGGCGAGGCGTCGCTGACGCTCGGCCGGGGCCGTCAACCCCTACAGGAATACGGCGGGAGCCGGCTCAGCCGGTGCGCACAAGGATGCCCAGGGTTGCGGTGAAGCCGTGAAGCGCGACCTGGCTGCCCAGCGGGCCGAACTCGCCGATGCAGAATGCCCCCACCAGTGGCAAGGTACCGAGCGCGGCGCTGGTCATGCCGGCGTCGTGATCCGGTACCCCGAACAGCGCCCGCCCTCGCCCGTCGCACGTACAGAGCACCCCGGCGACGGGTGTCGCGCCCGAGGGAAAGGCCAGCGCTCGCTCGAGCATCGCGCCGAGGTCGTCGTGCGCCGAGGCCGCGTGCCGGAGATGGAACTGGACGGTCTGCCCGACGCGCGGGAGACCGCCGATTGCCACCGATCCCCTGGCCTGGTCGATCCCGAGAATGCCGCGAATGGCAAAATCGCCCCGCTGGAAATCGTCGCGGTACTCACTGCCGGCCAACCCCACTACCAGGTTCCGCTGGGCGATCTGCCGCAGGTCGTCCGGCAGGGCGCTGATCGTTTCCTGCAGCATGTGCAGCGCGGGCCGGTTCGAGATCGACAGGAGCACGTTGCGGTCGGCGCCGGTGATGGTCCAGGCTTCGCCGATCGGTTCGCACCCCTGTGATACGTGCGGCACGAGCCGGTATCCCCCACCGATGCCAAGCGCGACCGCGCCTTCGTCGTACCAGTGCCCGTCGAAGAAGACGCACGATCGCCGTTCCGAGACCATCCCGGAGGCCATGCCGCCCATGATGTCCGCGGTGGGGAATCGTTGCTGGAGTTTTCGCAGGAAGGCCTGGCTATCGAACCGGTAGGGCTCGGCGAGGACGAGCCAGGAGGTGATGTCACCTGCCACCGCATCATCCAGGCCGGGCCAGGGTGCGGTCTCATCGAGCAGGTCGAGGTGCTCCTGGTGGATGCGGAGCGGCGCCAGGGTGGCGCCGGGGAGCCAGCATGCCATGAGCGCGACGCCGGGGTTGTCCTCGGCCTCGTGTGCGCCAGCGAGAAGACCGCTGGCGGAGCAGCCAATCACGATCCCGGCCCGCGTGCGCTCCCGTGCCGCCGGCAGCAGCGAGCCATAGGCATCGCCGTAGGCTGGACTGGCGAACAGCAGCAGCAGGTCGGGTGGGGAATTACCAGGAGCGAGCACGCGGTCGGTTGCGTGTTCCAGCGCGACGGCCCAGGACTCGTGTGTCACCATGGCCGAGGCAGCGCGCGGAACCGCGATATCCGGCCGGTGCTCGTGGTGGTGCATCCGCAGAAACCCTCCCTGTGGGTGGTGATCGAGCACCACCATGAGCAGGACGGGGCCTGGCCTCTCGCCCGGGGTCTCGGCACTGCGCATCGCCTGGTGATCGTGGATTGTACCGGTGGATTCCGGATTGGCAAGGGGCAATCGTGTCCGATCCGGTCAGATCGCCAGATCGTCCGGGTTAGTGACCCTGCACCGGCCGGAGGCTCGACCATGTGCGACGGGATGTCTGCCGGGATGGCGCCTCCGTCGGGGTCGGGATGGTGGCGTCGGAGTGAGGCGGGGTCGATCCGGCTGGGATGTCCACGGATGGCGGCGTGCCCTCGACCGCCGGCGACGGCGGCAGCTCGCCGTCGTTCGCTGCATCGTTCAGCGGCGGGAGCGCGGAGGCGTCGTAGCGGATGACCTCCATGCCGTACGACGATGCCCATTCCGGATCCCAGTGCTCCTCGAGATCGGCCGGGATCGGGTCGGGAATGGTCACGGTGCCGGGGTTGCCGTCGCTGGTGTAGAAGGTGACCGCGCCGGTGTCGATAATGCCCTGCCAGTAGGCCCAGAGTTCGGGTTCCATGTTGAACCGCGCGATATTCCAGCGCGTCCACTTGCCACTGGATGGCGAGGCGCTGGCGCCCCCCTCGACACTCACGATGCCGGCGAGGATGATCTGCTGGCCATCGTAGGTAAAGCCATCCTTGAGCATCTGGATTTGCCAGTCGTAGCCGGGAAAGTTTCCGTAGGGCAACACCAGCACATTGCCGAGGTTGCCGTCGCCCTTGACGCGCTCGTCGATCCAGACCTTGGTCGAGCCCACCTCGTCGATCAGGGTGGCGTCGCTGACATCGGCCAGGTTCAGGTGATCCCAGGTGTGATTGCCGATTTCGTAGCCGTGGTCATCGAGCCAGGTGAGGCGCTCCTCGCAGGTGGTTTCCTCACCGTCGTAGCGGAAGCAGTTGATCGGCAGGACGGCAAAGAATCCACCCCGCCCGAAATCCGGATGCTCCGCGAAGAACGCTTCCATCACCCCGACGGCAGAATCCGGGGCTGGGGTCAGCGTGCCATCGTCGCTCTTCATCAGGCGAAACTGCCGCGACGAGGCGTCGTCGAATGTCAGCACCACCGGATGCTTGCCGGGCGGCGCCGATATCTCGTTGTTGATCATGTCGGCCATCGAGACCATGTAGAAGTTCCGCTCGTACAGCCACTGGAGGATGTCGCGGAACTGGTCGAACGTCACAGTCCAGTTGTCGGTGTACTGGGCGTCGTGGGTGAACCCGTGAAACATCAGGATCGGGATGCGGCCGAGTTCGTTGGGCCGGTAGTGCGCGATCTGGTCGTCGGTGAGGGTGACTGGCGTGGGGGTTGGCACCGGAACGGTTGCGGCTTCCGCGGTCGGTGCCGACGGTTCCTCGGTTGGGATGGGGGAGGGAGTGGGAACCTCGCGCCAGGCGATGTCGGCGCCGTCACCGGACGAGCCGCAGGCGGCCAGCATCGGCAGGAGCAGCACGAGCCAGGCGAACCGGGCGCTGAAGCGGGCGAGGGGTCGGGCTGGAAGACGCGCCATGGACAGGGAAATCCCCCCACATCGGCGTGGGTTCGGACTAAAAGGCCGGAACGTACTCGGGATCGACCGGGCGAATGCCCCCGGCAGGCGGGGCATAGCCGCGCGCCGCAAGGTGGTCGACCACTTCCTGGATGACATCGTCGGGGGTGGACGCGCCGGCGGTCACGCCAACATTCCCATCGCCGAGGATATCGAGCCATTCGTCCCGGATATCCTCGGGGCGTTCGATGTGGTACGACGGCACCCCCATCTGGTTGCCGACATCGGCGAGGCGAGCGGTGTTGGATGACTTGCGTCCCCCGATCGCGAGGATCAGGTCAACCTCGTCAACGATGCGGCGGAGCGCCTGCTGGCGTTCGGTGGTCGGTTCGCAGATGGTGTTGCACAGGCGGAATTCGCCGCCCAGCGGGGTCACCATCGCCTGCAACTCGCTGGCGAAGGCCATCAGTTCGTCGATGTTCTTGGTCGTCTGGCTGACCAGGGCCACCTTGCGTGGTGGGGAGATCTTGCCCTCGCCGGTGTCGCCGCGGGCGGCGTTCCACGGCAGCTGCTCGATGTGCTTGGCGGCGACCGACTTGTTGGTGTTGGCCCACCCGATCACGCTCCGCACCTCGGGGTGGTAATCGTCGCCGTACACCACGAGGTAATACCCCTGGCGCACGAGCTTCTGGGCGAGGCGCTGTACCTTGATCACCAGCGGGCAGGTCGTGTCGATGAGTTCCAGGTTGCGTTCGGCGGCCTGGACCGCCAGGTGTGGCCCCATCCCGTGGGCGGTGATGGCGATCCGGTGGACGCCCCGCTCGACCGCCTCATCGACCGATGTCGCGCCGCTCACGCCCTGGGTGCGGAGCCGCTCGACGACCTGCGGGTTATGAATGACATCGCCGATCGGGGCGATGGGGGAAACCGGGGTGGCCGCGTCGGTGATGATGTCGACGGCGCGGCGGACGCCCCAGCAGTATCCAAGTGTTTCAGCGACAACGATGCGGCGTTCGCGGGGCTTGACTGGCGTCGCGGCGGGAGTGCCGGGAAAGGCGATGGCCATGAAGAACGTTCCTGTTCGCGGAGGGCGCGACTGCGGCCCGGGGTGTGTCGCGTAACCAGCGAAAAGTATAGCGTGCCAGCCAGGCACGAACCGGGACTGAGCGTCCTTGTCCGACTGGCCCGCGCGACTCACGGCCCACTGGACTCGGGAAATCCGGCCCCACGTTGCGGAGAAATCCGGCGAGCCGCCTGTGTCGCATCGCGGGTCGTGCACGAGTGCACGACATTCGATTCCCAGCGATTTCACAGACTCTTGCCGGGAATTATTGATAACCGCGTACGTACGCAACTATCAGAAACCTGCTTCCGTTCCTCATTTGCACATAGGCAATTCGTTGTTTCCAAGGCCGGATTTCCGCGCCATTCCGGGCCTGTACGCCCGAAAATCTGGTCGTTACCATGAGACGTGATGGAACCGCATGTTCCACTCGTCCCCCGCCAGGACCCGCCTCGTGCAACCCTGGTGGGTTGTTCACCGGATCCGGGGAAGGGGTTTCGTGTGGCACAACTCAGTACCATCCAGGGGTTTGTCGACAGTCCAGGATATGGCCCGGTGCCAGTCAGCAACATGCGGGGCGAAAGGGTGTCGCTCGGCCCGTTGCGCCGCGAGTTGCTCCCCGCCTACCAGCGCTGGTTGAACGATTTCAACATGCTCAAGCTGGTGGACCGGCGCTTCCGTCCACATTCGACGGAGTGGATCACCAGCTGGTACGAGCGGCACGCCAGCGGCCAGCAGGATGCGATGGTGTTCACCATCACCACCAATGTGGGCCAACGTCCGATCGGGAATGTGGCGCTCCAGGATATCGACTACCGGAGCCGCACCGCCGAATTCGGCATCTACATTGGCGAGCCTGAATGCCGCGGCCAGGGATTCGGCACCGAGGCGACTCGCCTGCTGCTGGATTTCGCCTTCAACATCCTCGGCCTGAACAACGTGATGCTGAGGGTCTACGAGTACAACCCGGGCGCGATCCACGCCTACGAAAAGGCCGGATTCCGCGAATTCGGCCGCCGTCGCAAAGCGCAGTTCATGGATGGCCGGTTCTGGGATGTGATCTTCATGGAGTGCGTGGCGCACGACGCCGCTCGTCGCGATGCCTGAAACTCCCCAGGTCGGGACCCCGGATGCGGCACGGAAGGCTTCCCCCTTTCCGCGCCAATGACTTCCACGCTGGTGGTTGCCATTGCGGGTCCCACGGCACCCTTCAATTGAGTGGATCTGTCCACCCGGACCAACGGTGGCGATGTCACGGGTCGGCACATCCTCGCTGCGCTACAGCCCGTTGCTGGGAGTGATCGGTGTTCGGTCGTTCGTAGGGACAGCCCAGGCGCAGCGCCGTGTGGCTGTCCTGTTTTCGCAATCAACGTCCCTGCAACACGCTGTGGGGCGGTCGGCCCCTGGGGGAAAGCTCAGACATTCCCTTCGAGCAATCGCATAGGCGGTGGGATGGCAACAGCCCGCTACGGCAGCGAGCGGAGCCAGGGGCCGGTGCCGAACTTGGCCTCCACCCGCTCCCGCGCATCGGCGATTTCGGCCTCGGAGAGCCGATCGTCCGTCAGGCCGTAGTGAGCGCGGAAATAGCCGACGAGGTGGTGGATGATCACATCGCGGTCGAGTTCCGTCTGCTGCCGCAACGGCCCGACCCGGCGGTCGGCTGATTTCACGCCCTTGTCGCTCAGCTTTTCCTTGCCCACCCTTAGCACCCGCGCCATGCGGTCCAGGTTCATCTGGTAGGCCATCGTGGTGTGGTGCAGCACAGCGCCGCCACGCCGGGCCTGGGCGGCGCCGCCGATCTTCCCGCCGTCGGAGGTGATGTCGTTGAGCGGCGCGTACCACGCCCGTACGCCCAGTTCGCGCAGCGCCTCGATCACCCAACTGTCGAAGAAGGCGTAGGACTCCGGGAAGTCCAGCCCCTTGACGATCCCTTCGGGGGCGTAGATCGACCAGGTGATCGCTCCTTCCGGCTCGATGAACATGGCGCCGCCGCCGCTGATCCGGCGAATCAGGGTGATCCCCTCGTGCGCGGCCACATCCTCGTTCACTTCGTTGCGCACCGACTGGAAGCGCCCGAGCACCACGGCCGGGGCGCTCCATGCCCAGAAGCGGAGGGTCGGCTGGCGGTCGCCGCGTCCAACCGCGAGCGTGAGGGTCTCGTCGAGGGCAACCTGCATCTGTGGATCGAGCGGTTCGGGTGGCAGCAGCAGCCAGTCGTACTGACGCCAACGCTCGTCCCTCCGGGCCTCGACGTCGGCGACGATGGCGTCCACTGGTTGGGTCCCTGTCATGGCTGGCCCGCTTCCTGGAGGGCGCGGCGCACCGCGATCGCGATGCCGTCCGGGGTGACCCCCATCAGGTTCGCGCCGGCGGGAATCGCGGCCGCGATCTCCGCGGCGATGCTGGCTTCGGGCAGAACCACCGGCAACGATTCCAGCGCCGCCGTGATGGCGTCCAGCACCTCGTCCGGATAGAGGAAAAAGTCGCCGGATACGACCACCCGGCACAATGTTCCGTCGTCGATGTCGAATTCGACGATCACCAGCTTGCCGCCGGGCATTTTGTATTCGCCGTGTGCCACCGATGCACCTCCCCCTGTTGGCCAGGATCATGCCGCGAAACGCGCCCGGCTGGCAATCGCCGGGATGACCAGGAGGGTCATATGGGGGGCGCAACCTTTTCGGGTGTTCCGGCGTTTTCCATGATGACGGGTCACACCGGCAGGCAGAATGCACCCCAACTTCAGGGACGGCAACGGAAATCAGCCATCCGTGCCGTCTTGTCACAATACGAACATGTGTGCTATTCTGCGTGTGTCATCAGTTCGGGCGGGCGACCCCCACACGTTCGCCAACGGACAGGTTGACCCTCATCATCTCCCCTCCCCGAGCCGCCGGTCCCTACACCGGCGGCTCACCGCTTAACCGGTAAGTGATCAGGCCAGGACGCATTTCATCGACGCCCCTACGGCGGTTGGTCGCGCCCGGGTCAGTCGCGGGCGGCGGCGATGAGATCGTCGATGGCGTCCAAATCCTCGATCGGGCCCATCGTGAGGGAATCGACGTTGCCGTCGGGGTCGATGATGAACGTCGCGGGGAAGCCGATCACGTTGTAGGCGAGCTGGATCGGACCGTAGGCCGCATTGTCGCCACCGGTGTCCTGTCCCACCGGATAGGTGATGCCGAACTCTTCGGCGAAAGCGCGAGCGTCGCCGGCGTTGTCATTCTTCGCGGCGACACCGACGAACACGACATCGTCGCCGGCGGTCACGGCCGCCGCCTGCAAGGCCGGCATCTCGGCGCGGCAGGGGTCACACCACGAAGCCCAGAAGTTGAGGACGACCACCTTGCCGCGGGAATCGGCGAGATGGAAGGTGCTGCCATCGAACAGGGTGAGCTCGAAATCTGGCGCGACAGTGGAGTCGTGTGGGTCGCCGGCCTGGTTCCGGAGGAATCCGGCCATACCAATCACCACCACGACCAGCAGCAGCAGCCCGCCGAGCAGCCACGGGGTGCGGGTGCCGTAGCCGATCCGGCCATGGACGGCGAGGTCGTCATCGGTATCGGCGAGGGTCATCGGCTTGCCGGACACGCCGACCAGGGACGTCAGGCCGGACTCGGGTGGCGGGTCGGCGAACACCTCGCGCGGATCTGGCAGGGCGGGTTCCTCGCGGGCGTCGCTCAATCCAGCCCCTCGATGATGGTGGTGACCTCTGTCTGGAGTTCCGCGTTCCCACCGACGAGGACCGCGATGACATTGGCCCCCTGGACGACCGTCAGCGGCTCGCCGCCGGTCACGTCTGCCCCGGAGGTCGGTGCGGTGAGGGTCATCGTCGCGGCGTTGAGATCGGCTCCGGCGGCCTCACGGGCGGCGGTGGCCGTTTCGGCATCAGCGCCGGGGAAGATGAAGACATACAGCGACTGACCGTCGACCTTCAGGTGCTGGCCAGGCGTGTCGATCTGGTTCGAGTTGGCTGTGGCGGGCGAGCGCCCGAAGTCGCCATCGAGCCCGGCGGCTTCGAGTGCGCTCAGGACATTGGCGAGGTCGTAGCGCCCGGCGGTGGCGGTCGGGATCGGGGGCTCGCGGTTCGGTCCGGCATCCTCACGGAACCAGATGACGCCGGCGAGCACGGCAAAGCCGATGGCGGCGATGAACAGCACGGTACTGAGCACCTGCGAGCCGCGCCGGGGTGTTGGTTTGGCGTGCTGATCCCGCATGCAGGGTGGCCTCGGGTGCGCGTACGGTCGAGCGCCGGTCCCATGAACGGCGCCACCGGGATGGTACGCGCAGCGGCGGGCTGGTGGCCACCGGGATCAGCCTGGCAGGACCGCTCATCTCTCTATATCGCAGATTCGGCATATGTCTTGTCTTTATATCTTGATATCGCTATAATTCCATACATCAACGGGTGAGCGGTGATCAGGACCGATCACCACCCGGATTCCAGGAGTTCAACATCACCATGAGCGTTTTTCGCCGCATCTTCGGGAACAGCAGCAGCCAAACCGGCACCACCCGCTTCAACAGCTACTACGCGCGCCTCCTGCAGGAAGGCAGCGGCTACCCAACGGCCGACGAGGCCCGCAAGGACCTCCGGAACTACGACGCGTCCTACGCGCCGTACACCTGGCCGCGCTAACCTCGACAACGACCCCCGCCCTTCACCCCAGGGCAACGACAACGTCCCGGATCGGTCACCGATCCGGGACGTTGTCGTTGCGGCATCTCGCCGTTATGCGATGTCCGTTGCGATCGCCGACGGCGTCACCTGCGCTGCCAGCAGGGTGCCGAACCGGGCTTGCCGCCGCCCGAATGGCTCCGCCGGATCGCCCTCTTCCACTGGGCGATCCAGCCACGCCGAAAGCAGGTCGTAGCCAACGTGGTAGGTGAAGACGTACGCCCGCCACAGCGGATCTGAGATGAACCGCACCCGGTGTTTCGCCCGCTCCGGCGACTCCAGCGCGTAGGTTGCGAAGTACTCGACCACGTCGGCCTCGGTCGCGTCCTCTTCATGCAGCAACAGCGCCGCATTCCCCGCGACTGATTTCAGTGACCGCTGCGCGTCCAGTATCTGTCGCTCGCGCGCCGGGTCGACCTCGATCCCGGCCATCCGGTACAGATGATCGCGCCGCCAGGCCGCCGCTTCGTCCGGCGTGAAGATGATCGACTCGGCCAACGTCGCGATCCCTTCCGACATCACGCACTCCGGCGTGTTGATCAGCTGGATCGCGTGCTCGCCGTACCCCTGCTCACGGTACAGCACCTGCTCCTTGATCGCGTGTTCGGTGTGGTGCCCCGGATACCCCTCGTGACAGACGAGATCGAGCAGGCGGCTTGCCTGGATCGGCAGGTCGGTGTTGATCTCGACCAGCGAGCGGCAGCCGCCGAGGTACCAGTTGTAGCCGCTCCACGGCTTGTCGGAGACCATCGAAATCTCGATGCCCTCGCCCTCCGGCAGGGGAGCGAAGACCTGCGCCCGCCTCCGCGCTTCATCGAGAATCACGTCGATCATCATCCGCGCCGTCTCGACCGGCACTTCGAAGCGCTCCCGCCAGGCGATCATCCGGGCGGCGATGTTGCCCTCACCCGGCAACGCATCGCCGAGCGCCGCGATCGCCTCCTCGTAGACCGGCTCCGGCGTCTTCACCGGATCGATATCGAAGCAGAGCCGGACTTCCTCCCGGTACGGAATCGCCTCCCCGGCCAGCTTCCGGCACTGGGTCTGTAACCCGCGCACCTGGGCGGTGAGGTAGTCGACCCGGGAGGCCGGAAGGTCGGCGCGATCGATGCCGGCCAGCAGCGAGGTCGCGAGGTCGAGGAGATCGCCCGGCGACGGCGTCGGCCCGGACAGCGCCCGTTCCTTCAGCTCCGGCGGCCCGACGTAGGCATCGACCGTGCCTTCGTTGTGCCGCTCGATCCCGAACGCCAGCTCGACGTAACGCTGCGACAGGTCATCCAGGTGATCAGTCATCGGGTCCCCAGTCCATCCTGCATCGCGAGTCCGTGCAGATCCAGGCATCGTAGGGGCGACCCTCCGTGGTCGCCCGGATCATCCGTTACCATCATTGCGCCATTATGACTGAGGGCAAGACACGCGGGAGCAACGACTAATGAAGACTTATGTGACCGACGTGCATTTTGAATCTGCCCCCGACCCTCAAACATTGCGGAGGGCAACGGCCTCGGCATTCGACGTGCCGGTCGGCAGGGTCGCTACCGGGTGGTTCCTTGCGGACCGAGTCACCATGGAGCGTGCCTGGCAGGCGCACCGGGTTGCGGCAGGCCAGCCGGGCAACTGATACCGCAGATGGGCTCGGGTTACCCTCACCGCCGGTCACCATACCTCCCGGCCAACCGGATCGCCCCAGTCAATCAGGTCGTGCCGGTTCTCCTCGGTGATTCCTGAGATGAGTTCGTCCAGGTCGTAATGAACGACCTCGGTGTCATCCACACGGTCGAGTGCCTCCCCGGCGTGAAGCCTGCCCGGTTCCCTGTCGCTTTGGCCGTGGTCGTTGAGCCTCCCGGACTCGCTCACCTGCCCACCTCCCAGGTCCATACCGACTGCGTCGGGGAATTTCTCGCTACGCTCGAAATGACAGCGATATGTGCCAGGGTGCCGATACTGCAGACTACAGCAACTGGCCCGTCAGTGGCACTTAAGGGTGAGGTGGGGATGATCCCGCCGGGATGGAGGGTGAACACGATGGACGTGGCAACGCTGGCGACGCGGCTCTATCACTCGTCCCTATTTAGGCTTGTTTGGGGTATAGGCACGGATCTTGAAGCCTGTCGGATAGTTACCGTTCTGTACATTCGCAGCGTCGTTGAAAGTGCTGAGCAGTGCATCTGCACGATTCTCCGGAAACCGGACTGCAATGATTCCAGACAGGATCTCAATGAGCAGGGCCTCGCTTTCGTCATTAAGTGGTTGAAGTCGGTGGCCGATCGCGCCGCTAATGGCATGGTGGCGATAGCTCAGTTCTCGCATCGAGAGCTTGCTGAACACTGGTGATGCAGTCCAACGATAGATCTTGGCGATATGAAATCGCACATCGCGTAACAGTAGGTGCAATTGAAGGATAAGCATCTCCTCTCGGAAGTTCGCGATGGTGAACTTGAGCGACTTTACTGGCTTATTCGTGCGAGGGTGTGGAAGTCCTGCCTGAACAATATCGGCCAGCTCAGCAATTCTCGCCAACCTATCTGGATTGGTGAACAGATAGTTCGCTGTCGGCTGGAATGCTACTGGAACCACATTGCTGGGTGGATTGGACATTGCTGGCGCTGTGTTTGCAGTCGTCCGAGGAGTGCCTGACTCCGCGATTGTCGACTTCTCTAGCGTCACTCGCGCCGAAGGCGAAGGCGATTTGAGCTTTGCTTGAGCAGCCTGAGAACGCGTGACCGACGACTCCGACAAGGAGTTTCCCACTGTCTTCTGACGCGAATCTCGAATCTTGGCGATGTATTGGAAGAGAAGTGGTGCATCACGAACCATTTCTTCGACAATAGCCTTATCCCAGGCATTGACTGAAACGTCCGCTTCCTTGATCAGCCGGTTGCGGGTGATGCGCCATCGATGGATCGCGTCTCCCCAGTTGGAGTTCACCACCCCTTGTTCTAGCGCCATGTTGAATGCAACGAATGCGTCAATACGATTGCTTCCCTGAGTCTCGGAAATGGCAATATTACGTTTGACAAACTGAACGATGACCGGAAATGCGAGCAAGGTTGCATACCTGTGATCCCGGTTGTGATCATTCCCATGCAACTTCGCAGCTGCTCCTTCGAGCGCTCGCCGTTCATCTTCACGAACATCCCAGTCATGACGAAGTGAAGATGCTCGGGCTGGTACCACGTGCTTCGTTTGCTGATCTGATCGGCCACGATTTTCGCCAGAGACAATGGACATTGAGTTCCGTGCCCCTGCTGACTCCGGGCCCGTGACTTCACCAGAAAATCTCTCTGCAAAGACCTCCGGAACACTAGCTGGGGATTCAGACACTGCTTCCCTCAGACCTGCACTCGATGAAATGATGGAGACAGGTTCAGAGTCACGGATCAGGTCAGATAGGATTCCTGCTTCAAAAACGAATCGGCTCGCGCCATTGGTGCCAACGAGTTCGCCGTCAGACGTTCTGGAAGGGACGTCCATCGCCTCCCTGCTTGTATAACCCACCACCAAGTGATGTGACGCACGAGTCATGGCAACGTAGAACTTGCGACGTTCCGCTTCAATGGAACCGGTCCGCATTGAGTGCGGGCCTGGGATCACCGCATCAGTCGCATCCGGGAGGATTACAACTTTCCATTGGCGCCCTTTTGCCTTGAGCATGGTATCGACCATCACTCCGGCTGGGGTCTGTGAGCCGCTATCAACGCGTGGAACCTCGGCCCACTTGAGTCCCATGCGTGTAAGCCCATTACGATAGGCCGTAACATTCTGGTTGCGGCCGCAGAGAATACCGATATCTTCGGGGACTACCCCTCCCAGGGTGGTGTCCTTTCCATCCAGTAGTTCTCGCACTCGATTGAACACCGCTCGGGCAAGCGTTGATTCGGTCGATTCGCGGATCGTTTCAATTGCGCCCTGGTGATGAACCCCGGATTGGGGAGACTTTGGTAGCCGATCGTTGTTATGACCAATCAATTCCAGAGCCGGCAGGAGGACCTCCTGCGGTGTCCGATAGTTGACATTGAGGTCGATGGTTTCAAAGGACCGGGCGAAATAGCGCGACGGCTCACGAAGATAGATCGAGTTTGACTGGCGAAACTCATAGAGCGCCTGGTCATCATCCCCGGAAACGACCAGAGTGGTCTCCGCATTGAGCAGATAGCGAATCATCAGCGCTTCGAGGCGATTGATGTCCTGACACTCGTCTACTACCACCTCATCGTAGTTCGATCGTACCCGATCTCGGATTGCCTCGTGACGCCTCAGTTCCGTGAGGGGACGTAGAATTTGGTCAGCATAGTCCACCCATCCTTCATCGCGCATGCGGGTTTCGTAAGCAGCGTAAGCAGCAAAGATTGATTCTGTATCTGACACGTACTGCTCAGATGGATCCGGTACTTCATCAAGCTCCCAAATGTCACTGGAGTCCAAAGATTCACCAGCCCCTGGCAACTGGAGTACATAGCTTCTAAGCCACTGTCGTGCGTCAGCCTTGCGCCTCTTGAGATCTTCGACGGCGTACCCCTGCTGTTTGAGAGCATCGAACACATCAGTCACTTTCCGATAGCGTCCGTCCCAGTGGAGAACTTCAATCTGGCTGCAGTTCCGGTCAAACTCGGTGCGCAGGTTTCCGTTCTGTCCCAAGGAACCATTGGCAGACGGGAAGTGCCCCTTAAGCAATCCCGAGCCAAACTTGTTGATTGTCGTGACCTCTGGCAGTGGAACTCCGGGAGCAAAGCGCCTGAATTTCTGCTCGAACGCCTGACGCGCGCTATTGTCGAAGCTCAGGATCAAGATGCGTTTCGGATCAACCCGCTTTTCCTCGATCAGGTGTATGGTGCGGAGGACCAGCGTGTCTGTTTTGCCTGACCCGGCTGGCGCGACGATGCGAATACCCTTGGAAGTCGCGTTGATTGCCCGAAGCTGGTCTTCGTTCGGGGTATACGAGATTCTGCTCACGAAGCAATCCTGTATAGCGGCGAATCCCTCCGCAACTGCCGCGGAGGCCCGGTTTCGTCCGTCTGAGATGCTGATGGCCAACTGCAGGCATGATACGCAGCGTCATCAGTTCCGGCAACCAATCCACATATCAAACATTTGATCCGCACTCGGAATGAATTGATCGGCGATTTGGTCCCCATGGCTGTCCCGCAGATGGAGCGATCACGGAGGATCGCCGCTACGCAGGCCGGTCACCTGATGGTGGCATCCGTGGCATTTACTACAGCAGCGCACCCTTCGATGGCACTTAAGGGTGAGGCGGGGATGAGCCCGTCGGGATGGAGGATGACCCTCATGGATGTGGCGACGCTGGCACAACGGGCACAGGCGGGTGATCCGGACGCCTTCGCCGAGCTCGTGCGCC
>CAZSUN010000046.1:0-28289 GCA_964610045.1 uncultured Sphaerobacteraceae bacterium
CCGATGAACCCCTCGAATCCGGTTCGGGCGATGGCGGCGTAGATCGGCGGGTAGTTCAGTTCCTGACCTGCGTCAGGCTCGTGGCGTCCAGGATTGCCGGCGACGTGATAGTGTCCAAACCACTGGTGGTGCTCATCGATCGTCCGGATGATGTCCCCTTCCATGATCTGCATGTGATAGATGTCGTACAGCAGCTTCACACGCGGTGAGTTCACTGCCCGGACGACCTCGACGCCCCACGGGGTTCGGTCTGCCTGGTAGTCCGGGTGATCGACCTTGCTGTTGAGCAGTTCCAGGATCAGGGTGACCCCGGCCTCCTCGGCCGCCCCGGCGACCCGCCGCAGCCCTTCGATGGTGATGGCCGCGCCTTCGTCGTCGGACAGCCCCTTCCGTTCACCGCTGAAGCAGATCAGGTTGGGGATGCCCCACTCCCGGGCCATCTCCAGGTTGGTGAGGATCTCGCGCTCGATCCGGTCGTGATTGGCGCGGCGGTTGAGCCCCTCGGCGATCGAGGCATGCCCGGCGATGGCGGCGATGGTCAACCCGGCGCCGGTGATTCGCGGCCACTGCTCGGGCGGCGCAAGCTCGATCCCCGCGTAGCCGGCATTTACGGCGAGCTGGATCAATACCTGCGGCTCGACCTTGCCCGCGAAGCACCACCAGGCAAGCGATCCTTTGTATGTCGTCATGGTGTTCCTTTCGTCCCGTGGCGTGGTGGGTCACGACGCATGCGGTCCCCGGCGCAGGATAATCGGGAAATGGGAGAGGGGGAAACGCCCCGGCCCCGGCAGCGGGTATTTCCCGTCGTGAGGCGGTCGTGCCGATCACGATCGGACACCGCGTGTCCCTTGTCATTCCGGGTGTGAGCGAGGAATCTGTTTCCTGATGCATCCTGGACGCGACCTGTCAGGCAGGAGGCCGGCTTGACCGATGGCAACCGTCAACGTGGCGAAGTGATCCTCCGCCACCCCCGACCCGGCGACATGGGCTGGATCGTCTCCGCGAACGCCGAGGCCTACGCCCGTGACCAGGGCTTCGATCATCGCTTCGAAGCCATCTGTTGCGAGGTGGTCGCCGGCTATCTGCGCTCGCACGACCCGGTGCGGGAACGTTGGTGGATCGCCGAGCGGAACGGCGTCCGCGTTGGAAGCGTCGGCGCGATGCGGGCGAACGACGAGGTCGCCAAACTCCGTGTCCTCTACGTCGATCCGTCCGTTCGCGGCATGGGACTCGGGCGTGCCTTGACCCGCGAGTGCATCCGGTTCTGTCGCGAAGCCGGGTACACCACAGTGACACTCTGGACGGTCGACATCCTCACCGCTGCCCGGCGTATCTACGAATCCGAGGGATTCCGCCTCGTCGATGCCGAACCGTACGACGGTCTCGGCCCGTTGGTTTCATCCGAAACCTGGGAACTTGTGTTGAACGATTGGCAGGACGATGGTCGCTGAACGGTTCTACGATGATCTGGCCGAGGACTATCACCTGAACTACCAGGATTGGCGCCAGGCGGTCCTGCGGCAGGGCCGCGTTCTCGACAGCCTGATCCGGGATGTCCACGGGCCGGCGCCGCCAGCGACATTGCTCGATTGCACCTGCGGCATCGGCACCCAGGCGATCGGTCTGGCTGTGACTGGATACACCGTCACCGGAACCGACATCAGCGCGCGTTCCATCGAGCGCGCCCGGCGTGAAGCCGGGTCATTCGGCGTCGATGTCGCCTGGGATGTCGCCGATGTTCGCAATCTGGCTCATGCCGTACCGGGCACCTTCGACATCGTCATTTCCTGCGACAACTCGCTGCCGCACCTGTTGACCGACGACGACCTCCGGGAGGCGGTGTCGGGCATGTTCGGGAAGCTCGAATCCGGAGGGTTGACCATCATCGGCATCCGTGACTACGACCGGCTGCGCGAGGAACGACCGCGCCTGACACCGGCGAACCTCGTCGAGCGCGAGGACGAGCGTACCATCCTGTTCCAACTCTGGGATTGGGCGGACGATGGTTCTACGTACAATCTGACCATGTTCCGGCACCGGCAACACGATGGTGCGTGGTCGTCCGCGATCGGGACCACCACGTATCGCGCCCTACTCCGTTCCGATCTGGAGCGCGCCTTCACCGCCGCCGGGTTCGTGGGGATTGCCTGGCACGAACCGGAATCCACCGGACACCACCAGCCGCTTGTAACTGCGTTACGGTTGTGAGCCAGCAGATCGACGGAAAGCTGGTGCGATCACCACCTCAGCGTATGAGTCGTGATGATGGGTCGGCGTGCCGTTCACGATGCTCATGGCACGCTCCCATGGCCGCTGCTGTCGAAGAAACTCGAGTTCCTCTGCCATCCACTCGTGCCAGAAGTCCCTGGCCGCCTGGGTCCCTCCATCGCGGGCGATTCCCCGGCGTTCGGCTGCGGCGAAATCCGATTGGACCCAGAGCGACCGATCGATCCAGGATTCCACCTCAATCCTGCTGGCGCCAACACCTTCCACCACGACGAGATCGAGATCCGAAGGCACTTCGATCGACCCAGGCCGGCCCTGAGCGACCCAACCGGGTGGCCGGTAACATACGGCATCACCCTGTCCCAATGGCTTCAGGATCCCTTCGACCAAGAGATCGCTCCACTCGAAGAACGAGTGGTGCCAGGCGATGTCGTCGGTATGGACCACCGCAGATAAGGCCACCGCACGATGCAGAAGATTGGCGAGCGTGGTCTTGCCGCTGCCGCTCCGCCCATCCACGGCGAGGATCCACGGGCGGTCGTGGGACCGCTGATCGTCGATGGCCAGGCGGACGAGTTCGTCGACCGGAACGACTTGCCACGGCCCCGCCGCGGGCTCCTCAGGGGTGAGATGCATGGTACTCATCCCGGGCGATCACATAGTGATGCCGGTGCGCCCAGTTGCCCTCGAAATCCTGCCCGTAGTCCGTCTTCACGCGCGTCATTCCGGCCTTTTCCATCACGCGTGCCGAGGCGGGGTTTTCGACATCGCAGGTTGCCCTCAGGCGCGATGCGCCGAGTGTCTCGAACTCGAAGGCGAACACCGCCAGCAGGACTTCGGTCATGTACCCGTTATTCCAGTGTTGCCGAGCCAGCAGGTAGCCGAAACTGATATCGGCGGTATCCGGCTGACCCGACGCGCCGATACCGAACCACCCAATGGCCTCGTTGGTTTCTCGTAGTGCGATCACCCACTGGATCGAATCGGTGACGGGCTGGCTCGCGGCGTCCACCGACCAGTCGAACCACCTGTGGCGTGCCGCTGCCGACCAGCGAGCAAAGTGCATGTATCGCGTCGTCTCGACATCCGCCAGCATTGCGTCTACAGCATCCCGGTCGCCGGCTGCGAACGTCCGCAACCGGAGTCGCCGTGTTTCCAGTACCGGTGTCATCATTTGGCTCGCTCCGGTGTCTGGCACCGACCATTCGTCGCAGGGAAGGACATAGCCGCACAGCGGCGCGTGTCCTCCCGTGTTCTTGGAATCGCCAATCCACGGGAGGACACGCGGCGGCAGTCAAGTCCAGGATGGCGAAGTCGATTGTGCCGTCTTGGTCCCCCCTACGGATGTTGGCGGGAAGTTGCTTTTGGCAGGGCCGCTACCCGAATGTGAGCGTAGGAGTCAAGTCGTCGTCCGGATCGGCCCAGCGGTCGTTCGGCACCAGCGGGAACCAGCCCGGTCGTCCCGGATCGCGGTCGTATGGATATCCGCCGAGTTCGCGGTACAACTCGGCGTACTGCCCCAGTTTGTCGCGGTCGAGTTCCACCCCCAGGCCCGGTCCCTTTGGAACACTGATTCGCCCACCGTCGTACCGCATCTTGCCGCCTACAATGATGTCATCCACCAGGTGATGATAGTGGGCGTCTCCCGTGAACGACAGGTTTGGCAGGACCGCCCCCAGATGCAGCATCGTCGCCAGCTGGATCCCGAGTTCCCCCGACGAATGCACCGCGATGCCCAGCTGAAAGGTCTCGCAAACGGCGGCGGCCTTGATGCAGGGGCGGATGCCGCCCCAGAACGTCGTGTCCAGCAGGATCACATCCACCGCCGGGTCGAGGACGTTGGCGGCCAGGTGTTCGAAGTTCACGACCACGGTATTCGTCGCGGTCGGAATCCGCACCGATGACCGGACCCGGCGCATGCCGTTCAGGCCCCAGGCCGGATCCTCGTAGTAGTCGTTGCGGACATGCTCGATTGCCTGGCCGAACCGGATTGCCTGCTCCACACTGAGGGCGCCGTTCGGATCGTAGCGGAAGCTGTCGCCGGGAAGTGCGTCAGCCAGCGCCTGATAGGCTTCCAGTTCGACATCCGGGTGGAAGACGCCGCCCTTCAGCTTGTGCGCGATGAAGCCATGTGACTGCTTCAACTCCCGGGCCTGCGCCACGAGTTGCTCGACCGTCCTCACCTCGCCCGCGCCGGTCTCCGGGTTGGCGTAGCGGAAGAACAGGTAGCTCGCGAACCCGACCGAGTCCCGCAGTTTGCCGCCGAGCAGGTCGTGCACCGGCAGGCCGGTCTCCTTGCCCATCAGGTCGAGGCAGGCGAACTCCAGCGCGGCCAGCATCTGCGTCCGGTTGTTGTAGAGGCTGGCGGTGGGATTGGCGATCTTGAAACGCAACGCTTCCAGGTCGAACGGATTGTGACCCAGCAGGTAGGGTTTCAAGGCGCGGAATGCCGCCTCCGCGCTCTCGCCGCCGCCGCCCATCTCGCCCAGGCCGATCAGGCCGTTGTCCGCCTCGACCTCCACGATGGTGCGGACGAACCGCCCCCAGTGCGCGCCGTTCGAGTGTCGCAAGGGCGCTTCGAGCGGCACCGTGACTGTGGTTGGCCTGATATCGACGATCTTCACGCAGTCTCCTTGCTGGGGGCGACATCTAGGCCGATGCTGGCTTGTATCAATTGATGATAGGGGTTTGGCGTATTTACAGAGCAGATAGGAGTATCGAAGGACAATGGATTGTCCGCCCGGATACCCTCAGGTGCGACAATGGTAACGGTAACCTGCTGGTGGATTGACGAAGGACGTGCATGACAGGTTTTGCTCCCTCCGCTCCGCTTACCGGCATTCGGGTGATCGACCTCACCCGCGTGATGACCGGACCGTACTGCACGATGATGCTCGGCGATCTCGGCGCCGATGTGATCAAGATCGAGCACCCGGAGAAGGGTGACGACACCCGTCTCTGGGGTCCGCCGTTCGTGCAGGGCGAGGCGTCGTACTTCCTGACCGCGAACCGGAACAAGCGGTCGATCTCGATCGACCTCAAGAGCGACGAAGGCCAGGAGATCCTCTGGAAACTGGTCGACAGCGCGGATGTGCTGGTTGAGAACTTCTCGCCAGGCACGATCGACCGCCTCGGCTTCGGCTACGAGGCGGTTCATGCGCGCAACCCCCACCTCGTCTTCGCCTCGATCTCCGGGTTTGGCCAAACCGGTCCGTCCCGCGCTCGTACGGCCTACGATCTGATCGTACAGGGCATGAGTGGCATGATGAGTGTCACCGGGGAGGAAGGCGGGATGCCGACCAAGCTCGGCATTCCCATCGCCGACATCGCCGCCGGCATGTTTGCCGCCTACGCCATCGCCGGGTCTCTGTATGGCCGCGAGCGCGATCCCGAGCGTCTGGGGCACCGGATCGACACCTCGATGCTGGGTGGACAGGTCGCGCTGCTCACCTATCAGGCCGGGATCTACTTTACGACCGGGCAAACCCCGACCATGCTCGGAAACCGGCATCCCATTATTACCCCGTACGACACCTTTGCAACGGCCGATGGGCATGTCAATATCGCAGTGGGCAACGATGCCATCTGGGTTCGCTTCTGCAATGCCCTGGGAATGGAAGCTGAGCGGAACGATCCGAGATTCCGCACCAACGCCGACCGTTGCGAGTATCGCGAGGAACTCTACGCCATTCTTCACGATGTGCTGTCCGGGTGGACAACGAATGATCTCGTGGCGCTGCTCGACCGGTCAGCCGTCCCTTGCGGCCCGATCCACGACGTGCGCGAGGTGATGGCCGACCCCCAGGTGTCCGACCAGCACCTGGTGCGGACCGCGCCGCATGCCACCCTGGGAGAGGTCACGGTGGCTGGCATGCCGTACCAGGTCGACCGCCAACCACCGGGAATCCGGCATGGGCCACCCGTGCTGGGCGAACACACCAGGGAAATCCTGGCCGAACTCCGGTATGACGACGCGGAAATCGGCCGCATGCTGGCATCGGGCGCCGTCCGTGCTGCATCCTGACGCTTTCGGCCAGGCAGGTTGCTCGCATGGCCAGGCCACTCGCTTCGACCCGACTCCCGTCTCGCCGTCGATCCGGCGGCGGATGCTGCGCCAGGTGGAGGATTGTTGATGTATCCGACGTTCCGGAATCCGGTCGATCTCGGGTTCGACGGCGAGTTGGTGGAGGATGCCTGGCTTGGGCTCGTGCGCGGCGCCGAACGCGAGGAGTATGGCGGCGCGGTTGCGCTCGTGGCGCGTCACGGACAAATCGGACTCTATCGCGCCACGGGGTGGGCGCAGCGGGTTCCCGAGGACCAGCGTTCGCCCATGGGCGCCGATGCCATCTTCGATATCGCATCGCTGACCAAGGTCGTCGCCACCACCCCGGCCATTTTGAAGCTCATCGCCCAGGAAAAAATCGGGCTCGACCAGCCGGTTGGCGAAATCCTCCCCGAGTTTGGGAAGGATGGCCGCAAGGCTGGGGTGACCATCGCGAGGTTGTTGACCCATTCCTCCGGGTTTCGCGACTGGATTCCCGTCTTCCTCGACGATACCGGCGAGGCGGCGTATATCGACGCCTTTGCCGCCACGCAGCCGGAGTGGGAACCTGGCACCCGCGTTGTCTATAGCGATCCCAATTTCATCACGCTGGGCGCCGTGGTCCAGCGCGTGACCGGCGAACGGCTGGAGAACTACACCCGCCGGGAGATCTTCGACAAGTTGCGCATGGTCGACACCCTGTTCTCGCCGCCACGGGCGATGCGCGGCCGGATTGCCGCGACCGAACGGGGCAATCCGTACGAGGCGGAGAAAGTACCGGGACGCGAGCCAGCCATCGGGCCCTGGCGCACGGAGGTCATCCGGGGCGAGGTGCACGACGGCAACGCCTGGTACGGGTTCGGAGGAGTGGCCGGTCACGCCGGACTGTTCAGTTCGGCGATGGACCTGTACCTCTACGGGCAAATGTGGCTGAGCGGCGGCTCGCTCGGCGATGCGCGCATCCTGCCGGAATCGATGGTTGCCGTCGCGACCGCCAACCACACGTCCTTCGATCCGGACGGCAGCGCTCGTGGTTTCGGCTGGCGGATGTTGCCGGCGCCGGGCACCCCGGAGACAACGCCGGAATCCGGCCGCGGGCTCAGCAGGCGTGCCTTCGGTCACACCGGATTCACCGGCACCTCGCTCTACATCGACCCCGAGCACGACCTCGTCATCGTGTTCCTCACCAACCGGGTCCATCCAACCGTCACGATGGATTTTGCGGAAACCCGCGCCGCCTTCACCGCCGCCATCGCCGCCGCGATCAGGGAATGACGAACTTGGGTTCGACCCACAGGGGCGCTGGCCGTGGGACGGCTCATGGTCGCGATTGCCGGACTCCCTTGCCTGGACCTTCATTGTGAGTCTCTGCATTGGCCTGATGGCCGGGACGTCGCTGGATGGGATTGACGTTGCGGTCGTCCGCATTCACGGGCATGCCGCGGACGCCGTGATCGAACTCGTCGCCTTCGAGACCATTCCGTACCCCGATCGCGTCCGGGCGGAATTGCTCGATCTCTACGACAACCAGGCGAATACCGTCCCTCGGATCTGCTCGCTCAATGTGGTCGTCGGTGGGTGTTTCGCGGATGCCGCGGTCGATGTTGCGGCGCGGGCCGGAATAGACCTTGAGGTGGTCCGGGTGATCGGGTCCCACGGTCAGACCGTCTGGCACCAACCCGCGCCTGACCCGGCAATCGCAATCACCACCGCCTCCACGCTCCAGATCGGCGAGGCTTCCGTCATCGCCGCCCGGACCGGGGTTCCGGTCGTCGCCGATTTCCGCGTTGCCGACATGGCGGTCGGTGGCCAGGGTGCTCCGCTCGCCCCGTACTTCGACTGGGCTATCATGCGCCACCCATCGCGCAACCGGGTGGTGCAGAACATCGGCGGCATCGGCAACCTGACCTGGCTTCCCGCCGGATGCGGGGTGGACGATGTGATCGCGTTCGACACCGGGCCCGGCAACATGCTGATCGACGGTCTGGTCGCTCGCCTCACCAATGGAGCCCGCCGGTTCGACCTCGATGGCGAAATCGCCGCCACTGGCGCCCAAATTCCCGGCTTGCTCGATCACCTTTTGGAAGACGGCTATCTCGCGCAGCCCCCGCCGAAAACGACCGGACGCGAATACTACGGCTCGGCGATGGTGAACCGCCTCCTCGCCGACACGGCCCTTGCCAACGGCGATCTCCACGCACCCGAACCGGGCACACGGCAGCGAGCCGCCGATCTGGTCGCCACCGTTACCGCCTTCACCGCCCGTTCGATTGCCCTGGCCTGTACCCGCTGGTTGCCTGCACGTCCTGACGAAGTCCTGGTCAACGGCGGCGGCAGCCGCAATCCTGTCCTGATGGCCAGGTTGGCGGAGTCGCTCCCTGGCGTGGATGTCCGCGTCACCGACGCGGACGGCATCAATGCCGATGCCAAGGAAGCGATGGCCTTCGCGCTCCTGGCCCACGATGGCCTGGCTGGACTTCCGACCAACATCCCCCGCGCTACCGGCGCTTCCCGTGCGGTCACCCTGGGCAAGCTCACACGGCTGTAGCGCGGTACCTCGCCGGCGACGTCCTGGACTACTCCCTTCGCCGTCGTGAACCTGATGCCGCCTGGCTCACCGCCGAAGGTCGAAATCGCGGCCTACGCTGAAACTGCGCCTTTCGACGCCTCCGCAAATGTCGTTCGACCGCGTAGTATCTGCAACACACGGTGCAGGATTGTCCCGGCGTTGGGGATGGGGAGAGGGCAAACGGTATGGATGGGAGTACGGGCGATCTCGCGGTGTTCGTGTTTGTGGTGGCATTGCGGTTGTTCGTGCCGCTGCTGATTCCGAAGTTTCCGTTACCGGCAGTGATCGCTTGCCTCATCATCGATGGCGTCGATCAAACCATCTTCCAGAAGTACACGGACCTCGATCTCTCCGGCTACCAGTCGTACGACAAGGCGCTGGACATCTACTATCTGACCATCGCCTATATGTCGACGTTCAGGAACTGGGAGAATTTCTATGGCTTTGAGATGAGCCGGTTTCTCTACTACTACCGGCTGGCCGGCGTCGCGCTGTTCGAGATCACGCACCTGCGGGCGCTGCTGCTGTTCTTTCCGAACACCTTTGAGTACTTCTTCATTTTCTACGAGGCCGTTCGTCTCCGGTGGAACCCGATCCGGATGTCGGCGACCGTGGTCGTGCTCTCTGCCGGCGCGATCTGGGTCTTCATCAAGGTTCCGCAGGAGTACTGGATCCATATCGCCCAGCGGGATGTGACCGACACGCTGCGCGCGGATCCCTGGTTGATTCCCGTGATTGCGGCGGCTGTGGTCGGCATCCTCGTCTTCGCCTGGTGGGCGATGACCTACCGCCTGCCACCCGCTGACAGGAAACTCACCTTCGTCGTTGCCGATCCGTTTGGGCACGAGGAGTACCGGCGGGCGGCGCTCGTGTTGCGCGATCGTCCCCTGTTCAACCGCGCACTCTTCGAGCGCATCATCATGGTTGCGCTTGTCTGCTTCATCTTTTCGCAGATCCTGCCGAACACCCGACTCAGTACCCTGCAACTCACAGTCGGAGTCGCGATCCTGATCATCCTCAATACGGTCGTCTCGGAATTCCTTGCGCGCCGCGGTATGGACTGGCAGTCCACCTTTACCGAGTTCATCGCCATGATGGTGGTCAATGCCGGTATTCTTGGCGCCTACCGTCTGGTGGCAGGATCGAGGGACTTCAGTTGGGGTAATACGATCTTCATGCTCTTCGTGATCAGCCTGCTGATCACCCTCTACGACCGGTACCAGCCGTACCACTACCTCCGCGAGGAAGCCCGCCTGGCCGCGAAGTCGGCGTCCGGAAGCCAGCAGCCTGCCGCGGCTTGATGATCCCGGCGAGGGAATGAACGGAGGGGCGAGCCAGGCCTGGCTCGCCCCTCGCTGGTTGGTGCCGGGATTCGGTATCAGGCGGTCCGGAACGGCTCGACGATGTGCTTCGCGATCAGCTCCAGTTGCGAGATGTCGTCGGTCAGCGTGTGCAGCATCATGTACTCGATACCCACCTTGCGCCGGTCCTCAACCATCTGCTGGATGCGGTCGACCGTGCCGTTCAGGTACACCGCTTCGAGGAAGTCCCACGGCCGGGCCGACCCCGTCAGCCGGAAGTAGCGATCCTGCTGCTCCTTCGTGACCTCGTCGGCGCTGCCGTTCTCCACGATGTAAACGAAATTCTCGTGCGCCATGATGAACGGGTCATTGGCCTTGCCGAGCTCCGCTCGCGCCGCCACGATCTCGTCCATGTCGACGGCGATCAGGTCGGCTGGGCAGGTTGGCCGCGCGATCCAGGCATCCGACCGTGCGATTCGCTGCAACACGTTCGGATGCATCTGCGATTTCTCGGTCGAGGCGGCGTGAACGAGCTGCCGGCCTCCCGCAACCCAGACCGGTGGCACCGTCGTCAGCGGCTCCACCGAAACGCCTTCCATGTCGTAGTACGTGCCGTGGAACGTCACGTTGGGCTCGCTCAGCAGCAGGTTGACGGCATCGAGCACCTCGTCAGTGCGGGCACCCCGTTCCGACTTGTGCACACCAACCGATTCGAATTCCGGCCCATACCAGCCCGTGCCGATTCCGAACTGGTAGCGCCCGCCCGAGAGATGCTGGAGCGTGGAAATCTCCTTCGCCAGGACCACCGGTTGCCGGACAGGCAGGATCAGCACCGAGGTTCCAAGCTGCACCCGCTCGGTGATCGCCGAGACGTGCGAGAGCGTCATCAGCGAATCGAGCCAGCTCACGCCGTAGAGTCCGGTGGCGGTGACGATGTGATCGGTGATCCAGAGGGAGTCGAACCCGAGTTCCTCCGCCCGCCGGGCGAAGTTCCGCAACCGCCCCGCGTGATCGGGACCGGTGCCCGGAAACAGGAAAGTCGGGAGGAACACACCAAACTTCATGCAATGGCTCCTTCATCACAACGGAAGATGCGCAAGTTGCGTCGCGCCGAAACAGGTGAGGGGAGGGTAGCACTCACGCCAGTTGCGCGAAAGGCTTGTGTTGTGGATATCGCGCCATGCCCGGTATGATCGCCCCATCGGCCCGCACCAGCGAAGAGGCGCTTCCCATGATTGCCACCGACCGCACCGTCAATCTACCCACGTTTACCGACGGAATCGAAGCCTTCACGCCCGGTCCTGCCCCGGAATACCCACCGGTGCATGGCGAACCCGTCACCCGCGTCGCCTTCGCCGCCGCCCACGTCGTGAGCGATCCGCTCTCCAGCATCGATCCCACCCTCGATGTCGCCGTCGACTGGGATGCCACCCTCGCCTTCCGCCGTCACCTCTGGTCGCTCGGATTCCGTGTCGCCGAGGCGATGGACACCGCCCAGCGCGGGATGGGCCTGGACTGGACGACGACCCAGGAATTGATCCGCCGTTCCGTGGCCGAGGCGAAGGCGGTTGGTGGCCAGGTCGCCTCCGGCGCCGGCACCGATCACCTCGCGCCGTCTCCGTCGCGCTCGGTTGATGACGTGATCGCGGCCTACGAAGAGCAGTGCGCCTTCGTCGAAAGCGTGAATGGCCGCATCATCCTGATGGCGAGCCGCGCCCTCGCCGCCTGCGCCACCAGCCCGGACGACTACCATCGCGTCTACGGTCATATCCTGGACCAGGTCCGCGAACCGGTCATCCTCCACTGGCTGGGCGACATGTTCGATCCCGCCCTCGCCGGGTACTGGGGCAGCCACGAACTGGAAACCGCGATGGACACCGTGGTCTCGATCATCGATGCCCACGCCGCGAAGGTCGACGGGATCAAGGTCTCCCTGCTGGACAAGGACGCGGAAATCGTCCTCCGCAGCCGATTGCCGGAGGGAGTCAGGCTCTATACCGGCGACGACTTCAACTATCCGGAGCTGATCCGGGGCGATGGGCAGCGTCACTCCGACGCCCTGCTCGGCATCTTTGATGCGATCGCCCCGGTCGCGCGGGCGGCCCTGGCTGCTCTCGATGCCGGTGACGGTGACCGCTACGACGCGATCTTCGCCCCGACCGTGCCCCTGGCGCGGCACATCTTCGCCGCCCCCACCCGCTTCTACAAAACCGGGGTCGTCTTCCTCGCCTGGCTCAACGGCCACCAGGACCACTTCCGGATGGTCGCCGGCCAGGAAAACGCGCGGTCGGTCGTCCACCTCGCCGAACTCGCCCGCCTCGCCGGTGTCGCCGGCGCCCTCCGCGACCCCGACCTTGCCGTCCACCGGCTCCGCGCCTTCCTCGAGGTCGCCGGCGTCCCGCAATAGCGCTGCGACTCCGGCGCCGCAGCGCTGCCGAGCCTGTCTCGGCCCTTGCCTGCGCACGGCTGGGAACGATCAGAAGCCCGACCGCTCGCTCAGGGGGCTGGTTCTTCCGCCATCGATGCCTGGACGTTGATCAGTGGCTGTTGCGAGACCGGGAGATAGCCATTCTCCGGGTTGTCGAGCACGGCGATCAGGGCGAAAACGGTGGAAAACGAGAGGGCGAGCACAATCAGGATCAGGCTGCGCCGTGACCTGGCAATGGCCGTCTGATACCCAACGGCGAACATGCCGAGAAGCACCAGCGCTCCGAGGGCAAGCCAGAGCCCATCCGGCAGGCGGGATTGCACGGCCACCGCCACCCGAAGCTCCTGGACATCGCCGACGCTGTTCAGGGAATCCATGTACAGCGCCAGCATGTCGGATTCGGGCGCGAGATTCGCCTGTTCGACGCCCATCGCCCACAACTGGGTGTTGATCTCACCCAATTGGGCGATCTGCGCGGGAAGGTCGTCGCTCTCTGGATGCTTGCCCGATTCCACCAGGATGTCCATGTACGTCCGGAACAGATCCTGTGCCTCATCCTGCTGGGCGTCCGGCAGGAAGTCGGTCCGCTGGAATGCCGTGCTGATCGTGATTGCCTGCTCGCGAACCAACTCCTTCCGGGCGTCGTAGCGGTTGGCGACGATCCCGAAGGTGAAGGCGAGCATGAACGCGAGCAAGGCGAGCACGGTCCCCGTCACGGCGGAAACCGGCGCTTCCTTTTCTCGCTCGGATCGCTGCCCAATGGCCGACCCAACCCGGTAGCCGAGTTCGATCGCGAGCCCGATCAGGACGATGCTGCCAAGAATGATGAGCCAAAGCGGTCGATCGCTGACAGTCACGGGTCCATCCCTCACAAAGCTCATGACGCCGGGAATGAGCGACTACTGGGCCAGCGGGACCTTCGATTCGCCTGGCGAGTCGATCATTAACACGGTGAGCTGCAATCGTGCCTGTTCGGCGGCAGTCACGCTGTGCGGCACCTGCGGCTCGATGTGCAGCAGGTCGCCGGGGGTCAGTTCGAATGCCTGGCCGCCGACGGTGACCGTGACGATCCCTTCGATCGCCTGCAGGAGGGCCGGATGCTGGGCGGTGTGCTCCCGCAGCGTCGTCCCGGCATCGAAGGCGAAGACCACCACATTGGCGCCGGTCGCCTTCAGCACCGAAACCGGCTTGATGCGGTCGGGCTCGTACTCGGCCATTCCCGCCGCATCGTCAACATAGGTGAATTGCACAGCATCGGTCATCGGGGCCTCCAAGCGTGGTCGCGAATCATCTGCCGGGCAGGATAGCATGGGCAGGCGCACGTTCCGATGGTGGTCCGGACTGCCCCTCGATCGTCATCCTGGGGCGAAGCCGAAGGATCCCCCGGCGCAGCGAAGCGAGAGCCGGTCGGCCGCGACCCGTTCGACCAGTGCCCGGCCGATCCCCTGCCGATGCCGGTCGGGCGCGACCGCCATCCAGGCGATCTTCCGCGATTCCGGGAACGGCGTTTCGACAGTGACGAAACCGGCGATCTCGCTGCCGGTGAGTGCGACATAACCCGAATATGAATCCAGTGAGTCGCGGAGTGCAGTCAGCCCTTCCTCGATCCCGAACCAGGCGGGGAGGTTGCGGGCGATTTCTTCACAACGTATGACATCACTGCTTGTGAGTCAGGAACCCGAATCGGTGCTTGGAGGGAGTCGATTCGACTCGGCACACCTGGAGCCGTCCCCGCAAGGGAAGACCTGCTAGCATCTTCGGCTGTCGACATGATGCTGCAGGAAAGGGAGAACCCGGAATGTTGTCCGTCCCAAGCGAGTCTGTCCTCCAGTGGGCGGCACAAGTCCTCGGTCGGAATGCCGAAATCACCGTGAAGGGCAGTCTACATGGCGCCGTCAGCCCATGGCTCCTGCATGTGTCCCAAGGCGCTTCTACCTATGATGTCGTGATGCGCATTCCCGTCTCTGGAAGGATTGCTCCGGCTGGCATTCTCGCCAATGCGGATGCGCTCGAACTGGCTGGGAAACACGGTCTGCCAGCGCCTCGCATCCTGGCGTGTGACCGAACCGGACAAGAAGCGGGGGTGACTGTTTCGCTCGAAGCTGCGCTCCCGGGACTGAGTGACTTCCCGGATACGCTCGATGCGACGCAACTGCGACGAGTCGGTGTCGCCATGGCTCGGGTTCACGCCATCCATCTTGATCCGCAGCCCAGTCTTCCTCGGCGCACACGACCGATCCAGCCAGATGACCGTGCCAGGGACCGGCGCTGGGCAGCATTGTTCCAATCGTCCCCTGAGAACCAGGATGACGTACTCACCACCTATTGCGGGACGACCGCTTTCCCGGCTGATGACCCAGGAGCGTTTCTGTCTCAAATGATGTCGACACCTTTGCTCCTCCTGGCGGACGATCTTGTCCGGGAATACGATCGCTCCGACGAGCCAGCTGTTCTCGTCCACGGTGATCTCTGGCCCGGCAATACCCGATGGGTGAAGGGGCGCTTCACAGCTCTGATTGACTGGAAGACGGCTGGTGTAGGGAATCCGGGGGTTGATCTCGGTTCGATGCGTATGCAAGTGGCGCTGCGATACGGCCTGCCAGCAGCCGAGTTCGTGCGTGAGGGTTGGGAACAAGAGGCAGGACGACCAGCAACTGACATTGCGTATTGGGACGCCGTTGCCGCGTTGAATACTCCGACGATCATGGAAGGCTGGGCAGGCTGTGATCCCATTTCTCATCCGCTGGGGTCAAGGGCTGTCACGCTGCGCCGTGATGAGTTTCTCCAACGCGCCGTTGATACGCTGGCAACATATGCCTGAATGAAACACCGGGGAGCACAGAAAATCTGCACCCGGACTCGTTGCATCGCCCAATGTCCCTCGACCCTGAACAGATACGGACATGCGGCATCGCTCAGAGGAACCATCTTTCAGGCATCCGCTCTCCTCGGGTTTCTCATCCCTGTTTTTCTCTTTCCTGTTTTCTCGTTCCTACTCCCGCCCTTCTGGCCACAGGCCCATCACCTGCCGCAGGATCGCGAACTCCCCGGTGTGGTAGGCGTTGTGATCGGTGGTGACGAGGATTTCCCGGGCAACGGTGTGCTTCTCGTTGCCACCGGCATGCCGGGCGAGGGCGGTCGGATCGACATCCGGGTTGGTGACCAGGGCACGCAGTATCGTCATCGTTTCCCGAATCCCGGCGATTGTTGCGTTCCAGGCAGCTTCGTCGGCCAGCGCATCCTGCGCGGGCCAGTACTCGCGCGGCCACTCCAGTTCCCGGTAGATCTCGCCCACCGTGTAGTCGACGATATCCTGCGCCGTGATCCGGATGTGTTCCAGCAGGTGCCAGAACGAATACGGCACGTTGGTGGGACGGGTGTTGTAGTGCTCCGGCGGGAAATCGGCGATGGCCTCCTCGAACGGCATGAAGGCTTGACCACCGTCGATGCTGCCGAGCAGGGCGTTGCGGATTGCGGTCTCGTTCATGGGGCTTTCCCTCCTGATGCGATGACAGTTACGCCGTCAACGCATCAGGAGGGCCATTCGTGAGATGGTGGGCAGGCCGTCAATCGATCGCCGCCGGGGATGACAGCACCCATTGCACGGCCGGTGGCCGCACCCCACCGCTGACCGGCCTGCCCTGCGCGTTCACCAGCGGCAGCGTTGCCACCAGGATCCCGCCTTGCTGGCGTGCCGAATCGAGCAGGGCGCGATCGATATCGTTGAGGCGCAGCTTGATCCGGGCCACCATCTCACCGTCGCGCATGGTCACCCAGGCGAGGTACAGGATGCGCTCCCCCTTCGGACCGTGGACGTACGGTCCCCTGAAGTCGAGGGTTCCGTCGCGCTCGATCACCTCGATGCTGGCGTCGAACCGGATCTCCCTGCTGCTCGACGGCGCCGCACCCAGCACATCCTTGTTTCGCTGGATGCCGAGCGCGATGCTGTCCGGTCCCGAGCACGATCGCCCTGGCCCACCGGTGCCGGTGATGCGGACCGCGACGGTGGTTCCGGTTGTGGACACGGCGGTCACTTGCGTCGCAGGAAGCCGAGGAACGGCGAACCGGTTCCCAGCAGGAAACCGAGATCGTACCAGTTCCCCGCGCGGATCGGATCGTAGACCGGTTGTTCCTGCAGGGTGTCGAAGAGGTGGAACACCAGCACGAACCAGGCCGTCAGCCCGTTCCAGAATCCCCACAGCAAGTCATGCCACCACATCGCGCGCTCCCGATTTCGCCAACCATGTACGTTCACCCAAGTATACGGGACCGTCCGCCCCGCACAACCGGACAACTCCGCAGGCAGAACGGTTCCGAGCGTGTGTCGGCACGTTCCGCCTGGCAGCGTCGGCCCGCTCCCGGTGAACCACGCCTTACGACCGGCAGACTCTCGATCCTCAGGCCGATCGGCCCCTCCGAGAGAGGTATGGACGCTGGTCGCCGAGGGCACGTGGTGTTTTGGTCACCTATCCCTTGTCGAGCACCTGCGCCGTCGCCAGGGCCGCGGCAGTCTCCCGCAGCGCCACCGCCAGGCCCTGGTAGCTCAACTGGTGCGTGTCGTTCCAGGCCGCGAGTTGCCCCGCCTGCACCGCCGGCAGCAGGCTGAACACCGGGTCCGCCTTCAGGTCGTCGATCGAGAGCGGCGCCCGTTCGGTCGTGAAGATCACGTCGGCCGGATACTTGTTCGCCTGCTCCCACGACAGGACGTCCCAGTACTCGTTGTCCGCCACGTCCATCTCCGGCATCTTCAGGCCGAGCTCGGCGAAGTAGAGGAGATCGGACACCACCTTCGGGTTGGCCACGAAGATGCCGTCCTCGTTCGCGTAGATGAAGATCGCGGTCAGGTCCGGATTCGCCTCCACCGTCGCCACGAACTCCGCCGCCGCGGCTTCGGCATCGGCCTTCGCGGCGCTCACCTCCGCGCTGGCGAGATCCGCCCCGAGTGCGGCGGCAAGCTCGCCGATCCGCGTCACCACCAGATCGGTCCGCACATAGTTCGAGTTGATCGCCAGCACCGGCGCGACTGCCTGCACGTCGTCGAGCAGGTCCGGGTCGATGCTCCAGTACGACATCGGATCGGCCGGGTCGCCGTCGAACGTCGTGAACAGGTCGGGCGAGACCGCGATTGCCGCCTCCAGGTTCAGCGGCTCGGTGACGTTCCCGACGATCTCCACCGCCTCCGGGTCGATGTTGCCGCCGCCAACGCCCAGCGTGTTGTCGGCGGTGACATCCCAACCGAACACCGCCACCGGCTGCACCCCGAAATCCCACAGCGCGGCCGCCATCAGCAGGTCGGAGACGATCCGCGCCGGCGGCGTGTCGAGGGCGATCGTGACGCCCTTGTCATCGGTGAAGCTCCAGGCTGCGGTGGGCGTCTGCGCGCCGGCTGATCCGGCGAGACCGGCCAGCGCCACACTGGCGAAACTGGCCGTCATCAGCCGGCGGCGGCTGAGCGCGGCTGCCAGCCGCTGAATCGCCTCGGGCGACCACGTCGCTTCCTGGTCGATTGCGCACTCCACGGGTGACGTGAGTTCGGTCATGATCGTTCTCCAGCGTGCATGGGTGTGGTTGGTGGCGAGGTCCGCCATCCCGCCGGGGATGATAGCCGAAATCCGACAAAAAGAGTCGGTCTTGTCGTGGTCCGCCGCGTCGTCGGAAATCCGGACACTTGCTGACCGCACTACCCCGTATCGTTCACCATCAGTGGCCGCTCCTGGCCGGTTGAACCCCACGGAGGATGCATGGAAACGACCGTCAACGTGATCCCGGTTGAAACCTTCCGGACTGCTCTCAAGCTCTCGCTCGAAGAGGCATTCGAAAACGTCCACGGATTCTTCCTCGACAAGGGCGATTCGCTCTTCGCAACCCTTGCCTCGATCACGGCCGGGGAAGCGTCGCAATCGCTCGGACCCCGCAGCGGCAACATCGCCGCCAAGGTGAACCACATCCGCTTCTACCTCGATGCGATCGCCGCCAACGCCGCAGCCGGTACCTACGTCCCGGCCGACTGGGATTCCTCCTGGCAGGTCGGCGAGGTCAATGAGGCCGAGTGGATCGATCTCGTTGCCCGCCTCGACACCGCCTACCGTGGTCTCCTCGACTTCGCGAGCACGAACGAAACCTGGAACGACCAGTTCGTGGGCGGTGCTTTCGGCATTGTTGCCCACACCGCCTACCACCTCGGGGAAATCCGCCAGGCTCTCAACGTCATCCGCCCGTAGGATAATCGGCATCAGGAGTTGTCATTCCGATCGAAGCGAGGAATCTTCGTCCCCGGCATCCCGCTCCGCCACCCATGGGAGGACCACCGGCGCGTGTGTCCTCCCGCGTACCCTGGCCACGCCTCCTCTACACTTGCGTGAGCATCCCGTCGCTCCCCGGCGTAGAGGAGGATTCATGTCATTCATTCCCGCGGCCATCCGCCGGTTCCTCACCCCCATCATCGCGTTGTCGGTCATCCTGCCGGCAACAGCCTCGGCCCAGGCCCCGGAGGCCGATCCGGCCATCCTCCCGCAGGGTCCCCTCGGTGAGCAGATCGCCTGGCTCGTCGAGACGCTCAACACCGATCCTGCCACCTACACCCCGGACGAACTCGCCGCCCACTTCGCGCCGGTGTTCCTCGCCTCGGTCCCGGCCGGCCAGTTGCCCTTGCTCTTCACGCAGCTCCAGCAGCAGCTCGGCCCGAGCCGGATCGAACCCGGCCCGATGATGACCACCCGCGACATGCCACCCACCAATGCCCGCTTCGTCCTGATTGGCGACACTGGGCTCCGTGTGCTGGTCACCCTCAATGTCGATCGTGACTCAGGTCTCATCGACGGCTTCTTCGTCGCTCCCGCCCCCGCACCGCTGTCCGCCACACCGGCAGCCTCTCCCGCGCCGGAAACCGGTGTCAGTGATATTGCCGTCACCTTCCAGAGTGGGGATGACACCATTTACGGGGCGTACATGGCCCCCGCCGGCACGGCGCGCCCGCAATACGCCGCCATCATCATCTCCGGCAGCGGACCCACCGATCGCGACGGAAATTCCGGCCATCTGACGGCCATGGACACCAACCTCAACATCGCGACCGTCCTGGCGGACAGCGGGGTGCCCTCGCTCCGCTACGACAAGCTCGGCTCGGGCGAAACCGGCCTTGCCAGCCACGATCCATCCGACCCGGTCGGCGTCGAGGTCTTCCTCCAGGAGGCGCGTGACGCCGTCGCCTTCACCGCGGACCAGGCGGGCGTCGCTCCCGGCCAGGTCATCCTTATTGGGCACAGTGAAGGCGCACTGTTCGCCCTGCTGCTCGCGCAGGAAATGGTGGAGGCTGGAACGCCTCCGGCGGGAGTCATCCTCGCCTCGCCCCTCTCGCTCCGGTATCTCGATGTTATCGTCGACCAGGTCTCCCGCCAGTACGAGGCCGCCGCCGTAGCCGGCGCGATGACCCGGGACGCCGCCGATGCCGGCATCGCCGAGCTCGACGCCATCCGCGACTCGCTGCGCGAAACCGGGGCCTTGCCGGACCAGCCGCTGTCCGCCGCCATCGCGCCGCTCTTCGCTCCCGCCAACATCCCGTTCCTGGTCGAGATCGACCGCCACGACCCGGCCGCCATCGCCGCCTCGCTCCCCGCCGATCTACCAGTCCTCATCCTGCACGGCGGCAAGGACCAGCAGGTCTTCCCTGAGCACATTGCGCACCTGATGACCGGCTTCGCCAACCACGACGCCGTCACCCTCGTCGAGATCCCGGACGCCAATCACCTGCTGAAAACCATCGAAGGCGAACCCAACGCCGCCGTCGACTACGCCAACCCCGACCTCCCCTTCGCCCCGGACGCCATCGCCGCCCTCGAAACCTTCATCGCCACCCTCGACTGACCTCGCCGCTCCATCGCAGGGCGGGTCATGTGTGACCCACCGCAACGTTGGTCCCCCTCTGATAGGGGCGACCTACCGAGCCGCCAGGCGAGGTAATGGTCGCCCGCACCGATGGGCCGCGCGACGGGCACCTTGTCCCGTCCATCACCCCGTCGTCGCCCGCACTCGACCATTGCCAACCACGGACCGAGACATCCCCGGCAGGGAACCAGGAAGGCCATTATCCGGCGCAGGCCACCTTCAGGCCGGGGAGATCGCCCATGCGCCGGAAAGGCCTTCCCTACCGGTGGGTGGCGCACATCCGCCGCCGCCCCGCGTTCTCCTGGTCGGGCGCCCCGTAAACGCGGGACCATTGCACGCACCATCCCCGTTGCCCACCCTTCCGGCAACGCGGGCGCATCGTTCGTAGGGACCGACCGCATGTCGGTCCGGGAGTTCTCCATCGCTCCGGGCGACCACGGAGAGTCGCCCTTTCTGACCCACGGAACCGGTTCAAATGCGGCAAATGCAGGTTCAGGCTTGAGTAAATACGGACCGACCGACCGTCGAAAAAGCCCATCACTTCAAGAAAATGCAGGAAATGAAGGGAATGCAGACCGTTTCGCACACCCAGGCAAATCCCATTGCCTTCACGCAACAATTGCCTGTGCCAGCCTCTCCTCTTCCCTCTCTTCTCTTTCCTGTTTTCTCACCCGGCTATCCCGTCAGGCGCACATACAGCACCAGCAGCACCATCAGCATCACACCGAAGTTCATCACCGCCGCCACCTTCAGCCGCGACCCCTGAACGTGATCGACCTTGTTCGCCACATGCCAGGTCAGCCACGTCGTGAACCCCAGCGCCGCCGCCAGCACCATCAGCGCGGCATCGAAGCTGACGATCAGCGCCAGGAACGGCGCGATCACGATCGCGATCGTCAGCAGGAAAGCCTTGAGGTTGATCCTGTTTTGCCGCTTCGCCTCTTCCCACGCCCGCTCGTCTGCCGCCCGCGCATCGGTCGCGCCAAACAAATTCTCGTCGCCCATCCGCCATCCTCGCGTCGCCATCATGGCCTACCATATGGGCCGCACTGTAGCAGAACCGCGTCAGGGAGCAGATTGACACCGTGAGCACGACACCCGAAACCTCCAGCGATCTCCGGGAATGGAACGCCGCCAGCTACCACAAGGTCGCCAACCCCCACGTCGATTGGGGCCGAGCCGTCCTCGAACGATTGCCGCTCCGGGGCGATGAGACCGTGGTCGACGCCGGTTGCGGCACGGGTCGCCTCACCGAACTCGTGCTCTCGCGCCTGCCGCAGGGTCGGGTGATCGCCATCGACCAGTCGGCGAACATGCTCGACCAGGCGCGGGCCCACCTCGAACCCCGCTTCCCCGGCCAGGTCACCTACCTGCAGCGCGACCTGCTCCACCTGGATCTCCACCAGGAAGCGGATATCGTTTTCAGCACCGCGACCTTCCATTGGGTGCGCGATCATCCCGCCCTCTTCGCCGGTATTTACGAGGCGCTGAAACCGGGTGGCTGGTTGATCGCCCAGTGCGGCGGTGGGCCGAATATCGCCGACGTCGCCAACCGCGCCCTCGCCATCCTTAGGCAGGATCCGTTCGCCACGTACGTAGGAGCGTGGGATGGTCCGTGGAATTTTGCCGGCGATCGCGAAACGGTCGCGCGCCTGGGGTCAGCCGGGTTCGCCCATCCGGAAGCGGAGGTCATCCACGCGCCGGTTGTGCTCGACGATGCCGCCGCCTACCGCGAATTTCTCGAAACCGTCGTCTTCGGAACCCACCTGCAGCGGTTGCCCAGCAACGACCTCCGCCAGGCATTCCTCGACGAGATGGTTCGCCTCGGCGCCACCGACGATCCTCCCTGGCTGCTCGACTATTGGCGTCTCAACCTCCAGGCCCAACGCCCGGATAACGCACCGCCATCTTCGTAGGGGCCGACCAGCGAGCGTCAGCGAGCGTGTGTCGGCCCGTGCCTGGCTCAAACACCCTCCGCCCGCATCCACGCCGGATCCACGCTCGGCACCGGCTCCTCCAGCAACCGGTCGAACGCATCGGCCGCCAGCAGGTCGAGCGTCGGCACCGCCAGCATCGCCCCGAGGCCGGCGAAATGCGGCCCGACCCCAATCGACCGCATCCCGCCCCGGTGCGCGCCAAGGACACCGTGGGCGGAATCCTCGATCACGATCGCGCGGCCGGGATCCACACCCAGCCGGGCGGCAGCCGTCAGGAACACTTCCGGGTCCGGCTTCCCGTGCCGCACCTCGTCCTTGGTTACCACCGCGTCGAAGGTGCCGAGCCACCCCGACTGGCCGAGGATGATCTCGATGTTCTCGCGCGGGGCGGACGTCCCGATACCGAGCTTCCAGCCGTCTGCCGCGAGCCGGTCAAGCCAGTCCTGCACCCCGGCCGGAATCGGCGTTGGTTCCGCCCGCAGCCCATCGAGATAGTGGCGCTCCTTCCGGATCGCCAGCGCCATTGCCTCGTCGAACGACAGCGTGCCGCGGAAGTGTTCGCGCATGATGTCGTCGTTCCGTCGCCCGAACCAGGTCAGGAACGTCTCGTACGAAAGGTCCGGCATGTCGTCTTCGGCGAAGATCACGCGCCAGCTCTGCCAGTGCGCGTGCCCGGAATCGATCAGGGTGCCATCGACGTCCCATATGACGCCCTTCGGTCCAGAACCCACCTTGCGCTTCTCCAAATCGTCATGTTGAGCGAAGCGAAACACCCCTGTGCGCAGCACGTCCACTTCGTGCGAAGCACACCGCCTTCCGCCGGCAACGCTACGATGCCACACGTACCGGGGCAACCTGCGTGCACACCTGTGATCGTCCTCTTCGCCAGACGCGTCCCGGCGTGGTACCGTCAGGAGCGCGGAATACTGCCGCCCACCCGACCACCGGATGCAGGAATCATGAGCACCCCATCAAGCAACGGAGACCGCGACGATCTTTGGAACGACGATGCCCCAGCGCCGCCGGCCATCCCGCAGAAGCTCATGAATGCGGTTTCCGTCCTCCTCGTCCTTCTGCTGATCTTCGGTAGTGTCGGGACGGCCATCGTGATCGCCGACCAGGGTGAGGACTTCGCCATCCTGATCGGGCTCGCGGTCGCGCTGACCCTGCTCTTCGGCTGGTTCGTCCTTCGGAGCCGGGCCGCCCGCCGCCGGTAGTCGCTGCCCATCGAGCAATACCTGGGTGTAGCCGTGTTCGTGGCAACCGGGCATCCAGCACGGAAGGAGTGCACCGATGGCGACCACCGGGACCAATCACGAACGGCGGCAACGGCAGGCGATCGGGTGGGGCGCGGGCGCCTTTCTTGGTATCGGCATTGGCGGGGCCATCGCCTTCGCCCTCGATCAGTGGTTGCTGGGTCTCGCCCTCGCCATCGGGATCACCGTCGCCATCGCCTTCATCTACCTCCAGGCCGGGCACGCCTCCGCCGAACAGCGAGCCGCCCGCATCGTTGCCCGCGAGCAGGAACTTGACGACGACGAGGATGACGATGGCACCTACTGATGCCTGGTCGTCACGCCAGCCCGAAGAACGGCCGGCAGGCGTCGAACCCCTCGATCGCGATCCCGTCCGCCTGGCCGCTCGCCAGCCAGGTCTCCCGCATCAATCGGAGATGCACCATCCGGTCTACATGGTCCTCGCGCGCATGTCGCGCTTCGCCGTTCGGTTCGTATCCCATCGCCCGCGACACTCCGAGCGAAGCATGATTGTCGTGCCAGGCCGAGGTGATGGCCATTTCCGCTCCCATTTCGCCGAACGCGAGCGCCAGCACCGCCCGTCGCATCGCTTTCCCGTAGCCATGGCCGCGCATCTCCGGCGCCAGGTAGGACGCGGTATCCACCACCCGTAGCCGGACGAAGTCTGTCCCCTCCAGTGATTGGCTGCCGATGATTTCACCGTCGAGTATGGTCACGAACCGGAGGTTCCACGCATCGGTCGACCAGGTTCCCCACGCCGACCAGTACTCCTGGCAGGCCACGATCCGCCGGTTGGCGCTGTCCGGCAGACCCGGATACCGGGTCGCGCCCGGATTCTGCTCCAGGTCGTCGGGGAGCGATTCCGCCAGGGTGTCGAGGTCGGCTTCGGTCATCGCCCGCAGGGTCACTGGTCCGTTGGCGATCCGCAGGTCGAACAGGGGCCACCAGGGGTGTGTCATCGTCGGTCTCCAGTCGCACTGGTAATCGCGTCTGACGAACTGTCGCACGGCGTCCCGCACATCGCCAAACCAGCGTGAGCCTGCCCTATACTGGCAGCATTGGACTCATCACGCTCCCTGTTGCAGCCGCCCGGAGACGGGTGCAGGGCCGTCCGCAACACCCCAGCGCACGGTTCCGAACAGTGAGAGGAGATTCCTGATCGATGCCAACATCCTCCTGGCGCCAGCGTATGCTGGCGATCCTCGTCGCACTCGTGGTTTGCCTTGGGCTCACCGCCCATGGCCAGGCCGTGCAGACCGAAACGCCGCCAACCGATGTGCCCGGGACCCAGCAACCGACGGTTGTTCCCCCGACCGAAATCCCGGTCACCGAGCAACCAACGGAGGTCCCGACCGAACAGCCGACCGAAGTGCCGACGGACGTTCCAACCGAGCAACCGACAGAGGAACCAACCGAAACGCCGGAACCCTTCCCAACCGACGTGCCTGCAACCCCGGCTGCCGATACCGCACCGCCACCGGCGACGACGCAACCGCCGGAAGTCCGGGAAGCCGAAGTCACCTGCGGTCAGCCGGGCGCCGGCGATGCGACCCCGGCGTCCACACCTACGAGTTCGATCGATACCGGCGATTGGACCCTGCTCTTCTGCACCATCGATCTCGACGCGAGCGGGCTGGACCGGGTGCAGGTCCGCGCCACGTCGACCACGCCCGGTTGGCGCGTCATCCTTGTCGACGAGGACGCCCCGAATACGCCCGGTCTGCTGAACGCCAGCAATAACCTGGTCACCTTCGAACCTGATCCCGCCTCGCCGCAGGTCAGGTTCCTGCTCGGGTACCAGCGGTCGTGCAGCGCCCTGCCGTCCACCCGGCTGGCCTTCGAGATCTCTGGCAGTGCGGATGGAAGCCAGCAGATGGCCGCGACCGCTGAGCTGGTGATCGAGGAAGCTGCCAGCACGTTGCCGGTGGTTTCGATCGACGCACTGTGGGTCGACACCGAGCGGGATCCCGCTCCGACCTCGATCCGGCTCATTTGGACCGGAGCGCCGCTGGCCTGTGCCTGGAATCTCGTCGTGACGCTGGTTGAGGCTGGTGACGGCGCCTGGAACCTGGCTGGTACCGATGGGGTAGATGGGACCACGGCGACCATTGCCGGTTCCCGGATATCGGTCATTGTTCCCGCCGGCGCCTCGCCTGATGGTGCGCTCGTGCTCTCCCTGGTCCCTGCCGGTGGCGACGCGTTGACGATCGATTCCCTGCAGGTGGAGGCGTTCACATGGCCATCGTGACGAACGCCTCCCGGAGAACGCTCCAGATGCTGGCCGCACTCGTTCTCGTGGCGATGGCGGCCTTGCCGGCTATGGCGGTGCAGGAGCCGTCGGTTTCTCTCCTGGCGTTCACCGACCGTAGTGGAGCCGAACCGGGCGTGTTCGATGTCATCGCCGATCCTGGCGATGTGGTCACGGTTCCGCTTCAGCTCCGGGCGGGGGGTGAGACGGCGATCGAGGCGGACATTCGCGTCGCCAATGTCGAGTCCGCCGTCAATGGTGGAGTCCTGGTCTCGCCTCCGGACGCCGCACTCGCCGCTCCGGCTACCTGGCTCGATGTCGCCACCGGCCACCCAACGCTCGAACCGGGCGGTCTCATCGAGCGGCCCGTGACGGTCCGGATTCCGGCAACGGCCGCACCGGGCCTGTACGTGGCGGCGGTGGTTGCGCAGGCGGTGGCACCGGCTCCGGTCCCGAACAGCGACACAACCCGGGTCGTGAGCGCCACGGCCCTGATCGCGATCCTGGTTTCCGGTGAGGCCGAGGCCGCGTTCACGCTCGATTCCCCCACGCTGGTCCAGCAGGGACGCGGCAACGTGGTCCAGGTTGGACTTGCCAACACCGGGACGCTGCCGGTTTCGCCGGCCGGGACCCTGTCGCTCGCCGACTCCGCCGGGGCGGTCGTCGCCGAGGTGCCAGTGCGGATGGGAGCGGTGTTTGCCGGGACATCGACGGTTCTTGAAGTGCCACTGATCCCGCTCCCGCCGGCGGGAAGCTACGACCTCACCCTCGAACTGGAGGATGCCGACACCGGCGCAACCGCCAGCATCGAGGACAGCGCCCTGGTCGTCCCGGCCGGGTTGGAAGCGCTGGCGGCAACCGCGATGCCTGCCACTCCCGAGCCGACCCAGACCGATGCGCTCGCCCAGGCGGAGATCCGGTTCGAGCACGCGAGCGTGCGGGCCGAAGGTGATCCCCTGCTGTCGGTGTACGTTGAGGCGAGCATCGCCAATACCGGATCGCCCATTGCGTCGGCGCGCCTGGTGCTGGTGGCGGTGCAGAACGGTCACGTCGTGGAGGAGGCCGTTCTGGCCGATCGCATGTCCCTCGCAACCGGTGTCACCAGCATCTCGACCCGGTACGCTCCGGAAGACGGATTCGGGAGCGGTATCTGGACCTTCTCGTTGCGGCTGGAGACAGTCGACGCCGACGGGAATGCCATCACCCTGGCCCAGACTGGCACGGTCGCGAAAATCGACCTGTCCTGACGTGTTCCGGTTTCCCTGCCCCGATGCCCCACCCGTGGCGATCGTGTCGGAATGCCGAGAGGGGCGGTGCCCCCGCGAGGCTATGTGACGCCCGGGGAAACTGGCTCGACCGAGACCAGATAGGCGCCATCCGTGAGGTAGGGCGAGATGAGGGCCAGGTTCGCATCCGACCAGGAGGCAATGCGGTAGATCGGCCTGCCACCCGGCATCACCTCGGCTCCAAACTCCGGCAACACTGCCACGCTTGAGACGGGGCCTTGAAGCGTCATCTGCGGAAGTTCGCCGGCTCCTCGTTCGAGTGAGAGGAGGGTGCCCCCGTCTGGCGAGATCGCGCCCGGGTAGACGGCGCTGCCGGACTGGTTAGCGGCCGGTTCGAGTGGGACTGCCTCGCCGGTTTCCGATGACCAGACAAAGGCGAATGGCTCACTGGAGCCATACTGGGCGAGGAGGAGCGGTGAATGTCCCAGGATGCGGATCTCACCGTCGCCCTCCCGGACATCATTGACCATCGGGACGGGAAAGTCCGAACCGGCGGTTCCCGGCATCAGTTTGGTGGCGTCTCCGTCCGGTGACAGCAACCACAGGCCGTTCGTGGGCTCGTCCTGATCGGAAAAGCCAACCGTGTAGAGGATCGAGCCGTCGGTGAGGACGCGCATCGGCAGGAAGATTGACGCCGGCAGCTCCGGCAGGGACAGGAGCGTTTCGGGGTCGTCGCCGTCGCGGGCAACACGCATGATCTCGTTGGAATACTCGTCGCGATCGTCGAACACGGTGCGAGAGAACACGATCGACGCGCTGTCCGGGGTCCAGGCCGGCATCACATCCATCGGCACCGGTTCGGCATCGTCGCCGAAGAAGTCGGCGTCCTCGATGCCGTCGTCGGTGACATTCCGGATCGCCGAGTCGTCGCGCCCGGCAACATAGATGTCGCCATCGATGAAATACCGGTAGGCGAGGACGGAGAACGCGACGGCCGAGCTGTCGGGAGCCCAGGCGATGGAATCCGGGTCGATGTCGAGAGGTCGGCCGGGCGGCGGCTCCGGGCAGGTTTTGCCGAGATCCTCAACGGTCCAGAAGCAGAACTCCCGGTCGGGCCCCAGGCCGGCGATGGTGGCGCCATCGGGTGAGATGGCGATGGCGTTGCCGTCGAT
>CAZSUN010000047.1:0-28002 GCA_964610045.1 uncultured Sphaerobacteraceae bacterium
TCACGATCGGGGACACAATGTACTCCCCGGAACGTCCTGGACGGCCAGCGCACTCCGGGTGCAAACAAGGGATTCGACAGAGCGATGACGACCTCCGGCTTTACCCTGGTTGGCCCGGACCCGACCACACCAACTGTCGGCGTCGGGCTGCTCGGGTACAACTTCATGGCGAAAGCGCACAGCAACGCGTTCCGGACCATGCCCTACATGTTCTGGCCGTTGGTGGCGACACCGCGACTGGTCGCGATTGCAGGCAGGACCGAGGCTCGCGTCGCCGAAGCCGCCCGCCGCTATGGGTACGAGGGCTACTACACGAGTTGGGAAGAACTGGTGGAGGACGAGCGGGTCAACCTCTTCGACAACTGCTCGTCCCACCACATGCACGTCGAGCCGTCGATCGCGGCGCTGAAGGCCGGCAAGCATGTGGTCTGCGAGAAGCCGCTGGCGCTCGGCGCGGAGGACGCCTGGCGGATGGTGGAGGCGGCCCGCGCCTCCGGCAAGCAGCACATGACCGGGTTCAACTACCGGTTCGTGCCCGCCATCCGGCTGGCGCGCCAACTGATCGAGCGTGGTGACCTTGGCGAGCTCTACCAGGTGCGTATCCAGTACCTGCAGCAGAGCCTGCACGACCCGGACCGGCCGCTGGGGAAAATGCCCGAAGGCGACTCGGCTCGGGTGGGTTCGCAACTCAATCTCGGGAGCCATGCGACCGATCTCGCCCGGTTCCTCGTCGGGGAGATTGCCACGGTGTCCGCGTTGGCGCCCCGGTTTCGCGAACAGCGGCCGGGACCGGACGGCAGCATGATCGAGATGCAGTGGGACGACGCGACGGTCTCACTGGTCGAGTTCCAGAGCGGCGTGGTCGGCACGATCGAGGCGTCGCGCCTGGCGACCGGCCGTGCAAACTCGCTGCGGCTGGAGATCAACGGCTCCCGGGGATCGATCGGATTCGACCTGGAGCGCCTCAACGAATTGCAGGTGTACCTGGCGGATGCCGTTGTATCCGAGGTAATGGGCTTCCAGGATGTGCTGGTGACCCGTCCCGACCATCCCTACGCGAAGGTGTGGTGGCCCGGCGGGCACATCCTCGGCTGGGAGCACGCTCACATCAACGAACTGCATCACATGATCGAGGCCATCGTCACCGGATCGACGATCGGGCCGTACGGCGCGACGTTCGAGGACGGGTACCGGGCGGCGGCGATCGCTGAGGCGATGGAGGAATCGGCGGCGTCCGGCCGGAAGGTGACGATTGCGTACCGGGAGTGACAGGGCGAAAGGGCCGACACGGGGTCGGCCCCTGCAAACGCCGTAGGGTTGCCGTGCTTGTCTCGGCCCTCCGGCATCGCACACCAACCGAGGATAGTGGCTATGCGGCTTGGTATCGACAGTTTCAGCGTTCGCTCGCAGGGGTGGGACGCCTACCAGATCCTGGATTACGCAGCCGGACTTGGACTCGACAATGTTCACTTCTCCGAGAGGGAGCATCTGGGTGGACTCGATCCGGAGGAGTTGCGACGGGTTCGCGCCCATGCCGACGGTCTCGGGATCACGCTCGAAGTTGGGATGCGAAGTTTTAACGGCCTCGCGGAGACGTTCGTCCCCTCGTACGGCACCGGAGAGGCGCAGCTTTCCGACATGATCGACGCGGCGGTCATCGTCGGATCGCCGATCGTGCGGTGCTTCGTCGGGATGGCGAGCGACCGCCTGTATGTGCCTCCTGCCGACCTGATCGCCGAGACGATCCGCACGTTGAAGGCAATTGTGCCGAAGGCGGAAGCGGCCGGCATCACGATCGCCGTCGAGAACCACGGCATGGGCGATCTGCTGGCGCCCGAGTTGCGCGACATCATCGAAGCGGTTGGCTCGGCACGGGTGGGTGTCTGCTTCGACAGCGGGAACCCGGTCTACGCGGCCGAGGATCCGATCTTCGCGGCGGAGATCCTGGCGCCGTACACGGTGTCCACCCACCTGCGCGACACGAAAGTATGGTCGGTGCCGGAAGGGGCGATGGTGCAGTGGGCGCCAGCGGGGCGAGGGTCCGTCGACCTGCGAAGGGTGGTGGAGATCATCCTGGCCGCGTCGCCAGCCACCCCGATCGACCTCGAAGTCATCACCGGTGGCGGTCCAAAGCTGCTCGACTACCGCAACCCCGAATCGGAGCTATGGACCCTGTACCCGGACATGACGGCGCGCTCGTTCGCGCGGTTCCTCACCCTGGCAGCGTCGGGTGAGCCGGGTCCGATCGACCAGATCGTGCCTGTGCCGGGTCAGGATTTGGAGGAGGCCCTGCGGACGCAGCAGCGCGAACACTTCGAGGAAAGCGTTGCCTGGAGCCGCGCTCATCTCGGCGAGGCAACCGGGGCGTAGGGGAACGAGCGACGGCGATCAACAAGGGGAGAGTCGATTGTGAGCGTGTATCGCGCGGGCATCATCGGGTGTGGGCGTCCCTGGAAATCGGATGGCGCGACCGGGTTCGGCATGTCGCACTTCCACGCGAAGGGCTACAAGGACTCGCCGTACACCGATCTCGTCGCCCTCGCCGACCTGGTGCCGGAGAACGCCGAAGCATTCCGCGACATTCACGGGGGCGACGCCATCTACACGGACTACCGGCAGATGCTGGCCAACGAGCATCTCGATATGGTGAGCATCTGCACCTGGCCGAACCTGCACGCACCGATGGTCATCGCCGCCGCGGAAGCAGGCGTGAAAGCCATTCACTGTGAAAAGCCGATGTCCCCAACCTGGGCCGAGGCGAAGCGCATGCACGATGTCTGCGATGAGCGCGGGGTGCAGCTCACGTTCAACCACCAGCGCCGGTTCGGGCCGGAGTTCGTGCGGGCACGTCAGATGCTTCGTGATGGCGACATCGGCGAGTTGGTTCGGCTGGAAGGGTCCTGCGGCAACCTCTTCGACTGGGGCACGCACTGGTTCGACATGTTCTTTTTCTACAACGACGAGCGGACGGTGAAGTGGGTGCTGGGCCAGGTCGAGCCGACGGGCGGGAGTTCGGTGTTCGGGGTCCAGCTGGAAGGCCAGGCAATCAGCCAGTTCGAGTTCGACAACGGTGTGATCGGCACCCTGGCGACCAACGCCCGCCCGGAGTGGCCGCTGTTCACCCGCATCACCGGCACCGATGGCACCATCGAGGTCTCATTGCAGGCATCCCCATTGCGAGCCTGGGTGAAAGGACGTCCGGGTTGGGAAGTGATTGATCTCGGCGACCGGAGCGACCTGCACAACACGGTGGCGATCGGGGTGCTGGACGCGATCGATGCCCTGCGTGCAGGGCGCGAGCCGGAGCTGTCGTCACGCAAGGTCATCAAGGCGACCGAGCTGATCTTCGCAACCTACGAGTCGGCACGGCGCGGCCGGAGGATCGACTTGCCGTTCGACGTCGAGGATGCCGCGATCTACGCGACAGCGTAGGCGAGCGACAGGTGTGCGCCAACCCACGCACGCTAACCAGCGGTGGGATGTTGCTACGTCCTTCCGGGCGACGGGCGAATCGCCGTCGGCGATGAGTCGTGCCCGGATTCCGATGGCTGGGAGCGTCGCGTCGAGAGAACCTCGGTGGTGATATAGGCAACGACGACCGCCACGATGATCAGCGGAGCGACCGCGAGCCCCGCCTGGGAGGTCAGGAGCAGGGCGATCACCACGGAGGAAAGCGGGAGCCGCATGATTGACACGCACGCGGCGCCCATCAGCGCCGCGACCGCCTGTGTATCGGCATACCCGGGCAGGTGGGCGGCAAGGAGGCCGGCGGCCGCGCCCAGGAAGAGCGCCGGAAAGGTTGGACCGCCCCGGAAGTTGCCGAGGGAAATGCTCCAGGCCAGCCCCTTGCAGACCAGGAGTAGCACAATGGTGGACAGGGGAAGGTTAGGCCCTTCCTGAATGAATGTCGCGAACGCATCCTGACCGGAGAAGAGCACCGCGTCGGCAGATTGGCCGGAGATCTGGCCGAAGGCGATGGCCAGACCGCCCACGATGAGGGCGGCGGCAACTGTCAGCACGACCGGTCGCCGCGCGACCAGCCGTTGCGACCAGCGCCCGATTTCGACGATGACGAAGACGACAACCGCCGTCGCCAGCGCCAGGACGATCGTCCAGCCGAAATCGCCGAATCCGGGGCGCGAGAGTTGCGGTAGCGCCAGCGGGTCCAATGCCCATGCGCTCATGCTCAGCCCGGTCCACTCTCCCATGCCGATAAAGACGAGCGAGCCCACACCAGCCGAGATGAGCCCTGGAAGTAGGACGAGCGGGAGCATGGCCCCGCCCAGCCCGGCTGCCTCGACCAGGATCACCGACCCGATCACCGGAGAGCCGAAGACCGTCGAGATGGCGGCGAAGCTGCCGGCGGAAGCGAGGATGGTCTGGGCCTGCTGCGGCATGTCCGGGCGTACGCGTCGAATGGTGACGAGACCGAGTCCCATACCGAGCGCGATCAACGGCGCTTCGGGACCGAGCACGAGCCCGAAGCCGAGCGTGGCAATCGCCCCGAGCAGGATCCCCGGCAGGTCGACCGGCCGGGTGGGTCCGCCGCCGGCCTTGAGACCATCGGCAGGCACATGGCCGCCGTGACCAGGGAGCCGGGTGATGGCGATGGCCGTGAGCATGCCGGCAACCGCCAGCCATGGCAACGGCCACCACGCCGGTGCCGTATCGAACCCGAGGTCGGCAGGGAGTTCCAGATACACCCACACCTGGATTCCGTGGACAACTTCGAGAAAGCTCCAGGAGACCAGCGACACGAGGACGCCGATCACCCCGGCGAACAGGAGCAGGATGCGATACTCCCGGCTCCGTATCAGTGTGCCTGGATCGACCGCAGGAGCGCCCGGGTCAGCCACGGCACGATCCGTCTGTTTGGTCCGCCATCTGCAATCTCCTTCGACTGGTCCGACCTCTGATCTCAACCTGTCGCCACACCGGCTGAGGGAAGCATAATGCGGGCCTGAGAGAGATGTGCCCACATCCCCGCGTGCCCTCTTGCCAGCCCGGACCTCCGTACTGGCGGACCCACGGTTCCACTTCCCGTGCCAGGAACTCATAGAGGTAGGGAGAGCTTGTGTGTCGCTCCGCATGCCCGGCGCGCCTTGCCGTAGGGGCCGGTCGGCCCGAGCGCCAGCGAGGGTCTGTCGGCCCGTGTCACCAGGCACAACATGGCGGGCCGACAGACCTTCCGGCCTGCGGCCGTCAGGCCGATCGGCCCCAACGGAGGGGGTTCAGATCCGGCATACCACCCCCCCGTGAACGGGTCGTGAAGGGGACAGGGTTTGGGTTGAGCCCCCGGGCGAGGCGGTTGCCCGCCCTGGCATGGATGGAGGCGCGAGTGGCACCGGTGACCACACCTCTCCGGACTGTCCATCCGGAGGTGCCTGGTCCTTGCCACCTGGGCGACAATGGAGGCAGCGAAATCGCGGTGCCCGACCGCAACCCGGTGCCGGGCGCACACGCAAGGGGCCCTGGAATGACCGTGCAGGAATTCGGTTCGATCGCCGACCTCGAACTGGCGGCGGACGGCATCGTCCGCATCGAGACGGATGGCATCGAAATCCTCGACGCGAGCGCGGTTCGCGGCGAGTTCATCGACCGGCTGGCCTGGACTTCCGCGTTTGGCGAGACCGATGTCCGCGATGCCAGCCGCTGGTTGATCCGTCACCTGGCCGAAGTCACCGGTGCGTGGACCGCATCGATCCACGATCTCTACATGGCCGCCGGGCGCGAAGAATACGCGAACGCCACGACGCCTGCCATCAACCTGCGGATGATGGCCTACGATCTCGCCCAGACCGTGTTCCAGGCGGCGCGGGAGACCGGCACCAGCCAGATCCTGTTCGAACTGGCGCGGTCGGAAATGGGCTATACCGACCAGCGGCCCGGGGAGTACGCCTCCTCCGTGCTTGCCGCCGCTGTCAAGGAAGGGTGGCAGGGGCCGGTCTTCATCCAGGGTGACCACTACCAGGCGAGCCTGAAGGCCTGGGGCAAGGATCCCGCCGCTGAGCTGGAGGCGGTCCGCAGCCTGACGCTGGAGGCCTTGGCGGCTGGATACGGCAACATCGATATCGACTCATCAACGCTGGTGGACCTGTCGCGGGCCGGGTTGCGACGCCAGCAGGAACCGAACTACGTCACGACCGCGATTCTGACCCAGGCGATCCGGGAGGCGGAACCGGAGGGCGTCACGATCTCGGTCGGCGGCGAGATCGGCGAGGTTGGGCTCCAGAACAGCACGGTCGAGGATCTCGACGCCTTCATGGAGGGGTACCTGGAGGAACTCGACCGGCTCGGCCGGGCGGCGGGACGCACCTACACCGGGATCAGCAAGATCAGCGTGCAAACCGGCACCAGCCACGGTGGCGTCGTGCTCCCCGATGGCTCGATCAAGGAGGTCAGCGTCGATTTCGGCACGCTGGCTGAACTCTCGGAGGCGGCCAAACGGAAATACGGGCTGGGGGGCGCAGTCCAGCACGGAGCATCCACCCTGCCGGAATCTGCCTTTGGCCAGTTCGCGCAGGCGAACGCGGTGGAAGTTCACCTGGCAACTGCCTTCCAGAGCGCGATCTTCGACGCTGGTGCCTTCCCGGCCGCATTGCTGGCGCGGATCTACGCCTACCTCGATGCAAACCACACCGACGAGCGCAAGGAAGGCATGACCGACGCGCAGTTCTACTACACCGCACGCAAGCGCGCGATCGGTCCGTTCAAGCGTGAGGTGTGGGCGCTGGAGGCGGACCGCAAGGACGCGATCCTCGACGAGTTGCGTGGCCGGTTCGCCCTGATCATGGGAGAGCTTGGCGTCGCGGACCGGAGAGACCTGGTCGACCGGTTCGTGCCGCGCGTGCCATTCCCGATCGTGCGGGGCGAAGGCGTTCTGGAGCTGGCCAACGTGGATCTGGGCGACGAGGGGGAGTAGACGCGAACAATCGCAAGCGGGCGACCTTGTCTCGTGCGGCCCAACACCTCCGCATGTTCGGCGGTTCCACCCGTCCCCATGCTGTCATTCCGAGCTTGCGAGGAATCCCCCGGCGAAGCCAGTCCACCGCAGGTGGACGCCTCGTCAGGCAGATCATGCATCGACCTGCGGCCGATTGCGCTTCGCGCGGGGATCCTTCGCTCCGCTCAGGATGACGGCCCAGGTAGTATGGGGGCAAGTGTCCGAGAGTGTTGGGGTCGGACCCTGCCAATGAAAGCAAAACGCGCTATGCCTGGACTCCATCCCAGTTGCCCAGGGCCTGTCGACTCGTCTACTGCCGTGTCGCCCAGGCGGCGATCTTGGTGCTGAATGGGCCGAGACGGGGCAGGTCCAGGCCGGCATCGGCGTCGACCCGCCGTTCGATTGCGGTGAATTCCGCGAATTCGTCCTCGCGGAGAATCTTGCCCCAGACGAGATGACCCAGCTGCGCGACATCGTGCCGGGGCGAGCCGTGCAGCTCGGTACGGTCGATGGCGAAACCGGAGTCGTGGAGCAGTCTTTCCAGATCGCGACGGGTGTAGTGGCGGTGCCAGCCTTTCGTCTGCGTTTCCAGGAGGCGCTCTCCCCAGCCGGTGATGTCCTGCAAGTATCGGTAAACGTTCCGGGCGTCGAGCCAGGTTACTGGGCCCTCGAACGGAACTCGCACGATCAGCGGCGAACCGGCCGGGATGGCGTCGTGGATCGCCGCGAGCCAGGCTTCCTCGTCCACCACATGCTCCAGGACATCCGCGGCATCGACGCCGGTGAGGCGGACAGAGCCCATGCCAAGGATTTCCGGGTCCTCGTCGGTGGATATCCGGCCAAGTTCGCGGCGACTGGCGCCGTCGACGAGGGATTGGGCGACATAGGTGTCGCGCTTGCTGGTAACGATCCGGAGTTGAAGGGTGGATCCGGTGGGGGCAACGCGCATCTGGTGTACATCCCTGGTTCTGCCTGGCGAGGTCAGGTGACGCCAGTCCGTATACTGCCACGAACCAGTCTCCCGCGCGTCGTAACCCACACGGAGCCGATCATGCATGTCGTCTCGCTGCATCCGTTCGATCCCAATGTCGTCCAGGCCTATATCGCCGCCTTGCAGGGTGGCGCCATCGACACCGCCTGGGCTGCCTGGTTCGATGACGGCATGCAGGACGCCGACTACCAGATGCGGCGCGGCAGCGAGCGGGGGGCGAACCGGGTCACCCTCGGCCTGGCGAAGGCACTGGCGGCATCCCATCCGGTCTTCATCAACGACCCGTTCGGCCTCACGTTCTGGGAAGCGCAAGTCGACCGGCAGATGGGTATGCTGATGCGGCCCCCGGCCCGGGCGTTCCAGGAGTACGGGATCGAGCAGGCCGCAGTGCGGGCGATGCCTGTCCGCCTCGACTACCAGATGGGGATGATGGGTGGGGCGTGGATACCTGCCCGTCTGATGGACCAGGCGCAGGCGCTCCTCGACGAACACCTTGAACGGTCGGTGAAGCGGCTCGTTGCGGCCGAGTGCGACCCCTACCCGGTCGTCGGCCTGACGTACGAAGCGGTTGCCTACGCCCGGTCGCGTGACCTTGGCCTGTATGAGGCGCTCGACGTGGTTGGCCCGAACGGTGAAGGCTTGCCCGGCGCCAACGTCGTGATGCCGGACAGGAAGCGTATCGATCCCGCGATCCGGGCGCGGATCGACGCCGCCAGCCAACCGGAAAAGAAGCCGGGTCTTCTCAGCCGGTTGTTCGGGCGCGGCACGCCTCCGGTTTCATCGAACGGCCGTCATCCGGAAGGATGAGGCACGAAACCCAATGACCAACCGATAGGGAAGGCCTTCCGGCGCACAGAAGATCGCCTTGGCCGGACCAACATTGCGCCGGATAATGGCCTTCCTCTACGCAAGCGGTCATGGCTGACTCCGGGAACGTGCACGCAGCATCGCAATGGCGGATGCGGGGCGACCGGGTATGGCCAGATTTCCGATGTGACAGCATGTCGGTCCCCTCGGCAAAACGGGACCGTTGGAACGGAAGACCATCATCCGGCGCATCGAGCATTGGTGATGTCGAGATGGTCGTGCGCCGGAGAGGTCTTCCCTACCAGGAAGGGTGTCACAGCCTGCCTGGCATTTGCCCGTCACCACGCCGCTGAACCTTGACACGGAGTGGTCAGAGTTGGTACCCTTCACCGTGTTAGCACTCGGCATTTGAGAGTGCTAATGGTATCAGGAATGGCAGGGATGTGGAGTTTTCCCAGCACGACCACGGGCGTCTGACCGAACGGCAGCGCACCATTCTCAAACTGATCGTGCAGGAGTACGTGGCCAGCGGCCGCCCGGTTGGGTCCAAGACCCTGACCGAGCGCTATCCGATTGGCGTCTCTTCGGCCACGATCCGGAACGAGATGGTCGAGCTCGAACAGGCCGGGTTCATCAACCAGGCGCATACGTCTGGCGGACGAATCCCGACCGACCAGGGGTATCGCTACTACGTCCATCACCTGATGGGGGCGCCCGAATTGTCTTCGGGTGACCAGATCATGATTCGGCACCAGTTTCGGCAGGTGGAGTTCCAGCTCGATCAATGGGTGGAATTCGCTGCGTCGGTGCTGGCGGAAACGGCTGGCAACGTCTCGATCGTTTCGGCGCCGCGGACGTTCTCCGCCCGGCTGCGTCACTTCGAACTGATTTCGTTGCAACCGCGCGTCGTCCTCCTGATTCTCGTGACCCAGGAGACGGTGGTGCGGCAGATGATGGTGCACCTTCACGAAGACGCCGAGCAGGCGGAATTGAGCCGGATCGCCGATACCCTGGCGCCGGTGGTGCGAGGCCTGACGGCAGACGAAATCGATGGCCGGGTGATTGGGTCGTCACCGCTCGCGCGGGACGTACTCGAGCAGGTGGTGGCGGGTTTGCGCGGGCTCGATTCGGTCGAACACACGCAGATCAGGCACTCGGGACTGGAGAACATCCTGGGGCAACCCGAATTCTCCGGCGAAGAAGCGCAGAGCGTGCTCGAACTGATGCGCGGCGGGTCACTGCTGGGAGCAGTGCTGCCGCAATTGACGGCGGGCGGCGGGGTGCAGGTGTTCATCGGTGACGAGAATCCGGCCGATGCCCTGCGGCGGTTCGGGGTGGTGATGGCCACCTACGGCGTCGACGGCGAGGTGACCGGCATTCTCGGGGTGCTGGGACCAACCCGGATGCCCTACTGGCGGTCGATCTCGTCGGTGCGTTACATGGCCCGGCTGATGAGCGACCTGATGGAGGATCTGTATTCCTCCTGATCGACATGAACATGGATGTCGCGCAACGCGACGATGGCACGACAGCAGGGCGAATGCCGGAACTCCGGCGCGCCGATCGAGGAGTGAGACGTGACCAGAGACCAGGCATGGGACCAGGCTCCAGCCAACGACGAGGAGCCTGACGGGATCGAAATCCCGGACATCGAGGAAGCAGCGCCTGAGGACGAGTTGGCGCGTGCCATTTCGGAGCGCGACGACTATCTCGACCAGTTGCAGCGCAGCCGGGCCGAGTTCATCAATTTCAAGCGACGCACCGAACAGGAACGGTTCGCCCTTCGCCCATTGGTGACCCGTGATGTGGTGGGGCAATTCCTGCCGGCGATCGATGACCTCGATCGGGCGATCGACGCCATCCCGGACAGCGACCGGGAGACCGGCTGGGTCAAGGGGGTCGAAATGATCCAGGCCAAACTGGGCGCTACCCTCGACCGCCTCGGTGTGACGCGGGTCGAATCGCTGGGACAGCCGTTCGATCCCTCGGTTCACGAGGCGATCGGCACCATGCCCGGATCGAGCGGGTCGACCGTGGTCCAGGTTTTCCAGGAGGCCTACAAGCTGGGAGACCTGCTGGTGCGGCCGGCGATGGTGATGACCGGCGACTCAATCGAAACTGATCAACCACAAGACGACGCGGCAACGTTCAACGCCTGACCCGCTCCGGTCACGGCATCGCATCAGGGGAGACCACAACCATGGGACGAACAATCGGTATCGACCTCGGAACGACGAACTCGGTCATGGCCACCATCGAAGGTGGTGAACCAGTCGTGATCCCGAACGCGGAAGGTGAGCGCCTGACCCCATCGGTCGTGGCCGTCACCGCGAGCGGTGAGCGCCTCGTTGGCCGCTTTGCCCGCCGCCAGGCCGTCACCAACCCCGAAAACACGATCTTTTCCGTCAAGCGGTTCGTTGGCCGCAAGTTCAACGATCCGGCGGTGGCCCGGGACAAGAGCCTCGTGCCATACCAGATCAAGGCCGCCGACAATGGCGATGTCCAGGTGAAGATGGGAGAGCGCTGGTACAGTCCGCAGGAAATCTCGGCGATGATCCTGCAGAAGATGAAGGTTGACGCCGAAGCCTACCTCGGCGAAACCGTCGACAAGGCGGTGGTGACGGTGCCGGCGTATTTCGACAATGCCCAGCGCGACGCCACCAAGGACGCCGGCCGCATCGCCGGTCTCGAAGTGCTCCGCATCATCAACGAGCCAACCGCCTCCGCGCTCGCCTACGGTCTCGAGAAGAAGGGTGACGAGAAGGTTGCCGTCTACGACCTCGGCGGCGGCACCTATGACATTTCGATCCTCGATCTCTCCGAAGGCGTCTTCCAGGTCCTCGCCACAAATGGCGACACCCACCTCGGCGGTGACGACTTCGACCAGGCGGTGATCGACTTCCTGGCTGACGAGTTCAAGAAGACCGAGGGCATCGATCTCCGGCAAGACCGGATGGCGCTCCAGCGCCTCAAGGAAGCGGCCGAGAAGGCGAAGATCGAGCTTTCCAGCACGCAGCAAACCGACGTCAACCTGCCGTTCATCACGGCGGACGCCAGCGGTCCGAAGCACATGAACATCACCCTCACCCGCTCGAAGCTGGAGCAGTTGGTCGGCTCGCTGATCAAGCGGACCGTGCCGCCGATGGACGCCGCGCTCAAGGATGCCGGACTCAGCAAGTCGCAGGTCGATGAGGCCCTGCTGGTCGGTGGCCAGACCCGGATGCCGGCCGTGCAGTCGCAGGTCAAGGAGTTCTTTGGCAAGGAGCCGCACAAGGGCATCAACCCGGATGAAGTGGTCGCCCTCGGCGCCGCGATCCAGGGTGGTGTCCTCGGTGGTGAAGTCAAGGACATCCTTCTGCTCGATGTCACCCCGCTGACGCTCTCGATCGAGACCCTCGGCGGCGTGGCGACGCCGCTGATCGAGCGCAACACGACGATTCCGGCCCGCAAGAGCCAGAGCTTCACGACCGCGTCGGACAACCAGCCGCAGGTCGAAATCAACGTCCTGCAAGGCGAGCGCCCGATGGCGTCTGACAACAAGAGCCTCGGCCGGTTCATCCTGGACGGTATTCCGGCCGCCCCGCGCGGTGTGCCGAAGATCGAGGTCACCTTCGACATCGATGCCAACGGCATCCTGAACGTGACGGCGAAGGATTCCGCCACCAGCAAGGAGCAGAAGATCACCATCACCGGGTCGTCCGGTCTCTCGACCGATGAAGTCGACCGGATGGTGAAGGAAGCCGAATCGCACGCGGAGGAAGACCGCCAGCGGCGGGAGGCGATTCAGACCCGCAACGATGCGGAGAGCTTCGTCTTCCAGGCCGAGAAGTTCCTCGAGGAGTACGGCGACAAGGTGCCGTCCGACGCCAAGGCGAACCTCGACACGAAGATCGCCGCGGTCAAGGACATCCTCGACAACGACCGCGAGAACATCGACCGCCTGAAGCCGGCCCACGAGGACCTGGTGGCGACGATGCAGGCGGCGTCGACGGCGATGTACGAATCGGCGGCGGCCAGCGGCGCCAGCGCCGAGGATGGCGGGTTCGGCGATCCGTTCGCCGGAGCGGCCGACAACACCGAGCCGATCAACGACGACACGGTTGAAGGCGAGTTCCGCGAAGTGAACGACGACAAGAACTAGTATTCGCCAGCCAGTTGGTAATCACGAGGGCCGGGGAGCACACCACTCACCGGCCCTTTTGCGTTCCGTCCCTGTCGTAGGGTCAGGCCAGCGACCTGGCCACGGTGTCGAGGTGGAGGACGACTCCCTCGCTCCATCGCTGGCCAGCAGTGGCAATGGCAATCACGTTGGCCAGCCGCATCACGCCCAGGCCCGCATCGTCCACGAGCCAGACCTTGGTGCCGGCGGCAGTGGTGGAGGGGTAGTTCGGATCGTCGCCGAGATCGCGGTTGAGCTGGTCGTAAGCGATCTCCGCCGATTCGAACACGATATACCCTCCGATGAAGACCGTATCGGGGTTATTGATCCCGTGGTTGTCGGTGGTCAACATCACACCGCCGAGGGCGTGTTCGAGATCGGTGTCGCCGGGATCGGACCAGGGTACGGCCGTGACGGAGACATCCGGTGCGTCCGGATCGATCAGCAGGGGCTCATTGACCGCCGCGGTTTCGAGCGCTTCCAGCAGCGTGAGCGGATCGATCGTGGCCAGCAGCGAAATGAGTTCCCTTGCGCGGGTGTCTGGTGGGCTATCGGCAAAATCCGCCGGCACCGGATCGGGCGTGGCCTGGTGCGCTGTGGTGGGCAATGCGGGCGACGCCAGCACTCCACCTGTTCCGATAGCAGCCAGTGTCAAGAACGTTCGCCTGTGCATCTCCGGTGTCCTCTCGTCGTCAAAAGGTCGTCTGCCAGATTGTTGCAGGTTCCTTCCGTTTGGTTCACCGGAGTTGCCGAACGACGGGGACGCAACCTGACCGCATTCCCGCCGATACTGTGCGTACATACGTGCCAATCGGCGACTCGTGGTGACATCAGGAGGTGACCGTGACGACATCGCGTGACGAAGTGGTGGTTGAGGCGACGGACAGGAAGGCATTCGTCTCGATGCGCGACTGGCCCGGCTGGAGCCGTGGTGCAACAACTGAGGATGCCGCAATCGAAACGCTGCTGGCGTATGCCGCTCGCTATCAGCTCGTGATCGAACGAGCTGGGTTGACGCGTCTGCCATCCACCGTGGAGGTTGTCGACAGGCTGCCAGGAAACGGGCAAACCGATTTCGGCGTGCCGGGACAGGTTCACGATCTCGACTACCAGCCGATCGAGTCGCGGGAGTTGACCCGCCAGATCGGTCTCCTCAGGGCGAGCTGGGCGTTTTTCGACCAGGTTGCGGACACTGTCTCGGCGGAGCTTCGCAAGGGGCCGAGAGGAGGGGGGCGTGACCGCGATGAGATTGTGGCGCACGTTGTTGAGGCCGATCGCGGGTATGCTCGGAGGATCGGCGTGCGTACAGCGCCGTTCAGCCCATTCGACCGGGAGGCGCGCGACACGCACCTCGATGCAGTCTGTGCTGCCATGCCGGAGTTGGCCGATGGGCACGCCGATGGCAAGAACTGGCCGGTACGCTACCTGATTCGCCGGATGGCCTGGCACATCCTCGATCATGCCTGGGAGATGGAAGACAAGGATTTGAGTGGAGCGGAGGATTGAGATGCCGATTCGCGCTGTGATCGAGCGCGGCCCGAAAGACAGGAAGTCTGCGGTCTACGCGCCGGACTGGCCCGGCTGGAGCCGGGGTGGCAAGACGGTTGACCTCGCGTTCGAAACGCTCGCAGCCTATCGGGATCGCTATCGAAGGGTCGTCGCGCTTGCCGGGTTGGAGTCCGAGTTCGATGCCGCGGGCGATCTTGAGATCGTCGAGGAGTACGTCGGTCCTGGCTCGACCGACTTCTGGGGCATCTCGTTCGCCGCGTCGAGGTTCGAGCAGGGACCCATGCCAGCCGAGGAACTGGAGCGGAAACTGGCGCTACTGGAAGCCTGCTGGGCGTACTTCGACAGCGTGTACGCGCGTGTCTCGCCCGAAATGCGCAAGGGGCCACGCGGGGGAGGGCGTGATCGTGACCAGATCTTCAACCATACCCTTGGCACCGAGCGCGAGCAGTTCGCGAAGCAGATCGGCGTGAGAACTCCCGAGGGCGTCCAGCTCACCCCGGAAGGTCGGCGCCAGCACCGCGACGACTATGTCGCGGCCTTCCGCGAGTACAACGCACAGGGGAAGGGCGCCGGCCGGAAGTCAACCTTGCCTTTCCTGCTGCGTCACACCGCGTTCCATGTCCTCGACCACGCCTGGGAGATGGAAGACAAGGACCTGTCATAGACCGGATTCGCGACTGCCGCTGACGGGTACCTGTCGAGCCCCGGGTTCGGCCAGCGGTTCATCGACTGCCGCAGCCGCGGCGTACCTCCGGCTCATCGCCCGTCCCCACAGCGCGGCCGTGAAGCAGGCAATCGCACCGATGACGATCAGCATCCGGGCCCCGAGCACGTCGGAGAGACTTCCCAGCAAGGGTCCTCCGATGGCCGAGGACCCGATCATGACGGCGCTCTGCAACGCCAGCACGCGCCCGTGCATCGATTGTTCCGCCTCCATCTGGAAGTTCGTGGTGGTGGCCGTGGTGTAGAGGATGCTGGCGATCCCGATGAAAAACGCGGCCGGCAAGGCGAGCAGCGGTCCCGGCACGATGCTGAAGAGAGACAGGGCCAGCCCCATGAGCGCCGCACCCCGGACGATGTGCCCGATCGAGGTGTAGGCGCGGCTGGCCACGAACAACGCGCTCACGATCGCCCCGCAGCTGAAAACCGAGTAGATGATGGTGAACTGCCGTTCGCTGCCGTCGAGCGAGGTAGTGACGAAGAGCGGAAACGTCACCGTGAAGTTGTAGGCGAGGGTGCCGATCATCAGGAGCATCAGCAGGGGAATCCACAGGGCGGGGAGTGAAGCGATGTAGCGGATGCCATCCCGCACGGAACCGCTGTACCGCGACGATCGGATACGCCGGAACAATTCGTCGGGGCGCATGAGCAGGAGTGCAACGAGCGCCGCGAGATACGAGAACGCATCGAGCAGGAACGCCCAGCCGTAGCCCGCGGTGGTGACCAGCACCCCGGCAAGGGCAGGCCCGATGATCCGGGAGGTGTTGATCACCATGCTGTTGAGCGCGATGGCGTTTGGCAGCAGTTCGACTGGTACCAGCTCGGAGACGAAGGAGCGGCGCAGGGGATTGTCGAAGGCGAGGGCGAGACCCCCGACGATGGCCAGGAGATAAAGTTCGGCGATGGGCGGATCCGGGGCGAACGCCATCGATGCGAGGGCGAATGACTGCCCCATTTCCACCACCTGGGTGACCAGCAGCAGTCTGCGCTTGTCGTACCGGTCAACCAGGGCGCCGGCGATCGGCGTGATGATGAGCAAGGGGCCGTACTGGCAGGCCGCAAGGAGCCCGACCGCGCTCCCCGAACCGGTCAGCTTGAGGACGAGCAGGGTCAGCGCGATGTTGGTCAGCCAGTTGCCGGTGTTCGAAATGGACTGGCCGATGAAGAAGAGCCGGTAATTGCGAATCTGGAGGGCGGCGAAGGTGGCTTTCATGGACGTTCGGAGATGCGTCGCGAAAGCCGTCGACCTCATAGCGCGGACCCTTGCGCCCGCCGGTATCGCACGTGCCGACTGGGCATGAATCGGACGACCGCGAGTTTTCAGGATGCGGTCGTCGATCAGGTGCCTGCGTCGCACGATGGAAGACACGGCGGTGTGCCAGGAGCGCAGTATCCCCGAGACAGCGGGTCCACGAAACAGCTTGCCGGGCCAAATGGGCAGGTGCGGAGTCGAACTGTAGCCAGTTCGCGCCAATGGCGATGCTACCGGGAAATCGCAGCTCGCGTCTGGCGAGCGATTTCCAACTCCTCGTTGGTGGGGACGATGAGCACCGCGATCGGAGAGGAATCGGTCGAGATGCGGCGGACACCGCGCTCTCGCGAGTCGTTGCGGGCGGGGTCGAGGGCGATCCCAAGCCTGTCGATCCCGGATAGGGTCTTTCTTCGGACCACGGCGGAGTTTTCCCCCACGCCCGCCGTGAAGACGATCGCGTGGAGCGGGTCGAGATCGGTCAGGTAGGCCCCGATCTGGTGACGCAGGCGTCGGCAGTAGACATCAAGAGCGAGTTCTGCTCGTTTGTCGCCGCGTTCCGCGGCCTCCTGCACATCGCGCAGGTCGGAACTGCCGGTCAGGCCGAGCATGCCGGAACGGCGGTTGAGCAGGTCGTCGAGCTGGTCGATCGTCATCCCGGCCTGGCGGTTGAGGTGGAACAGGATGCCCGGATCGATATTACCGGAGCGCGTCCCCATCACCATCCCCTCCAGCGGCGTCATGCCCATCGAGGTATCGATCGACTTCCCGCCACGAATCGCCGTCGTGGAGACACCGTTGCCGATGTGCAGGGTGATCGCGTTGAAGTCGTCGTACGGGATGTCGAGGAACTCGGCGGCTAGATGCGCGACATAGCGGTGAGACGTCCCGTGAAAGCCGTAGCGGCGAACGCGGTACTGCCGCGCCAGATTGGCGTCGATCGCATAGGTGAAGGCGGCTTCGGGCATGGTCTGGTGAAAGGCGGTATCGAAAACCGCGACGTGTGGGACATCGGGAAACGTTGCACGGGCGGCCTCGATGCCGAGCAGGTTGGGCGGATTGTGGAGCGGGGCGAGTGCGCTGAGGTCGTCAATGGTCCGGATGACCGCGTCGTCGATGACGGTTGGCTGCACGAAGCGCGAGCCGCCCTGGACCACCCGGTGACCGACGGCCTCGATCGCGGCCGCAGCGAGATCGGGTCCCCAGACCTCGCAGGCATCGACCATCGCCTGGAAGGCGAGAGTGTGGTCGAGAACGTGCGCCTCCCGCTCGTGCGTCTCGCCGTCGACCTCGTGCGCGATGGCGCCGTGGGCGGTGCCAACCCGGTCGACGAGCCCCTTCGCCACCGATTGGCCGGTGGCCATGTCGAAGAGTTGGTATTTCAGCGACGACGATCCGGAGTTGACGACGAGGATGGCGCTCATGCCTGTTGCCCCTGGGCCTGGACGACCGTGATGGCGATCGTATTGACGATGTCCTTGACGGTCGCGCCCCGGGAGAGGTCGTTGATCGGTTTTCGCAATCCCTGCAGGACCGGCCCGATGGCGACCGCCCCGGCGCTTCGTTGGACTGCCTTGTAGGTGTTGTTGCCGGTATTGAGGTCCGGGAAGATGAAGACGGTGGCATGACCGGCCACGGCGGAATCCGGGAGTTTTGTCGCCGCCACCGAGGCGTCTGCCGCCGCGTCGTACTGGATCGGTCCCTCGACCAGGAGATCTGGTTTGCGTTGCCGCACCAGATCGGTCGCTGCACGGACCTTCTCGACATCATCGCCCGCGCCGGACGCACCGGTCGAGTAGGAGAGCATGGCGATGCGCGGTTCGATCCCGAACTGGTGGGCGGTCGCCGCTGCCGAGATTGCGATATCGGCGAGTTGCCCAGCGGTGGGGTTCGGGATCACCGCGCAGTCGCCGTATACCAGCACCCGGTCGGCCAGGCACATCAGGAAGACGCTGGAGACGACGCTGACCCCAGGCACAGTCTTGATCACCTCGAAGGCAGGGCGGATGGTGTGGGCGGTAGTGTGCATTGCTCCCGATACCATGCCGTCGGCCAAACCGGCCTGCACCATCATCGTGCCGAAGTAGGAGACATCGGTGACGATATCGCGCGCCTTCTCGACCGTCATGCCCTTGTGGGCGCGGAGTTCGGCGTAGGTCGCCGCGAACTGCTCGCGCAGGCCGGGGTCGAGCTGGCTGACCAGATCGGCACCCGCCAGATCGAGTCCGAGATCCGTCGCGCGGGATCGGATGGATTCGGGATCGCCGAGGATCGTCAATTCCGCAGCCTGGCGCTGGAGGACCGCCGACGCCGCCTCCAGGATGCGGTCGTCGTCGCCCTCGGGCAGGACGATGCGCTTCGGATCGTGTTTCGCGCGTTCGAACAGCTCGTGTTCGAACATCATGGGCGTGACGATGGGTTCACGCTCGATCCCGGCAACCGTCATGACATCGCTGGCGGACACTCGCCGATCGAACAGCGAAAGTGCGAGTTCCAGCTTGCGAGGTGATTCCGCGGCGTACCGCCCACGTGTCCTCACCACCCGCAGCACCGTCTCGAAGGTCGTCAGGCTGGTTTGCACGATCGGGAGGTCGGCGCCGTGTCCCTTCAGCAGCCGTTCGATTGTCGGTGACAGGGTATAGCCGCCGTTGAGAATGACCCCGGTGAGGACGGGGAAGGTCCCGGCTTCGTGCGCCATCAGCACCGCCAGCAGCACCTCCGGTCTGTCGCCCGGAATCACGATCGCTGCGCCCGGCACCAGGTGATTGAGGACGTTCTCCATCGACATCGCGGAGACGATGATGCCCAGCACCTCGCGATTCAGGAGATCGGCGTCGCCGGCGTAGAGGGTCCCGTCGAGGGCGGTCATCAGGGCGTGAAGTGACGGTGCGACGAGCGCAGGATCTTCGGGCAGCGTCCAGACCGGCACCTCGTGCGTGTCGCGAATCATCTGCCGGACCGCATTCGCGATCTCGTCAAGGTGCTCGGGGTCGGCCCGGTTTGCAACGATGGCCGCGAGTTGCGCGTGCTCGGCGACGAGTTCGGCGACCGTTAGCTCCGCCACCTGCGCGATGTCGCCGGGGGAGCGCGCCGCCCCCAGGAAGACTGGGGTATTGACCGGCGCCTGCTCGTCCTGCTGCCGGCCGCTGAGCACGAGGATGACGGGTGCGCCGAGGTTGGCGGCGATCCGGGCATTGAACGAGAGTTCGGTTGGGGTGGTGACGTCCGTGTAGTCGGAACCGAGGATGACGACGGTGTCGAACGCCCCCTCCATGGCATGGTACCGCTCGACGACCTCGCGGATCGCATCGGCAGGATCGAGATGAACGGCTTCATAGGTCGTGCCGAAGAGCCCAGCCGGATCGGACTCGATCCCGGCGAATGTGAGCAGCAGGTTGAAGACATAGTCGGCCCCGGCATCTGTCCGCGCGATCGGTCGAAAGACGCCGACTGCCTGCCCGGATCGCCGCAGCGCCGCGATGATGCCGAGCGCGATGGTCGACTTGCCGGTGTTGCCTTCCGCTGACGTGATGTAGATTCCCCGCGCCATATCCTGCCTTGCCGTGTCTCACGCCGGGCGACTCATGCCCGCAGTGTAGCGGAGGCGACACGGTCCGGATCGCGCATAATGCCGGAGTTGAGTGAACCGGGCGCACCCGAAAGGACCATTACCCGATGGCGGCACCCATCGACGGCACCAGTGACGAGAACGGCAAGGCGGCCCATCTCCTCGACTATCGCGAGCAGATCGAAGCCCAGCGCGACCTTGCCCGGGAGAAACAGGCGACCCGTGGCAAGCGGAGCGCCTGGGACCGCGCGGTCGCCCTGCTCGACGAAGGATCGTTCACCGAACTCGACCCCTTCGTGCGGCACCGGGCGACCCAGTTCGGGATGGACGCCTCACAACCGTTCGGCGACGGCGTGGTGACGGGTTTCGGTACCATCGATGGGCGCCAGGTCGCGGTGTTCTCGCAGGATTTCAGCGTCTTCGGAGGCTCGCTGGGGGAGGCGTTCGCCGAGAAGATGGTCAAGTTGATGGACCTGGCGGAGCGGTACGGCTGCCCGGTAATCGGCATCAACGATTCGGCTGGCGCGCGCATCCAGGAGGGCGTCGAAGGGCTTGCCGGATACGGCGAGGTCTTCTTCCGGAATGTCCGGCTCTCCGGGGTGGTGCCCCAAATCTCGATCATTGCCGGACCGTGTGCGGGTGGGGCTGTCTACTCACCGGCGATGACCGACTTCATCTGGATGGTCGAGGGCATCGGCCAGATGTTCATCACCGGTCCCGATGTGATCAAGACCGTGACCGGCGAAACCGTGACGATGGAGGCGTTGGGTGGGGCGGAGACGCACGCCCGCACCAGCGGCGTCGCTCACTTCGTCGCGACCGACGAGGATGACCTGAACGAGGGGGTGCGTCACCTGTTGTCGTTCTTGCCGTCGAACAACCTCGACGATCCGCCGTGGTTCGCGCCGGACGACGACCCGGAGCGGGAAAACGACGCGCTGGACACACTCGTGCCGGACGCGAGCAACCGCCCGTACGACATGCACGCGGTCCTTGCCGACGTGCTCGATGACGGCGAGTTCCTGGAAGTTCAACCGCTGCATGCCGCCAATCTGATCGTCGGTTTCGGCCGGCTCGACGGTCACCCGGTGGGTGTCGTCGCCAACCAGCCCAGTGTGCTGGCCGGGACGCTGGACATCGATGCGAGCATCAAGGGAGCACGCTTCATCCGTACCTGCGACGCCTACAACATCCCGCTGGTCACGTTCGTCGACGTGCCGGGCTTCCTGCCCGGCACCGAGCAGGAGTACAACGGGATCATCCGCCACGGTTCGAAGTTGCTCTACGCCTACGCAGAAGCGACGGTGCCCAAGGTGACGGTTATCACGCGCAAGGCTTATGGCGGGGCCTACGTGGTGATGTGCTCGAAGCACATCGGGGCGGATTTCAACGTGGCCTGGCCGACGGCGGAAATCGCGGTGATGGGACCGAGCGCGGCGGTCGGGCTGGTCTTCCGGCGCGAGCTTGCCGCTTCCGAAAACCCGGCCGCGCGCCGGAAGCAACTGATCGACCAGTACGAGGAGTTGTTCGCAAGTCCCTACCAGGCCGCCTCGCGCGGGTACATCGACAACGTGATCGAACCGCGCACCACGCGACCCTGGCTGATCCGGTCGCTGGCCCTGGCCCGTTCCAAGCGAGTGGCGACCCCACGCCGCAAGCATGGGAACGTGCCGCTGTGAGCGATGGTGACGACCGCCCCGTGATCGCGATCACACCGGAACCTTCGCCGGAGGAATTGGTCGTCATCGTCGCGGCGGTGACGGCGGCGCTGGCATCGACCGAGCCAGCACCCGAACCGGAGACACGCCCGCTGTCGCGGTGGGCGCAACAAGGGCGAACCGACGCCATCCGTGGACGTGGCGACGACGGGGCCCGGTGGGGCGCAGGGTGAAATCCGAGTCAACGCGGTCCGACAGGCGCACATCGGGAATGATCCTCTGGTGCCGAGATAACCGGTTCGCGTCGAGTTCGAGCGCAAGGCCATTCGCCATTGATACCCATTGAGGCGACGGCTCGGTGTCGCACTCGTTCCTGGGGCTGGTCAAGTGGCGTTCCTCACAGCGGAGTGGGATCGATTTGAAACCCAGCGTGTCTCAAGCGACTGTTCGGAGTACTGGTGAGGTCCTTTCTCATCTCCATTGGCGATGTTGGCGAACTGCTGATGCCTTGATGGCGGTGTCCGACCTGGAATTCCTCGATGCTTTTCCTGTCCTCTCCAGATCGGGCAGCCTGGGATTGGTTTGGCTGCGTCTACGAGATCGGTTCGAGCTCGATTCGGCGGTGACGCTGGCGATGGAGGCGGCGGTCCGGTTGCAGGAGTCACGCAATATACGTACCGAGCAGGAGATCGCCACGTCCGTATTGGCCTGTTGGGCGGAGAGGGTGTAGTTCAACCGGCCCGAATCCGGGTTCCGTGATCCGATGGTCGCCGTCAAGACGCCGGTGTTGACCTTGGGGCCGGAGGATCATCTCCGACTGCAATGCCTGCACCTGGTCCGGCACGAATCTGTCGTCAGGCGATCAGATTCCGAATCCCCAAGGTCATGATCGAAGGTCGCGTACCAGTGTGCGGACAATTGTGAGTCTGGGGATGGCGAGAAACGCCATCGCGAGCATATCGCCGGCATGGAGGCCATGGCGCGAGGAGAGGACGATCACGTCCGGTCCGGCTTCGGTGCGTTCCACGATGTACACCAGCACCACGAAGAGGCATCCCAACCCAATGAGATCGAGGGTGACTTTCGCGAGTCACACCGCCGGTTGCGAATACGTCCGAGGTTGCAGCCTGGGGGTCCATCCAGTCAGTCATCGCCGTGGGCGAGGTGGACGCGGAAGGCAGTGAGTGTGCGGGCGAGGCCCTCGTCGAGGCCAACCTCCGGCTGCCAGCCGAGGAGGCGGCTCGCCTTGCCGATGTCGGGCCGGCGGCGCTGGGGATCATCTTCCGGCAACGGGCGGTGGACGATCGGACTGACACCGCCGGTGAGGGCGACGATCTTCTCCGCGAATTCGATGATGGCGTGCTCGTCTGGGTTGCCGAGGTTGACCACTTCGCCGGCGAGCCCATCCGTCTCCATGAGCAGGTCGAAGCCTCGTACGAGATCGTCGACATAGCAGAATGACCTGGTCTGGGCGCCAGTGCCATAGATGGTGATCGGCTCGCCCCGTAGCGCCTGCATGCAGAAGTTGGGAACGACGCGGCCATCGGCCGGGTGGGAGCGGGGGCCGTAGGTATTGAAGACGCGGGCGATGCGGGCATCGACACCGTGGCTGCGGACGTATTCCATGACCATGGCTTCGGCGAAGCGTTTGCCCTCGTCGTAGCAGGCGCGGGGTCCGACCGGGTTGACGTTGCCCCAGTAATCCTCGGTTTGCGGATGGCGCTCGGGATCGCCGTAGACCTCGCTGGTGGACGCCTGAAGGAAGCGGGCGCCGTGGAGGCGGGCGAGTTCGAGCGCATTGTGGGTGCCGTTGGCATTGACAAGGAGCGTTTCGACCGGGTAGCGACGGTAGCCGACCGGACTGGCCGGAGAGGCGAGGTTGTAGATGCGGTCGAAGCGATCCTGGATGAGTTCGGCGCGGAGGGGTTGCGAGAGGTCCTGCGGGAGGACAGTGAGGTACGGGTTGCTGCGGACGTGATCGAGGTTGTCCGGGGGTCCGGTGAGGAAGTTATCGATGGCGACGACGGAATGCCCTTGTTTCAGCAGGCGTTCGACGAGGTGACTGCCGATGAAGCCGCTGCCGCCGGTGACAAGGATGCGCATGAACTCCCTTTCGGCCATCTCCCCCAATCGGGGGATGGCCAAGGGTAGGGCGCAGGCGGCGGCTTCGTCAAACCGGGCTGTGCGGTTTCGACCTGCATTCCCACAATTGCTCGGATTTGCCCGGTGTGACGGGCTTTTCGAGCGGTCAACTGGTCCGCATTTTCTCCGCATTTCATCGCATTTACACTGAGCCGGGTTGAGCTTCGGGTGCCGGCTTCCCCCGCGTCGCAATCTCGCCCGCCAGCCCAAAGGCGGCTAGCCGCGCCGGAGTGCTGGCGTAGTCGTATCTACGATCCAGATAGGTCGTTGGCGGCTCCGGGAACGGCCGATAGGGCTCCAGCAGGTCCAGGGTTGGTTCAAGCAGGCGCGAGTCATGCTGGGCCGAAGGAGCGATCACCTCGCCGAGTGGGAAGCCACGCCCCTCGACCACGAGTGAGCGTTTGCGGCCCTGTTTACCCAACTCACGGGACTCCGCCCACGCGCTTCACCTCACACGGGGCTTCGGTAATGCAGCCATCGACGGCCAGGTGGTCCAGATCGAGTCGATGAGCCATGATGGGGCGCACACTCCAGCGGCTGGGCCTGACGCGCAAAAAGACCCTGATCGCCACCGAACGCGACGAGGCCGCGCGGCGGGAGGATGATGATCTCCTCCAGAGCGTGCCCGGCGTTGGCCCGGTGCTGGCGACGACCCTGATTACCGACCTGCCGGAGTTGGGCCATCTCAAGCGCAAGGAGATCGCGGCGCTGGTCGGGGTCGCGCCCCTGAACTGCGAGAGCGGAATCCTCCGCGGACGCCGGATGGTGTGGGGTGGTCGTGCCCAGGTCCGCGCCGCGCTGTGGATGGGCACGTTGGTGGCGGTCCAACACAACCTGATCATCCAGGCCTGCTCCGCCCGCCTGCTGGCTGCTGGGAAACGGAAGAAGGTGGCCCTGACGGCGTGCATGCACAAGCTGCTGACCATCCTCAACGCCATCCTTCAGTACCGCACCCCATGGCGCGATCCAGCACCACGCGCTTGACGGTCAAGACCATTGCTTTTTTCGGCGAAATCGGGATCGACCCGCTCGCCAAACCACGTCTCCTGCGTGCGCCAGCGCACCCCTTCGGCCTGCAGCACCTCCGCCATCCGGCTGCGTTGCATGGCGATCCCGTGGGTGTCCTGGAGATAGGCGACCAGCCGGTCGAGCGTCCAACTGCCAAAGGGCAACCCAAGCTCGTCGGGTGAGGTCAGGCTGGTGGCGATGACCGGCCCCACCTCCTGGGTCGTATAGGTGGTCGGCCGGCCCTGGCGCGGGGCATCGGTGAGGCCGGCCAGTCCCTGGGCATTGAAGCGCTGGATCCAGCGGCGGACCGTTTTGTCATTGAGGCACAGGGTGGTCACGATCGCGGAGACCGTTTGCCCCTGGTGGGAGTGCCAGCAGATGCGGGCCCGCTCGCGGAGGCGAGCTGCCACCTTCTGGCCGTGGGCAAGCCGGCGGAGCTCATGAGTTTCCTCCTCGGTCAGCGGGCGAAGCAGCAACCGCGCGGGCATGGGGCACCTCCTGAGGATGAGGCCTTCACCATACCACTCCGCGTTCTTGCCGGATGAACCACCTAGAGCTTGCGCCAATAGGTGAGTGCGGACACGGGATCCGGCATGATGGAAGGTGTTCGACGCCATTCCATCCTACCGGAGGTGCCTCGTGCCCGCGCTGCCATCATGGCTCATCGATCCCATTTGGAACCAGTGTCAGGCTTTGCTTCCCGTCGTTGACGACCAGCATCCCCTTGGCTGTCACCGTCCGCGCATCCCCGACCACGTGGTCTTCGACAAACTCGTGCAGATCCTCGTCTTCGGCTGTGCCTATCAGCGGATCGCCGATGCCACCTGCTCGGCCACGACGCTCCGCCGTCGCCGGGACGCCTGGATTGCCGCTGGCGTCATGGGCCAGCTGGAACGGATCGTGCTGGCCGCCTACGACCGCATGATCGGGTTGGCGCTGGACGATGTCGTGGTCGATGGCTGCATCACCAAGGCGCCGTGCGGGGGCGAGGTGGCGGGCCGATCGCCGGTCGATCGGGGCAAACTCGGGCTCAAACGCTCGACCGTGGTCGATGCCACCGGCATCCCCCTGGGAGCAATCGCCGCGCCAGCGAACCGGCATGACTCGCCGCTGCTGGCTCCCACGCTGGATACGGCGGGCGATGTTTGCTGCGAAGAGGCCACGGTCCATCTCGATCGTGGATATGACTCAAGCATCACGCGCGCGCGGCTGGCGGCTCGGGGCCTGCACGGGGAGATTGCGCCGAAGGGCACACCTGCGCCGATCGCCGCCTCGTCCCGCTGGCCGGTCGAACGCATCAATGCCTGGACCAATGCCCACAAGAAGCTGGTCTGGTGCACTGAACGCCGGGCCGTGGTCGTGGCGTTCTGGCTCGCCTTCTCGGCGGTGGTGATCATCGTCCGTCGGCTGATGCGTGAAGGATGGACGCGCTACCGATGGGATAGCTGTCCTGCACGCAAGCCATGACGCCCCGCCTATTGGCGCAAGCTATTAATTGATGATTTGCTCACGACAATGGTTGTTCTGTTGGCAAAGCTGCAGCCAGCACCATGGGCGGATGCCCCGAGTCGATAACCAGGAGGTCGATGGGCCGATTGCCGCGAGAACCCAGACCATGCATCCTAGGATCAATGGTTGACGTCATGGCCGCAGGTCCATAGGATGATCTCAGTACCTACACAGTCGTCCTGGCGGGACCCGATGGTGTTGGCGCAGGGTGGGGGGAGCAGTGGAGATGGGGCCTGATCAAGGATCCGCGTCTGGAATTGGTTCGTGGCGTCCGGTGGCTCATCATGTCCACCTGGTGACCACAGAGACCGCGGACGAGGTGCTGGTGTATGACCGGCGGAACAATCACATTCACCATCTGAACGCGACGGCAGCCAGCGTTTGGCATCGCTGCGATGGAGACCATTCAGTCGAGTGTATTGCCCGGGAGTCCGGCATGACTGTGGACTCGGTGCGCCTTGCGCTGGAGAAGCTGGCCGACGCAAATCTCCTGGACGGCACGGGTCCTGTCGAGGCAGAGGTCACGTCACCGAGCCGACGGCGATTCCTGAAGAAGGCTGCAGTCGCTGGCGGTATCGCACTGCCAGTCATTGCGTCGATATCTGCACCGGCGGCGGCGGATCACGAGTCAGGCCATGAGTGTGTTAATTATGGAGGCGGTGCGGCTGGTGAGGTTTGCTACGGGAACTACATGTGTTGCAGCGCCGATTGCGATCAGTCAGCCGGATATCAGGGTGTGTGCAACTGAACTCACCATCGCCTTAGTCGATCAACGAGGGTGATTACTGCAACCCATACTGCCCTGAAAAATGGGCACAGGTAGAAACTAACGGTCCGATCGTCTGATAGGTCGCCGCTATGGGCGAGGCGCGCGGAAGGCGTTCAGCACGCGTGCGAGGCATTCCTCCGGGCAGATGCTCGATCCTTCCCGTGGGGTCGACGGCCTCCATCAGAATATCGAAGCCACGGGTGGGATGGCTTGGTGCTGTGCGGCCGCGTTAGGAACGAAGTACATCGATGATCGATCGATTGTTGATGGTGGATGAAGTATACGCAGCGGCGGGAAGCACGACGGCAGGCGCAGAAGAAGATTTCGCGGCTGTGCTGGCGGCGACCCGTCACCCGCCGGGATCTGACCGGCGATGATCCCGGCGACGTGGGTGCCGTGACCGTAGGCGTCGGTGAGTGGCGCCGACGCGCCGGTGAGGTCGAGGTGGGCGACCGGTTCCTCGATGTCGAGGTTCGACCAGCGCGCGAAGTGGGGGTGGGTGGCGTCGATGCCGGAATCGATCACGGCCCAGACGATGCCCTCGCCGGAGGCCGAAAAGGTCACCTGCGCGGCATCGGCCTTGATGGTGCTGATGGACTCGGTGGTTTGCGCAACCACATCGAAATCGGGCCAGATCCGGTGGATGGCGCGGCCCGGCGTCGGAACGCCGTCCAGTCCGGGTGATTGATCCCTTCGCCGCCATGGTCGAGTTCCTTGCTTCCCCTCAACTCTGAACAGTTACCGGAACTGCCAGCGGATCAGGTCGTCGCGGGTTTCCGTGGAATGGATCGCGTTCCAGATCGCGGCGGCAGTCATCATTGATGAAGGTGTGCGGTTTCGCGGTCGTGCTGAGAACCTTGGTTGCAGTCAGTCGTCGCCGGGAGCGAGGTGGTGACGGAAGGCGGCGAGGGTGCGGGTGAGACCGTGGTCGAGGTCAATACTTGGTTGCCAGCCGAGGCGGCGGCTCGCC
>CAZSUN010000048.1:0-26805 GCA_964610045.1 uncultured Sphaerobacteraceae bacterium
TCCCATTTACCGCAGGACCGGCGATCATCGATCGCCGGTCCTTTGCGTTGTTGGACAGACACCCACATTCGAATGATCCATTGGGTCGTAGGTCGAACTTGCTGAATGGTCGATCGCCGGGGCAGGGCAGCCACACCGTTGCTCACGCTCCATTCACTCCTTGTTGGTTTCTGGACCTCAAGCCTCAAGCGGAACTGCGGGTTGCCCCTGCATACGATCGCCAGCCGGTCAGCCGCGCGCATCCAGCGCTGATGGGTATTGACCGCATAATGGTTTAGTACTAAACTATGTACATGGAGACGAAACAACCACCGGACCTCCGGACACCATCATCACCACGCACGAACGGCGTCAACGCCACGACGTTGGCATGGCTGCGTCTGGCCCGGATTTACCAGAAGATCGACCAGGAGTCTGCCGAGCGGTTTCGACAGCACGGGTTATCCGTCGGCCGATTCGACGTGCTGAATCACGCGGGAACCGTCGAGGGAAGGACCCAGCAGGAGCTGGCGGGAAAGCTGCTGGTGACCAAAGGCAACGTCACCCAACTGCTCGACGCCATGGAGCGGGACGGGCTTCTTCTCCGCGAGAAGGCTGGACGTTGCAACCGGATCTATCTGAGCGATGAAGGGCGAGCCCGCCGGGAGGTTTTGGTGGACGAGCAGGAAGCCGCACTGGCCGACGCATTCTCGGCACTCTCGGATGAGGAGTTGCGGATCTTCCTGCGCCTGCTCGGAAAGCTCGACCGGTCACTCGGGCCGTCCTAGCCAGCAGCCGGGCACCATTCAGGCAATCACTTCCAAACGAAAGGCACACGTCCATGACCCGACCCGAACACCTGCACCTGACCGGCCTGCATCACGTCAGTTCCATCACTGCCAGCGCACGTCTCAATCGGGACTTCTATACGCGCGCGCTTGGACTGCGCCTGGTCAAGAAGACCGTCAACCAGGATGCGGTTGATGTTTATCACCTGTTCTATGCCGATGGACTTGGTTCCGCCGGAACGGATGTCACGTTTTTCGAGATTCCTCATTCCGCGCCCAACATCGGGGGTCGCGGCGAGATTAACGAGATCGCCCTGCGCGTGCCGGGAAGCGCAGCCCTCGATTGGTGGAAGGCGCGGTTCGCACGACTCGGGATCGAACACGGCGAGTTCACCACGCGGGCAGGATTCAAGGCGCTCCCGTTCCGGGATCCGGAGGGTCAGCGGCTGGCGTTGGTCGACGAGGGCGACGATCCGGCCATTCCTGGCGGCACACCCTGGGACCTGGCGACCGTACCGGTGGAATACGGAATCCGTGGGCTTGGAGCCGTGACCATCTCGTCCATGCGCCCGGATGCCACCTTGATCGTCCTGAGAGACCTCCTCGGGTTCCGCGTGAAGGAAGAGTTCGCCGATCCTGCCATACCCGGGAACCGGGACATCGTGCTCGAAACCGGTCCGGGCGGCCCCGGATCGTACCTGATCGTCCAGATCCGACCGAACGATTCGGTAGCGCGACAGGGGCGTGGCGGGGTTCATCACGTCGCGTTCCGGGTGCCAACCTTCGAGGCACACGACGAGTGGAACGCGTACCTGCGAGCCGCCGGGATTCACGTGACCCCAGTGATCGACCGGTTCTACTTCAAGGCCATGTACTTCCGTGAGCCGGGCGGCGTCCTGTACGAAATTTCCAGCGATGGACCCGGATTCGCCGACGATGAGCCTTTGGCACACCTAGGCGAAAAGTTGGCGCTGCCACCGTTCCTGGAACCACGACGGACCTCGATCGAAACTGCCATCACCCCACTCGATACGCGTCCCGAAATCACAACCCGTGAGTATGGGCTCGACGTGGAGGAGGTGGCGAGTTGACCTCGATCCTGGACACGCACCCGCACGCATTCCAGCCGGTACTGGAGGCCGGCGTTGCCCTCGATGATGCAAATGGGGTTGTGATCCTGCTCCATGGGCGGGGAAGCCCCGCAGTGAACATCATCCGGTTGGCCGGTGACCTGCTGCCCAATTCGGAGAGTGAGCAACGGATCGCGTTTCTGGCGCCGCAGGCGATTCACAACTCCTGGTACCCGTACCGGTTCCTTGAGCCTGTGGAACGCAACGAGCCGTATCTCGGATCGGCATTGCGGCGTATCGACGAACTGGTGGACCAGGCGGTTAACCTGGGGCTCCATTCACGGCAAATCCTGATCGTCGGTTTTTCCCAGGGAGCGTGCCTCGGTCTCGAATACGTAGCCCGGGGTACGCGAATGGTCGCTGGGGTGGCCGCGATTGCCGGAGGACTCATCGGCGATCCGGGAGAACCTCGCGCCGCACTGCCCGACCTCGTCGGTAGCCGGGTGTTCATCGGCTGTGGCGATCGCGACGATCACATCGACCTGGCGATCGCCAGCCGTAGCGCCACCCTCCTGGCCGCGGCCGGGGCCGATGTCGACTTCCGGCGATATCCGGGCGTGGGGCACACGATCCTTGCCGACGAAGTGGCCGCGGCCAGGCAGATTGTGCAGGGCCTGCCGTTGATTGGACCCTCTCCTGGCGCTGCCTGACAAGCAGGAAGGGGCAAAGACATGTGCTGGCCGGGTCATCCCCACGGATGATCCGGCCAGTTTGCATTGTTGGCTGGCGTGTCACCGGCGCCGGATATCGTGCATCATGTCTCCACAACCGTGATGCGACGATACGTACAGGGTGCCGGCTCTGGGATCAGGGGAGTGCAGTGAGGGGCGTTTCGATCACGAGGCAGTTGCATATCGTCGTTGTTCTGGCAATGATGGGGGCCATCATCAGCGGACTCGCCACGATTACTCCTGCTTCAGCGGCCCAGGGCCGAGTCGCAGGAGCGACTGGCTTGAACATCCGTTCCTGCGCGGCGCTCGATTGCGCGGTGATCGGCACGGCGTCGCTCGGCGCCTCGCTGGATGTGACCGGAAGCATCATCAACGGCTTCTATCCGGTGCGATGGAACGGTCAGGACGGCTACGCCTTTTCCCCGTACGTCAACAATGGTGGTGTCGCGCCCTGGTTCGTTGAGGGGGACGTCTCGTGCCGTCGTGTTGCGCTCACCTTCAACATCGGCATTGGCAACACGCCGTCCCAGGCTGTGCTGGATACCCTGGTGCAGAAGCAGGCTGATGCGACGATGTTTCCGATGGGGTGGTGGGCGACGGCACATCCCAGTTACCTGCGTGCCCTCGACGCAGCCGGTTTCGTGATCGGCACGCATGGCGACCAGGCGGTCATGCTCACCCAGCAGACCGACGCACAGATCCGGGCGGACCTTTCCAACTCCGTGGCTGCCATCGAGGCGGTCATCGGTCGCCCGATCGATCCCTATCACACCCCATACGCGGCGGATACCAACAACCGCGTGCGGACCGCGATTTCCGACCAGGGATTCCTTCCCGTCGGCTGGAATGTTGCGGCTGCGGACTACGGTACCGGGATCACGGAGAACTACGTCTACAGCCGGGTGATGAACGCGATTTACCCTGGCGCGATCGTGGAGTTTCACCTTGACGGTCCGTCGACTCCACAGTCGACGGCGCGTGCCTTGCCGCGCATCATCGATGACCTGCGAATGCGCGGATACGAACTGGTGACCGTCCCGGAGATGGTTATTCCCTGCTCGACATCCCTGCCCTCCGCCGCCAATGCCGCCGTGGTGGTGAACACCGGCGGCGCTGGAGTCCGGTGCCGCACAGCGCCATCCACATCGGCGACTGTGATCGTGGTGCTGGCCGAAGGAGCGCGAGTTCCCGTTCGTGGGGCTACCGCCAATCAGTGGGTACCAGTGACCTGCAGCGGGCAGTCGGGATGGGTGTTCGTGCCGTACCTGCGATTGGAGACCGTGGGTTCACCCACCCCGATCCCGTCGCCGGAACCGACTACGCCAACCACGATGACCGGTACCGTGAACAATACAGGCGGAGCGAACCTGCGATGCAGGAGCCAGGCGAGCACCTCCGGGGCGGTGATCGCGAGTCTTCCGCCAGGAACGGTCGTGTCCGTGCGAGGATCGAGCAGCAACGGCTGGACGCCAGTGGTCTGCGCGAACCAGAACGGGTTCGTGTCATCGTCCTATCTGGTGGTGAGCGGTTCGCCTCCGGCATCCGGAACGTACGCGCGGGTGACGGGAACCGGTGGAGACAATCTCCGGTGCCGGAGCGGACCGGGAAGTTCATATGCAACCATCACGCTCCTACCGCCCGGTACCCGGGTCGATGCTCGAGGTACCGCGCAGTCTGGCTGGTTGCCCATTCGCTGTTCTGGGCACGACGGATGGGCATCGACCACCTATCTGGTAATCGAGAGCTGACACCAGCTGGGGAAACGACATGGCAACCGTGATCCGCAATGTGAGACCTGTTGGGTGTGGCGCGGTCGATCTTCGTATCGAGGATGGGAAGTACGCTGCGATCACGCCAGCAAACACCGTGCGGTTCGATGCGGGCGACGACGTGATCGAGGGTGACAGCAGGCTCGTCTTCCCAGGGTTCGTCGACGCACACACCCACATGGACAAGACCCTGATGGGTCTTGGGTGGCACCGCAACGATGTTGGGCCTAGGCTGCTGGACATGATCGAGAACGAACGGCGGGTGCGTCGCGAGGAGTACATCGACGCATACGTGCAGTCGATGCGCCACGCGCGCGCCGCCATCGCAACCGGCACGACGCACATTCGTACGCACGTCGACATCGATACCGAGATCGGAGTGAGCGGATTCGAGGGTGTGGCGCGGACACGGGACGAACTCCGCGATGCCGTCTCGATCCAGATCGTGGCCTTTCCGCAGAGCGGCATGCTGGTTCGACCCGGCACCGTGGAGCTGCTGGATGAGGCATTGGCGAATGGCGCCGATGTCATGGGTGGCCTGGACCCGTCGACGATCGATCGCGATCCGGTGCGGCATCTCGACACCGTGTTCGCGCTCGCCCAGAAGCACAACGTGGATGTGGACATCCACCTGCATGAACCTGGAGAGCTGGGGGCGTTCGCGATCGAATTGATCGCGGAGCGGACGCGTGTCCTCGGATATGCCGGGCGGGTGACGGTGAGTCACGCATTCGCGCTCGGGCAAGTGGACGATGTCCGGCTGGGATCGCTCGTTGACCAGATCCTCGAGAACGATATCGCGATCATGACGCACGGGCCCGGCGGGCACCGGGCGATACCGGATATCCGCAGGCTCAAGGCGATGGGGGTCCGCCTCTGCACCGGAAATGATGGAATCCGCGACTCGTGGGGCCCGCTCAATACGCCAGATATGCTGGAGCGGATTTTCATCGTCTGTTACCGGAACAACCTGCGCCGTGATGACGACATTGAGGATGTTATTGAGATCGCTACCTCCGGAGGCGCGGACGTGATGGGTGTTGACGGCTACGGCCTCAAGGTGGGCTACGCGGCTGACCTCGTCCTGATGGACGGGGAGACCCATGTGGAAGCCGTTTTCAGCCGGCCAGTCCGATCGCTCGTGATGAAAGCAGGGAAGTTCGTCGCCAGGGATGGAGTTTGCCTGGATTAGGTATGGAGAACTGGCGGTCCGGTGACGGCAGGGAAGGTCGCGGTGCCATCGTCCGGATCATTCCAGGATGCGCACCTCGCCGGTCGCCATGTCGTAAATCGCACCGACGACCTTAACCCGGCCCACTTCGATTGCCGAGGTGATGACGGGCGAGATCGTGCGCAGGCGACGCACCTGGCGACGGACGTTCTCCTCGATGGCGGCAGCGAGCAGATCCTCCGGGTTCGATGCCATGGCGTGCAGCACGGAAGGCTCCAGCGCGTCCATCAGCACGAACAACCGGCCTGGCAGATCCTCCTCGTTCTGCACGACCCGGATTGCGCTCGTCACCGCGCCGCACCCGCTATGCCCCAATACCATAAGCAATGGGACATCGAGGAATTCGACGCAGAATTCCATGCTGGCGAGACCGTAGTCGCTGAGGAAGTTGCCCGCGAGACGGACCATGAACAGGTCGCCTGGTCCGCAGGAAAAGATGAGTTCCGCCGCGATCCGGGCATCTCCACAGCCGAGAATGGCGGCGGTCGGCGAGTGTTCTTCTACGGCAGCGGCCCGGGCAGCAGAATAGTCGAGCGGGGGAATTGAGGCGTCCAGATAGCGCTGGTTGCCTGCGATCAATTCGGCCAAGGCTTCATCGGGGGTCAGGTGCGACTGGATTGATTGGCGGTTGGACATGGGTCTCCCTTAGCGAGCGATACGGCTCACGCTGAAGGTGAGCGTAGCAGATCGTCGTGGTCTTCCCGTGGTGATGGCACGCGGATACACTCGTGACCGCCTGCAATCGATCGTATAGGTTTCTGTGTCCTGATGGCTGGCGGTGAGTGGAGGGAGTGCGGATGGCGGAGTCGGGTGGCGCGTCCAGAGCGCGGGTTGGGGTCTTCGCGGTTGGGTTGGCCGCCTATTGGCCGCAGTTTCCTGGCATCCTTGCTGGAATCCAGCGCGACCTTGCCCACATCGTCCGGGAGTTGGGAACCGTCGCCACCGTGCTGGATGGCGGCATCGTCGACACGGCACAGGCAGGAGCGGTCACCGGCGATCGTTTCGCGCGGGAAGACCTCGACCTGGTGTTTTGCTTCACGGGGGCGTATGCCACCAGCACCCAGGCGTTGCCGGTGGTCCAGCGGTCCAGGGTACCGGTCGTCATCCTGAACCTCCAGCCGGGTCCGGCGCTCCAATATCTCACTGCCGGAACCGAGGAGGTGATCGCGTATACGAGCGTCTGCTCGGTGCCTGAGCTGGCGGGGGTTTTCGAGCGCTCTGGTATACGGTGGGGACTGGTCACCGGCACTGTTCGCGACGATCCGGAGGCGTGGCAGGAGATCCGCTCGTGGTGCCGTGCCGCTGGCGCCGTGCGTGCGGTCCGGCGCGGCCGGTTCGGTCTGCTTGGTCACACCTACCCGGGCATGATCGACATGTCCACGGACGTTGGAGTTGTCCACAGCCAGCTTGGTGCGCATGTCGAAGTCCTGGAGATGAACGATCTCCAGGCCCGGACTGCCACGGCGACGGACGCCGACGTGGCGGCCATGGTTGCCAGGGCGCAGGCGACGTTCGAGGAGATGGGTGCAATTACCATCGAAGGCTGGAACCACGGAGCCCGGGTCGCGCTCGGGCTCGCCCGCCTGGTGGACGATTTCGATCTCGATGGGCTCGCCTACTACTACCGTGGTGGACTGGGGAGTGAGATCGAGCAGCTTTCCGCCAACATGATCCTGGGCAATACATTGCTGACCGCTGACGGCATTCCAGCTGCTGGAGAGGGTGATCTCAAGACCGCGATCGCGATGAAGGTCATGCACGAGTTGGGGCATGGAGGTTCGTTCTGCGAATTCCTCGCCATGGATCTCGCCGAGGACTTCCTGCTCTGCGGGCATGATGGTCCTGCTCACCCGGGAATCAGCGCAGGGAAGGTCGCGATTCGGGAACTCGATGTCTTTCACGGAAAGGCGGGCGGCGGACTTTCGGTCGAAATGCGTGCGCAACTCGGTCCGGTCACGCTGCTTGGCTTGACGGTTGGGGCCGACGGCCATCTGGCACTTCTGGCGGCGGAAGGGGAAAACCTCGAAGGACCGGTGCCGCCAATCGGGAACTCCATCAACCGAACCCGGTTCGGGCTGCCAGTCAGGGAGTTCCTCGATGCCTGGTGTGCATTAGGGCCGACCCATCACGTCGCGATGGGACTGGGTCACCACATGAGCGATATCAGGAAGGTGGCCAAGCTCCTTGGTATTTCGCTGGCCACGGTGTAGTACCGAGACAGACGATCAGTCCCTGGTTTGCTGATGGCGGATTGCGTGCCGTTCCAGAACTGGACGGAGACACGCGATCCGCCGCCATCGGGAATCACCGGGAGTTGGTACTGCTCAGCCGACGGCGTCCGGCGTGGAAGGAATCGTCGGATCGGGTGCGGCGATCGGCGATGCACTGCCGCCCGCCGCGAAACCGGCTGGTAGCTCGATGGGTATGGTAATGACCGTCGTATCAGCGGTGTCCGTGACCATCATGTCTCCCGCGGGCAGGATGGCCATCCCCACCGGCGCGGCGACCTTGCCTGACATTGTCACCAGGGACGAGCCGTTCCAGGCCAGAATCTCGCCGGTGCCCGGGGAGGATATGTAGACGACACCGTCGGGGCCGGTCTTGAGGTAGGACTGTTGACCCACCAGGCCTTCCCAGCCGGGCACTGCAATCTGGGTGACTGGGTCTCCGGCAGGCGTGAACACGCTGATCCTGCCGTTGCCGGTGTCCGCGACATAGACGTTTCCGTCAGCCCCAATAGTGATGCCGACCGGTTCGATCAGCTTGCCGGGTTCGGTTCCGTGACCGCCGAACGCGCGCAGGAACGTGCCGTCCGGTCCAAACACCTGGACACGCTCGTTGCCAGTGTCGGTGACATAAATCTCACCGTTGGCGATGGCGATCCCCCGCGGGCCGTAGAAGAGGCCGGGATCGATCGTTGGATCGGGCGAGTCGCCGGTATCGGTCACCTCTCCCGAACGTCCGATCTCCCGTACGAGTTGACCGTTCGCGTCGAGCACCATGACGCGGTGGTTCCAGGTATCCGCTACATAGATGAGCCCGTCGGATCCGACTGTGATATCGCTGGCGCCCTGCTGTGCCTGTTCGAAGAGTCCAAGCGATAGCCGGGGATCGGTTTCAGCGCTCCAGGCGCCGATGAAGCTGCCGTCGGCAGCGAACCGCTGAATCCGGCGATTCCCAGAGTCTACGATGTAGATGATCGATCCATCCGGCGAGAGGGCGATGCCGGTTGGGCCGTTCAATTGCCCGAGGGCGGCGCCTGGACCGAGTGACTGGCCGGTATCGAGATCGAACGGGCCGGAAGAGGGGTTCATCTGGTTCGCGAGACGGAAGGTGTACCCCACACTCATCTGTTCGGGTACGGGCGGATTCGGCATGTCGCGGTAGAACAGGAAGCGGAAGCCGTCGTACCACTGGCTGGGTGAGAAGACGTAGGAGGCGATGGTGCCAAGGGTGAGATCCTCGAACCCGGTGGGTACCCTGTTCATCCACAAGCGCGATTGCACCACATAGCCGGCGTCTTCCATGCCTTCGGACGTCGGCGCGATCACCATGTCGGCGTTGTTCCAGCCGGCCGGTGACGTAATCCGGAGATCCTGGAAGTCGCGAAAGTACCACGCGAACGGCCACTCGATGGACGGGTCGACTGCAATCGAGATGCCATAGCTGCCGGTGTTGTCCTGGGCCGAGACCTCGTTCAGTGAGAGGTCTCGCGACAGGCGCAGTGTCTGGTTGACGAAAGTACGGGTGCCTTCAGTGGGAACACGCTGGGCAACCAGTTCCACCCCGGAATCGGCGCGTATCCAGGCAAGTTGAGTCGTACTGCGAACCGTGTAGAAGCCGAGCAGCACCGCGACCACGAGCAGTGCGCTCCAACCCGCATAGCGGGGGACGCGGGCCACGACCGACTCGCGATAGGCAAGGAGCGCGAACGGGACCACCACCAGCAGGAGGACGCCAAGGATACCGAAGATGGGGACGGTGCCAGCTGGCTGTGGGTCGTTGCTCCGGGCGATCAACGTGATTGTTCCCGCCAGGCCAATGACGACACCGCCGATGGCCAGCGGCAGCAGGCCATCACGCGTCGTGAACATCGTTGCCCATGGCAGGCGTTCGAGCGCACGACCCAGGCCCATGCCGCCAAGGAGCACAAGCGGCAGCGTCACAAGGATGGTCTGGTCCGGTTGACGCCCGGAGGCCAGGCTGTGGAGGATGAGCGACGCGGCGAACCAGGTACCGAACAGGATGGGAGTGAGCGTTTCGGATTCCCGGCCAAACGGGCTGCTCATCAAGGCGACGATGGCGAACACGATCGCAACGATCTCGTACAGCACGGCGGCGTAGAAGAAGAGCTGGGTGGGTGTCGTGGACTGCTGGCTCGCCATCATGCGGCCCCAGTCGCTGAAGGTGGTGAAGAAACCTTCCAGGGCTGATGCATCCGTGAGGAGCCTGGTAAACGCCAGGAGCGAAACGACGATAAAGGCGGATGCCGCTGCGATCAACGATGCAGGAGTGCCGCCGAGCGAGCGAAGACCGGCGGAAACAGGGCCCGGATGCCGGTCGTCACCCTGGTGCGAGTCGGAGGCTCCTGCGACCACAACTGCTACCGAGACGGCGATGATCGAGGTAATGCCCTCCGGGCCGGCTGCGATGGCGCCGGCGATTGCCGCCCCGAACAATCCGGCCCATGCCTGGACTCCGCCTGCTTGCGAACGGCCCGCCTGAATCACGCAGATAACGGCGAGGAAGGTGCAGAAAGCAACGAGGATGGCAGGATCCACGGTCCGTGAGGCATAGACGAGCGTTGGCGACACCGCCGCCAGCAGGACCATGCCGAAGGTCGCCCACCGGCCAACAACCGGCCGTAGGGTCAGGACGAGCAGGATGAGCCCTACGCCAACGACGGCGGCGAGCGATCTGGCGATCGCGTCGGTGACGCCGAAGAGGAAAAACGTGGTGCCTTGCATGAGCAGGAACAGCGGCGAAACGATCGGCAACTCTTCGCCAGTGGGCAGTGGGCGGCCTGTGAACAGCGTCCAGCCGTGGTGTGCCCAGGCGCCTTCCCTGGCCGTCAAAGCGTAGGCATCCAGCTTGATGAACCGGAGAGCGGCGCCGATGCCGATCGCCAGCAAGGTTGCCAGGCCGAGCCACCCGAACCGGCCAAAATCCATGCGCCGGTCGAGAGGGTTGGCCTGCACTGCGATCTCGCTGGTGGCATCGTGATCCGTTGTGGCCGTATCGAGTCCGGTCACGTCCTGTCCCTCCCGGATGGTGTGCTCAGGATTGGTCATTCGCCGTACCGGATTTCGTTGTACAGCGGCAGAAGATCGTCGCGGATGTAGAGGTTGTAGCGGTACGGATTGATGCCGGCGGGCATTTCCCGGTAGAAGAGCAGCCGGAACAGCCGTTGCTCACCGTCGACGGTCGACTGGGTCATCATGCTGCTCCAGATAGACTCGGCGATGGCGCCGATGCCAGCTGGGTTCGCTTCGGATACCCAGGCCGAGAGGTAGGGTTCCAACTCGGGAGCGATCGCGAAGCGACGGTATATCGTGCTTTCGGGCTCGTGCCACCGCAGTACGTACCCTTGGGTGGTGTAGCCGGGTATCTCGTCCGGCATCGAACACCCACGTCCCGCCTCGTTCTTGCCGATCATCACGGGTGGCAGCGTTGCCGGGTTGCTGAAGTCCGCTGTTGGCATTCGTGACGCGCCTGGATTGTCACGGAAATACCAGGTCAGGGGCCAGGCGACGCAGCCGTCGTACCCGATGACGAGTGAGTTGTCACCGTAAAGCAATAGGGACAATTCGGTCAGATCCTCGTCCATTTGCTTCACGTCTGGCGTGGTCGTGTTGTAGATCAACGTGTCGATGGCGATGTCGCCTTGAAGGTAGGCGAGCCGGAAGCCGACGTGGACCTGGTACACGGTGAGCACGATCGCAAACGCGGTGACGCTGACGTAGGCTGCGCGCCGCGCGCCACCGATCAGCATGCCGGCGACAACCAGCAGCAAACCCAGGACCGGAAAGAGCAGAAGGAGCCACCACTCCTCCTGCGCCCATGCGGCCACCGAGCGCGTCGTGCCGTCCGGCGAGTAGGTGCCGTACGACAGGCGCGCGGCTTCGAAGAACCATCCCGCGGCAAGGACGACGAGGGCAATCAGGAGGCCGGCGCTGAACTTCCGTTCGGAATATCCGATGAGCTTCCGGCTGTGGCGACCGTACCAGGCGATGGCGCCGAGCACGATCTCGTCAACCATCAGCCCGCCGATGAGGACGCCAGGCAGCAGGAAGTGAAGGATCAGCCACGGCATCTTCTCCCCGGCCCACGAGAGGACGGCGAAGAGGAAACCAAACCACACCAGCAGAAAAGTGCCGAACAGCAGCCGAGGCACGGCGGTTCCCTGCCTGGCAGACTTGAGCATCCACCAAAGCACCATCAGCAGGCCGCCAGTGCCGAGGAAAATCGCCAGCCACTCGTACTGGAACGATTCGGTGATGAAATAGAACCACGGTTGGTTTCCGCGCCGCACATCGTGCTGGCCCAGCCAGTACAGCAACGTGCCATCGGTGCCGAAGGTGGCGGTTTCGATGCCGTGGAGATTGGTGAACATCGTCGTGAACAGGGCGACAAAGATGAATATCGCCATCAAGGTGCCGCTCAGGAGTCCGACGGGATCCCGCAGCGCGTTCGCCACGCCTCGCTCGAGCGATCCATCGCGGCTGTCACCAAAGATGGCTTCGATGTAGCCACCCTCGTCGCTCGCATTCGGGAAAGCCGTCCTGATGGCCCAGACACAACCGGCGACGAACAGGACGCCGATGGCAAGCAGGCCGATGATGAACGGGTTGGTGAGGAGATCCTGATAGAAGGCGTTGCGTTGGGCAACCGTTGGATTTTCCCACGGGATGGCGGGAAGTGGTTCCCAGTTGCCGATGCGGCGCGCCACAAGGAGCAGGAACCCTGCGCCAAAGGTGGCCAGCACGACTGGAACGAGTGGCCTGAGCGCGCCGATCAGGAGTGCCCCGAACAGGACGATCACGAATGCAAGGACGATTGCGAACACGATTTCGTGGTTGGTCAGCATGAATGCCACGGAGAAGAAAGCCAGCAGCATCCATCGGCGTTGCGGGTTCTCGAGGTATCGAAAGATTGCGATGCAGAGGGCAAGGGCGCCGATGCAGGTATACGGATCGTGCCGGATGTAGCGGGTGTAGTAAAGGAATGACGGAGAGATCAGCAACATGAAGCCTGCGGCAAGGGCGCCCCACCGGCCGAGATGTCGTTGGCCGCGGAGGAGCCACGGTCCTCCCACCAGCAGCACACCGGTCAAGGCTGGCAGGAAGCGGGAAGTCGCATCCGTGTCGCCGAAGAGCAGGTACACCAGCGCGTTGGCGTGAAAGAGAAACGGTCCATGCATCAAGGGGTTGTGCACGAACGGAATCGCGCCGGTTGCGAAGAACCAGGAATAGTAGGTGTGGATGGACTCGTCGTGGTGGAGGGTGCGGTATTCCAGGTTCCAGAATCGGGTAACGATCGCCGCGGCGATCAACAGGATCCAGAGGAGTGTCTCGACCGTGATGCCACGCCGGGCGGCAGTCGCAACCTGATCGAGCCTGGAACCGCTCCTGGAGGTCGGAGAGTCCGTTACCGATTGTGCCGCGGGTATATTGGCCTGCATCAAGAAGGTGTCTCCCGGCCCGGTGTCAGCCCTGCAATTGGTCCAGTGGCGCGTACATTGATGAAGCTTGCCCAGGACGCTTGCGGCCCACGAGTCCGCACAGAGGATACGATGCCTGCCATGGCACCGCACAGTGCCAGCAACATCCACGCGTGTGAACGAGCCTGTGCCGGCAATCGTTTCGGTACCGGTACGGATTGTGGTTAGGGTGGCCCCGGCTTGCTAGGATTCCGCGAGGACAAGGCTGGCGCCTGACCGTCAGGATCCGATCAGCCGGGAACGTCTCCAGGAATGATGAACAGGGGGGTATCTGTGGCTGAGTCGAGCCGGGCTGAAGAGCAGGAGCAATTGGCGCGAGAGATTGGTGAGGAGATCACCGATGCCTTCGTCGCCTACGTGCGAGGTGATGTCGCGTTCGATGACTTGACGTTTGGGGTGTTCGACGCGTTGAGCGACCTGCATGTCATCGCCGGCGGTGACTATGTGCTGGAAGATGCCGTCGAGGACGACGAAGAGCCACTGGACGAGGAATCCGACCACGAGCACTGAGTGCCGTTCCTGCGACTGGACACAGCGGCTCAAGCGGGCGCATGCACACCTGGCCAGCCAGCCTGTTGTGCATGCGCCGGCATTTTTCATCCCGAAATCTTACCGACAACAAGAATGCAACCAACACCGTACCCCCAGCGTAGTAGGATAGGGGCAGGCAAGGACACCAATGGTCCTTGTCCGCATATCACCTCGAATGAGTGCGCCACGTCCTCAGCGGCGAGCCGCACACGCCAACCGGACCCCAGCATGTTCATTCCCATCTTCCTCCTGCTCGTGGTGGCTTCCAGCTGGGTCCCCACTTTCCGACCCGGTCTCAATCGCCTGATGGGTACAACCCTTCTCGTGACGCGGGTTCCCTTGTTGGCGCGTCTTCGCATGCACGCCACCGCCGCATGTACTTCGGTTGGCATCGCCGTGGTCCTGGCCGTGTACAACAAGGACTCGTGGTGGCTCGCCGTTGTGGCGACGCTATCGGCAATCCTCCTTGTCTCGATCCCCGTGAGCTACACGATCACCGATCAGGGGATTCGACTCGGGAAGTCAAGCTTCCGGCGATGGACGGAGTTCGCTGCGGTGCGGCGAGCGCCGGGCGGCGCGCGCCTGATCGGGGTGCCGAAGGCGCGGGGAATGCACCTCTGGCTTTCCGGCTCGCGGGGTGACGACGAGTTCCTGCTGTTCGTCCGGCAGACGTTGAAGAGCGCCTACAAGGGCACATACGCGTCGAATGACACTGGTACACAGCGAACCATGCTCAACATCGATGATGACGCGGGAACGGACCATTTCGCCGTTGCTGCGGTGCCACACTAACCGCTGCGGGCAACGTTCGGGCCAGCGCGGTGAACGAGCCATACCGTCTCCGGGTGATTCCCCATGTTTCCTCGTCGGGGCGACCCGGGCCTGTCCTGAGGCGAAGCCGAAGGCAGCGAAGCGGGTCACGCCGCCATGGGGCGGACCCTGGGTGGTCCGCCCCATGGCGGCGATCCGTTGGTGATCATCCGGACCCGGTATCAATCGCCGGCAAGATCGAGCGCCAGCAGACCGGCCGCGAAGATCTGGTCGGCATCAATGCCGACCTTGTGATAGAGGTCCTGACGAGCGCCTGATTGCCCGAACTCGTCCACGCCGAGGGGGACGACGGGTACACCCCACGCCGAACCGAGGAAGGTCAGCGAATGGGAGGCGCCGTCCTGGACGGTGACGATCGGCGCGTGGCGCTCATTCGCTGGAATCAGCGTTTCGAGGTGGCCGAGTCCCCGGTTGGTCCGGGCGTCGTCCAACTGGATCGATCGCGCTGACCGGATGGCGGCGTAAAGCGCCTGGGCACTGGTGACGTTGATCACATTGACCGCAACGCCCTCATCCTGGAGCCGCCTGGCGGCCTCCACGGCCTCCGGTACCATAATGCCGCCGGTGGCGATGTGGACGATATCGGAAGCCGGCAGGTCCGGTGTATCGATCGTCCGGTCGATCAGGCGGTATCCCCCGGCCAGCACCTGGCGGTGAAGTTCATCATCGCCCAATCTCGCAAGCGGCTCCTGCATCATCGACTGATCGATCGGCTTCGTCGACAGCCGAAGGTAGGTTGAAAGACCGTTTTCGGCATCGCAACACTGGCGCACGGCTTCGAGCAGGACCCAGTCCACCTCTCGTCCAAACGCCGGTTCGTAAAATCGAAGATTCGGAAGCTCGATGCCGAGTGAAGGCGTGACTGTGCTCTGGTGCGCTCCACCTTCCGGACTGAGCGAGACCCCGGCCGGAGTTCCGGCAAAAATCATGCGCGACTGGACGTACAGGCTGTAGATCAGTGCATCCAGCCCGCGACACACGAACGGGTCGTAGACCGTGCCAATCGGGATCAGCGGCTGGCCGGAGAGTTCTCCGGTGAGCCCGAACTGCCCGAGCGCCATGAACAGGTTCATTTCCGAGATGCCAAGTTCGATGTGCTGGCCTCCGGGTGATGGTTGCCAGCGCAGCATCCGGCGGGACTCGGCCTCGTAGTCGTGTGCTTCTTCGATCGAGAAGACTCCCGACTTGTTGATCCAGCCAGCGAGGTGTGTCGAGGTAGCCACATCGGGTGACATGGTGATCACGCGTTCGCCGATTCCCGGAATCTCCCCGAGGCGGATCAGCGTTCGCCCGAAGGCTTCCTGGGTTGAGGTTTGGGACGGGTGCCTCACGGCGATGTTCGCCGGTACAAGATCCACATCGAGCGCGGTGGCAGGGCGAGACTCGGCCTGGCGGTTGGCAGCGTCAAGGCACCATCTCCCGGCGGCAGAGTCCTCGGGCAGGCGGTCCCACTGGCCGAGTTCCTCGATCCCGAACTCCCGTCGCAGGGATTCCATCTGTTCGGAGGTCAGGAGTTGGGAGTGGTTGAGCGGATCCCCCGCGAAGGGGAGTCCCCAGCCCTTGACCGTATAGGCGAAGATGACAACTGGCGCATCCTCGTACCGATCGGCCTCATGGAAGACCTGGAGGAGTTTCGGCAGGTCGTGACCGCCCAGGTTGCCGATCAACGTTTGCATCTGGTTATCCGGTACGTCGGCAACTGACGCGAGGATTCCGTCACGGAGCGATCGATCCGCGACGTCGGCCAGGCGCCGGCGGAGTTCTGCCCCATCCGGCACGCGGATCAGCGCCTGGTATTCCTCGTTCGACATGTCGTCAATGCGGCTACGAAGCGATTCCCCGTGGTCGCCATCCATCGCAGCTTCGAGGGATGTGCCGTACTTGGCTTCGAGGACGTGCCAGCCGGCGCCGGCGAAGAGCCGCTTCAGGCGGGCGGCCTTGATTCCCGGTATGACGCGGTCCAGGCTCTGCCGGTTGAGATCGACGATCCAGATGACGTTGCCGAGTCCCTGCACCGCCTCTTCCGCGACGGTTTCCCAGACATTGCCTTCGTCGAGTTCGGCATCCCCCATCAGCGAGATGAAGCGATTTGACGTGACATCGCCGAACTTGATCGAAGCGTACCGGCCGGCCAACGCGGCAAAGACCGGTGCGACCGCGCCGAGCCCGACCGAGCCTGTCGAAAAGTCGACATGGTCGGGATCCTTGGTTCGCGACGGGTAGGACTGCAATCCTCCGAGTTCCCGGAGCATGGTCAGGTACTTCCGGTCCAGGTTGCCAAGGAGGTACTGGCAGGCGTGAAACACCGGGGAAGCGTGCGGCTTGATTGATGTGCGGTCGCCGGCCCGCAGGAACGAGAAGTACAGGGCGGTCATGATCGTGGCTACCGATGCGGAGCTTGCCTGGTGACCGCCGACCTTGGTCGGCTTGTCCGGGTTCTCGCGCACATTGTTGGCATGATGCACGATCAGGGTTGAGAGCCAGAGAACCCGGCGCTCGATTTCCTGGAGGGTAACAATATCCTCGGGACTGAGCCCGATGCCCTCGTCTTCCAGTCGCGGGGGCGCTTGCCGCAGCGTCACCATGGTGGTCTCCCGGCGTTGAGGCCAGCGGCAACGCACCGTTGCGTTGCCAGGGCGAAGAAACGGTGCGTTCGCTCGAAAGCGAAACGGCCCGTGTCCGTTTCGCCCATTCTCGTACAGGTGACGGAGTGCCGCTAGGCGGGAGGGTTGAGACTCGCGATGTCGTCGATCAACCAGACTCCGTCCTGGTTGGCCAGGATCAGCGTGTCTTCGAAGACTGTGCCGCCATTCGCCAGGCCGACCTTGACACTTACCCGGCCATCGTCCAGCGGAGAGATTTCGCTGACGCCTGCCAACTCGAACTGGTCGGCGGGTTCCGGGGCGTTTTCCGCCAGCCGCTGCTCGAACTCCGGCAGGTAGGTTTCGCTCGGATCGGCGTACTGGGATGCGATAAACCGGCTCGTATAGATGGCGAACATCAGCTGTGGTTCGCCGGTGTTCATGCAGGCTACGAGGTCGACGACGGCTGCCTCGATTTCTGCTTCATCGATATCGCCTGAGGCCGCGGAGACGGGCGTGGCGGCAATCACGGCAGCCGGGGTGCCATCCCAGAGCGGGACAGTGAGTGGCGCAAGCGGACAGACTGCACTCGAACCGTCATCCTGGGCCAGGGTTGGTCCGGACACGATGCCAGTCCCGATCGTGATGGCGATGGCGAGCGCTGCTGCACTCCGGATTGGTGTTCTCATCTTCAACGTTCCCTTCAGTCCAGGCGCACCAGCCGGTGTTGGCTCTAGGATATGCTTCCGAAGCGTGGGACGTCCGCCTGGCCGTCACCACGCGACGCGATCGATCGAATTGAAGCGACGAGCCTGTCCATGAGCGAAACCCTGGCACACATGAGGAAGAACTACGCTCGCGACACACTCGACGTGGGCGACGTCGATCCAGATCCGTTCGTGCAATTCCCAGTGTGGTTGCAGGCGGCGATCGACCATCTCGGTATCCTGGAAGCCAATGCCATGGCGCTCGCAACCGTCGATTCGCACGGCATGCCATCGGTGCGCATGGTATTGCTCAAAGGGTTCGACGAGCGAGGCCCGGTGTTCTACACGAACTACGAGAGCCGGAAAGGCCGCGATATCTCCGCCAATCCGCAGGTTGCGTTGTTGTTCAGTTGGCAGTCGCTGGAACGGCAGGTACGCATTACCGGGACGGCATCCAGGCTCAGCGCCGAGGAATCGGATGCGTATTTTGCCGGCCGTCCCCAGGGGAGCCAGGTTGGTGCGGTCGCTTCGCCACAGAGTGAACCGGTACCCGATCGCGCCTGGCTGGAGGCCCGGTTCGACCGCTTCGCCAGTCAGGGAATGGCGATCTCAAGGCCCGACCACTGGGGTGGCTACCTGATCTCACCGACAAGTTTCGAGTTCTGGCAAGGGAGGACAAACAGGTTGCACGACCGGCTCCGCTACGACCTGACCAGCGATGGATGGGATATCGTCCGCCTCGCGCCGTAGTCAGTGGAAAACTGCCAGGTGACATGCTAGAGTTTCCACCCGGTGCGGCGCATTCGTCTAGCGGCCTAGGACACCGCCCTCTCAAGGCGGAGATCAGGGGTTCGAATCCCCTATGCGCTACCAGTTGATACCCCGGATTTCCTGCGTACGGCGGGAGTCCGGGGTTTTCCGTATCCGTGAGGGAGGAAGCCTGCGACGAATCGCGTTGTTGTCGTCAACACCAGGCGATAGCCGAGACGGTGGACAGGTCCAAACGTGCTCAACCACGCAATCCGTGGCAGACTGACGCCCTGTTGCCAAGGCGTGCCTGGAGGTGGTGATGCATTACGCCCGTGAGCTCGGCATCAATGATGTCACCCAGGAACAAATCGACATGGTCATCCGGGCCATCCGCGATCCCATGATTGGTGGTTGGCCACTGATTCATTGGGAGTGGGTGTTTTCCGAGCGATGGGGAGTCAGCCAGGTGGAGAGTCGTGGCGCCAACGTTGTTGGTGAGTGGCCGGAGAGTGTAAACCGCGTGGTGACGATCTCGTTCGATCCAGACGCTGGAGTGCCGGACTTCTCCCTGCCTGACCAGTAGGCGCCTGGACGCGACGAGGCCCCTGCTTTCACAGGGGCCTCGTCGCGTTCCCACCCGAATGATCAGTGCCTTGTTCCTGTTCCGGCTGCTCCCGGTACGACGCCCCGCAACGCGTACCGTTCATTTCCGGAACCCCTCGCCTTGCCGGTGGTGACATTCGCCCCGCAGCTCGTGTCGCCGGTGTTGGTCTGAGTGGTTCTCCGCACTTCCCGATCTCCCGGGTTAGTACAGACACTGTATACGTACAGTCCGTTCATGTCAAGGGGTGATGTGGACATTGCCGGTGACTCCTGCGAATGAGTGAAAGTCGGCGTGATGAACGAAGCGAGTGCTGACCGTCAATCAGTGTCCAGGGAGGTGCTGCTCAGGTCGTCGCGCTGGAGCAGCTCGATGACTGGCGCCAGGGCCGCGATCGTGGCAGGCGTGATGGGATCGAGCACCAGTTGCAGGTGGTCGATGCCGAGCGCGTGAAACTGGCGGAGCCGGGTGGCGATGCCAACAGCGGTGCCACGAACCGGCTCGACACTGTCCGGCACCCGGGCGCGCCCGGTGGAGTCGCCCATCGACACCAGCACGGCGGCAGTTTTCAGGATGTCCGCTGGGTTCCGACCCGACTCGACGCAGAGCCGATCCAAACGGTCGAGATGTGGACGTAGTCCATCGGGCGAATTTCCGAACTCGGTGAACCAAATGTTCCAGGCGTCGACGTGGGGGAGCGTCAGGCGAAGCATTCGCTCTCCGATCGAACCGATCATCAACGGAATGTGGCCAGGCCGAGGTCCACGGGGTAGGAGCAGGCAGTCCTCCAGGTGATAGTAAGAGCCGGAGAACGACATTTCACCGTCGCGCAGGAGACTGCGGATGATGGTGAACGACTCGGCGAACCTGGCTACCCGGGAATCGTAGGGGACGCCGAAGGCGCGGAACTCCGCCTCGTTCCAGCCTGCGCCAAGACCGAGAATGAGCCGCCCGCCGCTGACTTCGTCGATCGTTTCCGCCATCTTGACGGTCATTGCCGGGTTCCGGAATCCGGCGGCGAGGACGAGCGGGCCTATCTCGACGTGTTCGGTGACGCTGGCGAGGGCAGAGAGCAGCGACAAACACTCCCACGGACCCTTTGGCTCCTCGCCGGGCTCCCGGTACAACAGGTGATCGCCGAGCCAGATGGAATCGAGCCCGATCGACTCGGCGATGTGCGCCATTTCCCTGTAGTCAGACCAACGCGCGACGTATTCCACTTCGGGGAGTTGCACGCCAATCCTGAGTCTGGCGGTCATCTGCTCTTTCCTTTCGTGTCAGTCTGGTGTCCAGTCCATGCCACACCGGCTGAGTATGCAAAACGATGAGCTGGATGCCACGCGGCAGAGCGATGCTGATTGACCTTCAGACTCGTTCCCGTTGCGGATTTTTGGGGAGTTTGTCGCTGGATATCGTGGTTGTGGCGGATCGTGTGTCTCCGCTGGGTACAGTGCAAGCACACGCGACCTGTCGCTGTCGGTGTTCCCCAACCACTCATCCAAAGCTGGCATTTGCCGATCCTTCCGGACGTCTAGGATCTGAAATCCATTCAACTCGAATCCGGACTTAGTGTCATGTTGACAATTACTCGCGACCCCCGTAGGATGCCGTTGACGAGTGACTTAGTGTCATGTTGACAATTACTCGCCCTATTCTCAGGACAGCGCGAGTTTTGCGCCCCCAACCAGCCCGCGCGTGGACTCGTTCTGCGCAAGGAGACCGGATCACGATGGTGATCGAGGGACAACACATGGGAACGACGCTTTGGCCGGCGACCGGGAATGCCTCGGCCGGACAAACAGTGCTACTGCATCCGTCGTCGAGCCGCTGGTATGCCAACGCGCAGCTCGAGGCCGCGAACTGTGTCCCGGAAGAGGGCGTTGGCGCCTACGACCTGCTCGAGCGGTACCAGGTAGAGCCACTGCGGCAGGAGCGGATCGACCGATCGTACTTCAAGATGGAGACCGCGGTTCGCGATGCACGCATCCGGGATCTCAAGCGGGAGCTCGGGGATCGGTTGACCATTCTCGGACATCACTACCAGCGAGACGAAGTGATCCAGTTCGCTGACTTCCAGGGCGATTCCTTCAAGTTGTCCCAGGAGGCTGCCGGTCAGGCTAACGAGTTCACGCTCTTTTGCGGTGTGCATTTCATGGCGGAAAGCGCCGACATCCTGGGTGCTCCCCACCAACGGGTCATCCTGCCGAATCTCGAAGCCGGTTGCTCGATGGCGGACATGGCGAAGCCCGAGGATGTCGGTTTGGCCTGGAACGCGCTGGAAGCACTGGGTATCGACGGCATCATCCCGGTCACCTACATGAACTCCGCTGCTTCCCTGAAGGCATTTTGCGGCCGCAACGGCGGGATAGTCTGCACGTCGTCCAATGCGTCGAGGGTGTTCGACTGGGCATTCAGCCGCGGCGAACGCATCTTCTTTTTCCCGGACGAGCATCTGGGCCGCAATACTGCCGTGCGGAAGGACATTCCCCAGGAGCGAATGGTTGTTTGGGACCCGTTCCAACCGCTCGGCGGCAACACTGAGGAAGCCCTACTGAACGCGCAGGTGTTCCTGTGGAAGGGCTACTGTTCGGTACACGCCCGGTTTTCGGTTGAACAGATCGAGAAGGCGCGGTTGGAATATCCCGGCGTCAACGTGATCGTGCATCCCGAATGCAGGGTCGAGGTCGTCCAGGCGGCCGATTTCGACGGTTCGACCGAGCACATCATCAACGTGATCCGGAATGCGCCGGCCGGTACGACCTGGGCGGTTGGCACCGAGATCAACCTGGTACGCCGGTTGCAGGCGCAGATGCCGGACAAGACCATATTCTGCCTCGATCCGATCATCTGCCCATGTTCCACCATGTATCGTATTCATCCGGCATACATGCTGTGGGCTTTGGAGCACCTGGCTGAAGGCAGGGTGGTCAACGAAATCACGGTCGATCCATTGACCCGGGCCGAGGCCAGGATCGCCCTGGAACGGATGCTGGCGGTCCCATAGGAGGCGGGTTGTGGTCTTGATCGAGGTTGGCGCGGAAGCGCCGGATTTCACCCTGCTGAATGACGAGGGCGAGCCGCTCCACCTGTTGGATCTTCGCGGTCACATGCGGGCCATGCTGGTCTTCTACCCAAAGGATTTCACGCCAGGGTGCACCGATCAGCTTATCCAGGTGCGGCGCAATATCCGGCACCTGCGGTCAGCCGGAATCGAGCCGATGGGGGTGAACCATGGTGATGCCGAGAGTCACCGTGCCTTTCGGAAGGAACACGCCCTGAACTTCGATCTTCTGGTCGATGTCGACGATGTCGTCGCACGGTCCTACGGTGCCTGGAAGGACGACGATTCAGGTATTCAGCGATCGGTGGTCGTGGTTGGCCTTGAGGGCAAGGTTGTCTTCGCCGAGCGTGGTGCACCAGCCTGGCAGCGGATTCTCACCGAGATCCGCCAGGCCGAAAAAGTGGTGGCGACGCCCGGGTAGCCGGATTCCGGTGTCGGGCCGACTGTCTTTCACCCGCGCCTGAGCTATTCCGTAGCCGGTACAGTCGGCAACCAGTACAGCGGTACGTCAAACCAGGTGCAGATCGAGACTTCGTCCTGGCGGCTGAGGGGGCGGACGCCGTCGAAGCGTGGCGCGCTTCGCAAGTCCTCACGGTGCACGTTGATGGGGACGATCCAGGCATTGGTGTCAGCGAGAAGGGCCGGCACCGCCACCCGTGCCTTGCCAATGCCAAAGACGCCACCGAACGACACAATGAGGTACCGGATCGTGACGCCCCTTCGGTCTGTCGCGGACTCCGGAACGATCCTGCCGTCCGTTGACGGAGACACTTCGAACAGGACGTCCTCGATGGTTCCCGCAAGTTGACCGGCCCGGTCCAGCACCTCACGGCCGCGGAGGTCGATGGTGTGGTGGCGCCACGTACCTTCGGCCCCCAAGCGACGAAGCGGTGCGATGGCGTCGGCGATGACCACCGAGCCGCCCCCGTCCGGTCCGGTTTGAAGCAGGCGGGACGCGGTCTGGTGGATGGCGGACTCGGTCCGCGCCAGTCCGACGTGGACTGCGTCGAACGTGGCGAAGGTGGCGTGAGCGGTGCGCAGGGTTGATGCGCGATCGGAGGTGACGGCGATGAGCGGCGAACCAGCGACGACCCGCGCTTCGAGATACTGCGCCTCATCGATCGAAAACCCAAATGCCGAGAGGGCACGGCTCAACTGCCGGCTGGAGTCGTCGATCGAGTACCGGGCCCCATCGTCCGGTTCGTCAGAGGGCATGGCGTCCCGGATCGTGGCCAACACCGCGCCGATCGGGCCAGCCACCAGGTAGCTCGCCCTGTCCGGCAGGATGAGCGAGGCCAGACCCTCGAGCCAACTTCCGACAGCATCGAGCGCGGAAGCGGCGATGACGCGTGATAGCACCGTCTGGTATTGCTCGGACGGGTCGGGGTCGAGGACGCGCTCCCGGAGGATGACCGAAATGCCTTCCGAAGGTTGCTCGCTCTTGCGCAGCGTTGTCAGGGCATGCTCTGCATCGATCGTGTCATCGAACAGCGCGATGATGGTTCGAAGTACCACATGGGCGGGAGATTGCCCGTTGACCTCGGGTGCCTGATTTCGTAACGCAGAGGTCATGTGGCGGTGTCCCGTTCTGGCGTCGTCGCGGGTTCTGTTCGGGCTGCCGCATTCGCCGATCCGCGCCGGACTGGTGAGACGTTCCTCGGCATTGGGGTGAACGGTGAACTGAACTGCGCCGGAGAAAGCGGCGCGATGTCCATGGTGCTGAGTTCAGCGGCGAGGCGGCTATCCTGGCCTCGCAGCAGGCTGGTCACGAGAACCTGGATCGCGGCGCCGATGGGAATGGCGAGGAGCGAGCCCATCGGTCCTGCCAGGGCATTGCCGATGAGCACGGCGAGGATCACGGTGAGCGGGTTCATGCCAACCGCGTTCTTCATGACACGCGGCACCAGGAAGGCTCCCTCCAGTTGTTGCAGTGCGACCGCGAAGATGACGACCCAGAGCGCTTTCTCGGGAGAGTCGGTGAGGGCGACGAGGGCGGCAGTGCCGCCGCCGATGAATGGTCCGATGAACGGAATCGCTTCGGTGATGCCTGCCCAGATTCCCAGGGCGAGCCAGAACGGGAGATCCATCGCCCAGTAGGCGACGCCCGAGGCGAAGCCGATGATGAACATCAGGAGGAGTTGACCGCGTGTCCAGCCACCGATGCGATATTCGATTTCATCCCAGATCTCGTGTGCGCGGGCACGTTGCCGGAGCGGAACCAGGCCGAGCATGACCCGTTTAATGGTTGCGCGCTCGGTCATCCAGTAGAACGCGACGATCAGCAATGACACGATGGTGAAGAAGATGCCAAGTACCGAGGTCGCGGCTCCAACTGCCTGGTCCTGGTTGATCTCGGGGGAGTTGCGAACTCGAAGATAGGTCGTCTCGATCTTCAGGAGCGTCTGGTAGCCGGTGCGCCTGATAAATGCGTTCTCGCTGCTTAGCGCCTGTTGCCGGAGATTCTCGAACATGTTCGGGATCGCGGCATCCAGGGCATCGAAGTTTCGCACCAGCTGCGGCACGACGAGGTAGAGCGTTCCTGCCAGGATCAGGAGGAGCGCGGCATACACCAGGAGGATGGCATGTCCCCGGCGGAGGCCCGCCCGGCGGAGGCGGTAGACCAGCGGTTCGATGGCAGCCGCGAAGACAATGCCGAGGATCATCAGGAAAATGATCGAGCGGATCTGGATGACGGTCCAGGCGAGCGCGACGACAGCGAGGACGGCCAATGCGAAGAGGGTGACCCGCGTAACCGAAAGTGGGGTGGACAACGTGAATCCTGGCGCAAGGCACGGTCACCGAAGGCAGGCAATCTGCCACGGTCCATTCTACCCACCGCAGGGAAGAGTGGCTTCCTGAATCCTGCGGTTGCGGCGAACGACCTCTCCAAGGCGAACGTCCGCCGCCACCCGCCCAGGACTACGGTTTCAAGGTGTGGGCGCTGGCGTCCGCGAGGGGAGCGGTCAGCTCGTCGCGCAAGGCTTCGTACCCACTCCGGCCCATCAGCGCGTAGGTCGCATTCTTGCCCGCTTCCACGCCTGGCTGGCCGAATGGGTTGACCCGGTAGAGCGCGCCCGCCATCACGGTCTGCAACTGGAACAGGTAGAAGAACTCGCCGAGAATGCCCGCATCAATGGTTGGCACCGAAATCGTGAGGTTGGGACGACCGGCCGACGTCAACGCCCATGACGTTGCGTGACGCTCGCGATCGAGCAGTTGTCCCAATTCGCCACCCTTGAAGTAGCCGAGTTCGGGCATGTCCGCCGGTGGGTTCGGGATCGCGACCCGATCGCGGTACGCATCGACAGCGATGAGCTGGATCAGCTTGTCGTTCGGGCCCTCGGTGTACAGCTGGATCTGGGAGTGCTGGTCGATCGCACCGAGCGCCTTGATCGGGGTCTGTCCGGCGAACACCACCTCGTTGTCGACCGATAGCTTCTTGCCCAGGCTCTCGGCCCAGAGCTGGCGGAACCAATCGGAAAGGCCAAAGAGGGCATCGGCGTATGGCATGGTGACGAGCATCGATTTGCCGTGCTTCTGGTCAGCCAATACCGAGAGGGCGGCGAGGAGGTAGGCGGGATTGCGGCGGACATCACCCGAGCTGGCGCGGGCCCGCATCGCCGCCGCTCCCGCCAGCATTCCGTGGATGTCGACACCTGCGAGTGCCGCCGGAATCAGGCCAACCGCGCTGAGGATTGTCTGGCGGCCGTCCACCCCTGGCGGCACCGGGAAGGTTCTGTACCCCTCCTGGTCGGACATCTGGCGCAGGAGCCCGGTATCGGGATCGGTGGTCGCGACGATCTGGTTCCGCGCCTTGTCCGCGCCGACCGCTTGTTCGAGCGCATCCCGCACCACCAGGAAGTTGGCGGCTGTCTCCGCGGTCTGGCCGGACTTGGAGACGACGTTGACGAGGGTGCGGCTCAGGTCAACGGTATCGAGCGTGGCGGCCACCTTCTCGGGATCCGGATTGTCGAGCACGAAGAAGCGTGGGCCGTTGCGCCGCTCCTTCGGCAACAGGTTGCGGAACGGATGCGTGAGCGCCTGGATGGTGGCGATGGCGCCGAGGGAGGAACCACCGATGCCGATCAGGATGACGTCGTCGAACGTTTCGCGCGCTTCGGTGGCGAATGTGGTGATCTCGCCGGCAAGTGCGGTGTCGTCGGGCAGGTTCTGCCATCGCTGCACTCCGGACTGGTGCTCCGCGACGATCCGTTCGTGCTCGGATTGAACGACGGCGGCGACGGAGTCAAGATCAGCCTGTGATACTCCGTGCTCGGCGCCGACGGCGGTGTCGGTGGCATTCCGGTAGTCGAACACGAGGCGGGAAACGACATTGGCAGCGGGCACTGGAGGTCCTTTCGGCACGAGACTGACGATCCGTGATCCGCGGGTGATATCACGGATCCTGTAGCCAGGATGGTAGCACCACCGCTGTGCATGCATGCCCGCGCCGG
>CAZSUN010000049.1:0-26752 GCA_964610045.1 uncultured Sphaerobacteraceae bacterium
TCCTGGGGATGGGCGGTATCGTCCTGGGCATTCTCGTCTGGCAGGAGGGTGGCGAGTCAGTGGCTGCGCTGATCGCCATCGGCGCCATCGCGATGGCGGCACTTGCCTGGTGGTTGATCCGCCGGAAGAAACGCGGCGAGTTGACGCTGCTGGATCCGGAACTCTTCACTTCTCCCTATTTCCGGATCGGCGTCTCGCAGCAGATGCTCCAGCAGATCGCCCTCGGCGGTTCGATGATCGCGCTTCCGATCTTCCTCCAGATGGTGCTGGAGTACAACGCGATGGAAGCTGGTCTCTCGCTGGCGCCGCTGTCGTTGACAATGTTCGCGGTCGCCTTGCTGGCGAGCAAGCGGGCCGGCAAACGACGGCCGAGTGCCATCGTCAGGGCGGGCTTCGCGCTCGTCACGGTTGGGATGATCGCGCTTGTGCTGGTCGTACCCAGGGCGGATACGGGTTGGTCTCTCACCATTCCACTGATGGTGGTCGGGTCCGGACTGGGCATGCTGGTTTCCCAACTCAACAACTTCACCCTGGCGCCGATCTCGGAGGAGCGTATCAGTGAGGCAGCTGGCGTCAACTCTGCCGCCGGCAACTTCGGTCTCTCCTTTGGACTGGCATTCGCCGGCGCAATCATGCTGGGGACGCTTTCCTTCCTGTTCACCAGCATGGCCGAGGACAGCACCGTGCTGACTCCGGACGAACAACAGCAGGTGGCCGATGTCCTCGAGGAAGATGCGCAGATCGTCAGCAATACGCACCTCAACGAGATGATTACCGGCGTTCCCCAGGAAAAGGAAGACGAGATCATCCGGATCAACACGGATGCTCGGGTGCGCGCCCTCCAGGTGGCCCTGCTCGTTCCCCTTATGGCTGGTGTCATTGGTCTCCTGATCTCTTTCAGGATGGTACGGCTGCCGGACATCGAGCCCGCTGCTTCGCTGGAAGGCGTCCTGGGAGGTTAGCGCTCCCAGGACATCTGTGAGTCACGATCACGTATTCGGGCTGGACGAGTCAGGGACGGTACGCGGTCCCCGACTCGCCTGCTTGTCTGACCGTGAGTGACGCCGAGACTGGGCATGCGGCAAGGAAAACGCTCGGGAGTGTCTTGCCGGACAGGGACGGAAAGGCGTCAACGTGAGGGAGACGCTGCGTACCACATTTGAGTTGCTGGCAGCGCTCGGTTACGGCCTGATCCAGGCTGCGTTGGTCTTTCTCATCTCCGTGTTGCTGTCGCGAGCGATCAGGCGTCTCATCCGACGGCAGTTGAGATCCACGCTGGCTCCCGAGAATGTCAAGCATCTCGTCGAAAACATCGCAACGTTTGCGATTCTTGGATTTGGCGCAACGATCCTTCTGACGCATTGGGGCGTCACCTGGACCACCCTTGTTACCGCGGTCGGGCTCAGTACGCTTGCAGTTGCGCTCGGGCTGCAGAGTGTTCTTCAGAGTTTGGTGGGTGGAACCTTTGTCCTGTTCGAACGCCCATACAGCATCGGCGACAGGATCAGGTTCTCGGTGCATCGCGTTGGCGGCACCGTTGAAAACATCGCCTGGCGTACGACAGTTGTCCGCGACGACGAGGGCGCTCGCATCGTGGTGCCAAACTCTCTGGCGCTGACCAACGCCATCATCAACTCCAGCCCCGAACGAGCGGTGTTGACCATCGTCACCGTACATGGAGCGGGCGGAGAACGCCGAACCCTGCAGGAGTCACTCGAACTGGCGAAAGCAACTCTGGCCGACATGCATTGGCCGGAGACGAGGCCCGAAATAACGATCCACTCAGCGCTGCACAGGCTGCGGCTACCGCGGCTTGTGTGCAGGATTCCCCGTATCGGACCAGGTCTCGACCGCATGATCCGGCATGTGGTCGACGAAACGATCCAAATCCGGGTCGCCTGGACGGGCGTCAACGATCCGGCGATTCTGGAGGATGTTCGCCAACGGTTGCACAGCCAGTTCGAATCGTCGGAGATCACCACCCGTCGCTGGTGAGGGACAATCCTGAGCCAACTCCAGGGAAGATTCGTTCGCAGGCTGGGAAGGTGAAAACAGGGGTTCTATCGGAGGCTCACTGCCATCTCACGGCCATACGGCGCAGCGCCCATCCGCCGGACCTCCTCCTGACGATGGTGCGACCATGCCCATGTATGACCGTCGAAACAGACGCACTCGACATCGCAAAGGAATCTGGAGGAGAAGAAACGGCGAGCGTCATTCCCGCTCGCCGTTTTTCGTCATCGGATCGTCCCGGCGGGAGGCTAGAACTCGACCCGGGTGATCGCTCCTTCGTCGGCCTGGGTCACGAGTTTGGCGTATTTCGCCAAAACGCCATGCGTGTACCGGGGTTTCGGGGCAGTCCAGTCGCGCAGCCGGGCAGCGATTTCGTCATCGCTGAGCTCGACGTTGAGACCGCGATTCTCCACGTCGATGACGACCGTGTCACCTTCACGCAGTGCAGCGATGGGTCCACCGATCGCCGCCTCGGGGGCGACATGGCCGATCATCAGGCCGCGCGTCGCGCCACTGAACCGGCCATCGGTGAGCAGTCCAACCTGTTTCAGACCTTGACCGACGATGGCTGCCGTGACCCCAAGCATTTCCTGCATGCCGGGCCCACCGACGGGTCCTTCGTAACGGATCACAACAATGTCACCTTCGACAATCTTGTTGTCGAGGACGGCCCGGTGCGCCTCAGGCTCGGAATCGAACACCCGGGCCGGACCGCGGAGGTAGGTCGGCTCGTAGCCGAACAGTTTGACGACCGCGCCGTTGGGGGCAATGTTGCCCTTGAGGATGTTGAGACCACCGGTCGGCTTGATGGCCGTGGCGATCGTATGCACGACATCCTGGCCGGATGTTTCAGTCGCTGTCAGCGCCTCTTCGGCGATGGTGCGTCCCGTCGGTGTCAGCGCGTCACCGTGGAGGAAGCCGCCTTCGATGAGACGCCGGGCGACCAGCTGGATGCCGCCTGCCTCATCGAGGTCAGCAGCAGCATATTTGCCTCCCGGCATCAAGTCGGCGATCAGCGGCGTGCGCCGGGAGATCTCGTCGAAGTCATCGATGTCCAGTTCGACGCCGGCCTCCCGGGCCAGTGCGAGCAGGTGCAAAACGCCATTGGTCGAGCCGCCGCTGGCGGAAATCCCCACGATGGCATTCTCGAAGGCCTCGCGGGTCAGGATGTCGAGCGGGCAAACACCACGGCGCAGGATATCCATGATGAGCTCACCTGCCCTTGCACCGATCTCTTCCTTGCGGGGATCGATGGCGGGCGGCGACGCGCTACCCAGGGGCGAGAGACCGATGAACTCCATCGCCATCGCCATGGTGTTGGCGGTGTACTGGCCGCCGCACGCTCCGGGTCCGGGACAGGCCACATCTTCCAGCGCTTTCAAATCTTCGTCGCTGAGGGCGCCCACCGCGTTGGCTCCGATGGCTTCATAGACGGACCCGACGGTCACGCGCTTGCCATTCCAGAACCCCGGCATGATCGAGCCGCCGTATATGAGGATGGTCGGCACGTTGAGGCGCGCCGCTGCCATCGAGAGGCCCGGCAGGGTCTTGTCACACGCGCCAAGGGCAATGATGGCGTCGAACATGTGGCCGCGGCCAACCAGCTCGACGGAGTCGGCGATGACTTCGCGCGAAATCAGCGACGACTTCATTCCTTCGGTGCCCATCGTCACACCGTCCGAGATCGAGACGGTGTTGAACTCCATTGGCGTACCGCCCGCAGCCCGCACGCCGGCCTTGACATGCTTGGCCAATCGCCGCAGGTTGTAGTTACACGGCATCGTCTCGATCCAGGTGTTGGCGATGCCGATGATGGGTTTCTTGAGATCTTCGTCGGTGAAGCCGATGCTCTTCATCATCGAGCGGGCGCCCGCGCGCTCGTTGCCGTCGTAGAGCGTCCGGCTCTTGTGCCGCATGTCGAAACCGCCGCCGTTGCCGTTGGCTCCGTTGGTCGATCCCATGGGTTCCAGGTCCTTTCTGGTTCAGCCATTCCGTCAGATTGATATGATCCGACTCCGCAACGGGCCGCTGCGAGACCCGTCGCGATTCGCTGAACGGTTACGGGTCAATCGCGGACTCATTCGGCGGTCAGTGTCCGCTCATTGAGAAGAATTGGCAAGTGGAAGTGAATTGCGGACAATGCCGAGGCTACCGCCCACTGCGGGACGGTTCGAAGGGGAGAGCATTCGATGGTTGACGCACTGGCGCCGTCCGGGAATTCCCGCGAGTTCGGCATCCAGATCATCCAGACCTGGACCTGGCCAGAAACCCGGGAGCGGATGAAATGGTTCGAGTCGCTCGGGTTCGAGAGCCTGTGGCTGACCGATCACCTGACGCGGACCGCGAATCCGGGGGAACCGTACCTGGAGGCGTGGACCCTCCTGAGCGCGCTGGCGATCGAGATCGAGCAGGCGCGGCTTGGCGTGCTCGTATCCAGCAACACCTTCCGGCATCCATCGGTACTCGCCAAGATGGCGGTCACCGTCGATCACATCAGCAACGGCCGGCTCGAACTCGGCGTCGGCGCTGGATGGTTCAAACCCGAGCACGACATGTTCGGGCTCGAGTTCCCGGAAACGGCCGAACTGGTGGAGCGATATGCCGAAGCGTTGGATCTGCTCGACCGGTTCCTCACCAACGATGTGACGACGTTTCACGGCGAGTACTACTCCCTCCTGGAGGCTCCGAACCGTCCTCCGCCGATCCAGCGTCCCCGGATGCCGATCATGATCGGAGCGCACGGACCGCGGATGATCAACATCGCCGCCCGTTTCGCCGATACCTGGAACACGCGTGGGACTCCCGAGGAGGTCAGGCAGCGCAACCAGCAGATGGACGAGGCCTGCCTGAAGATCGATCGGGATCCGCTGGCGGTCAAACGATCGTTGCTCTACGTGATCGCCCAGATGCCGGAAGAGCACCCGTGGGACTCCACCGACGCCTTCGCGGATTTCGTCGGTCGGTTCTCGGAAGCGGGGATCCAGCAGTTCATCGTGCAGCCGCCCGACCCGAAGGATTTTGCCATCGTCGAGCGGGTAGCACTCGACGTCATCCCGGCGCTGCGACAGGAAGGTTGACCGTGACTCGTTCGATTACATTCGGTATTCAGACCATGCTGGGTGATCCGTGGGATGTCACCGTCGCGAATTGGCAACGGTACGAGCGCGACGGGTGGGACAGCCTCTGGATTCCCGATCACCTGATCCCGCCGAGTGGTGAGCCGGGCCCATTTCTCGAAGCCTGGACCGCGCTGGCCGGTCTGGCGGCGCTGACCAATACGGTTCGGGTCGGCATTCTCGTCTCCAGCAATACCTTCCGGAATCCCGGCGTGCTTGGGAAAATGGCGGTGACGGTCGATCACATCAGCCACGGACGGGCGGCGTTGGGGATCGGCGCTGGCTGGTTCGTGGCCGAGCACGAGGCATTCGGCATCGAGTTTCCCGAGACCGGCGAGCGGGTGAGCCGGTACGGCGAGGCACTGGCCTTGCTCGACCGGTTTCTCCGCAATGACACGACGACATTCGAAGGCACCTGGTATACGCTCAAGGAGGCACCCAACCGGCCAGCCCCGGTCCAGCCAAGATTACCGATCATGGTGGGTGCGCATGGGCCGCGCACGATTTCCCTGGCCGCGCGTCACGCCGATATCTGGAACTCCCGTGGCACGGTCGAGGAGATGAGGGAACGAAGCGATCGAGTGACCGCCGCCGCGGAAAAGGCCGGCCGGAACCCGGACGAGATCGTTCGATCCGCGTACTACATTTCGAGCCGCACCGACCAGCGGCCGTGGTCGTCCCCTGGCGCGTTTACCGAGTGGGTAGAGTCGTACCGCGCGGTGGGGTTCACCGATTTCCTGTTCGAGGAACCTGCGCCGGCGGAGACGGAGTCCGCAAGCATCATCGTGCAGGAGATCATCCCAAAAATCCGGAGCGCCGGGTAACCAGCGGGTATACTGAACGGACCGCGATTCTGACGCCACGCGACGATCGCATTTGGAGCCTCGCTCGAACCCTCCGCGCCAGGGAACTGCACGCACATGGATCTCGCCAGCATCCTGCTTTCCATCCTCAACCTGCTTATGATCCTGCTGGTCGCCAGGGCGCTCATGTCGTGGTTCGATCCTGGGTTCCAGACAACGGTGGGTCGCTTCATCTTCAGTCTCACCGAGCCCATCGTGGCGCCAGTGCGGCAGGTGATGCCGCCAACCGGCATGCTCGACCTTTCGATCATGGTGACGATGTTGCTGATCATCATCCTGCGACAGTTGATCGGGTCGGTGTTGATGAGCTGATGTTATCCGGACCTGGTGCCGCACTGCTGGACCGGGCATCGAGAATCACGTACAGTCTGCGTACGGTGCGCCATGCCGCATGGCCCGGGTGGGGCCAACGCGAAAACTGCCTCGGGAGATGGTCATGATGCTGCGAATCCTTTACCTGGTCGCCCTGCTTGGCGTCATCGGCAGCGATGCCCGCGATGACTCCGATGAGCGGATGGGCGGTGAGGGCTTCGGGAACGTCGTGATGCTCGTCGTCCTGGCCGGGGCGATCATCCTGGTTGGCATCGTGATCGTCGCGCTCCTGGCGCTCAACGGACAGTTCGAGAACACCAACGTCGACCCGGTGACCTAGATCACCACAGTCGATGGAATGCGAAACGTCGCCCGGTAGTTGGGCGACGTTTTCCGTTGCGCGGTTGGTGAGGTCATTCCCAGTTCGGTTGGTTGACCTCGATCCCAGGCCGGCAGTCTCCCCATGACGAAGCAAAGCACGGTGAGTGCCATCGAATCCCTGTCCCCGCACATCCTGACAGGTTCGCCTGACTTCACATGGCCGTCCCCCTGGTCACTTCCCAGGTCGGGAATTCACAGGCAGAAGTATGCCGACACTCTCCGCAGGGGCCGATCGGCCCACGATTCAACTTTCCAGGATTGGAAGGGGGTCAGGGTCTCCCCCCCGGACAGCTTGGTCCGCATCCCCCAGATCGTCATGTCGATCGCGTGTCGAGACATCCCTGCGTGCAGCGAAGCGGAACGAGAGCGCAATCGACCGCAGGTCGATGCCCGGCCTGCCTACCGAGGCGTGCACAGGCGGTGAACCGGCTTCCCCTCGGAGTACACTCACCTGTCGATCGAGCCCGCGATTGAGTGAAATCAGGTAGCCCAGTGTCTCGTCGGTCGTTCGTCGTTGCCCTCATCCTGGTCCTCATTCTGGCCGGGTGCGGGAACAGTTCCGAACCAGCAACCCCCGAACCCACGCCGCAGCCAACACCCCTTCCCACGGTGACACCGGGCGGAACCACGGTCGGTGGGTTGCTCACCGCGATGGAAGCCGCCTGGTCCGGGGTTGCGTCGATGCGGACCACGCAGTGGGACACGGACGGCGGGGCATCCGCCACGCCACCTGCCAACGGTTCGATGACAGTCGAAACCGTGATCCTGCCCAACGCCCGGCATCGCGTCCAACTGGTGGGCGGGATCGCCGTCGACGAGCAGATCGTCGTGGACGGCCGCATCTTCATGCGGGGCGCAACCGTGCCGGCGATGATTGCGCCGGCCGTGGATGCCGCAACCTGGATCGAGGTGGATGCGGCGGCGGCGGATGCCGGGCTGCCGATCGCTGGACTGATTTCCTACCTCACGACGCCCATCGACTCACCCCTGGGCGAGGTCACCGCCGAAACACGGGCACTCGAAGCGTTTCCGGCGGGCATGACCGAGGTGGCAGGGAGATCATGCCAGGTCTTCACGTTCGCCCCTGGAGACGCAGTCACCTACCAGCTTTCCGTCGATATGCAGGGACTCCCCTGTTCGCTCGTCGTCACGGGCGGTGGCCAGTCGACCATCACCACCTACGAGTTCAACATCCCCGACCTGGCGATCGCCGCACCGGTGGTTGCCACACCTCCAGCCAGCTAACACAGCCTGCGTCAGAACCTCCGGCCGCGTGTATGCTATCCGCGTATCAGTCTGGAACCGACTCCGGAAAGGACAACGAAATGAGGCTCGAGTCCCACGCCCACCGTCGCCCGGTCGCGGCCGTGTCGCGGTGTGTCGTCGCTGTCGCTGCCATCGCATCGCTCACCTGGGCCGGGACATTTGCCGCTCCGATACCCGGAACCTCGTCGTCTTCCGTCGTCGCCCAGGATGCCGACGCCATACCCGACCTGGTTGAGGAGGTGCTGCCGGCGGTCGTCACGGTCTACAACCTCACGACGTTCGACACCGGCATGGGCGGGGATTCGGAACTCACGCCCCAGGGGTCCGGCACGGGCTTCGTGATCGACGAAGAGGGATACATCGTCACCAACTGGCATGTCGTGACCGGCGGTGAGGACTTCGCGGTCATGTTCAACGACGGCGAGGTAGTTGACGCCGACCTTGTCGGGCTGGACGCGCGCGACGACCTGGCGCTGGTGAAGGTCGATGCCCGGGAAGTCCGGGCAACCGTGCCGCTCGGCGACTCGGACGCACTCCGGCAGGGGCAAACGGTCGTGGCCATCGGTTCGCCGCTCGGGTCATTCACCAATACCGTCACGTCTGGCATCGTCAGCGCGCTCGGCCGCAACGATTTCAGCCAGGTGGCGACGAATTGCCAGAACTACTCGAACCTGATCCAGCATGACGCGCCGATCAACCCCGGCAACTCAGGCGGGCCGCTGTTCAACCTCGATGGCGAGGTCATCGGCGTGAACACGCTCGGTCTGCCACAGGCGGAGGACGGCACACCCCTGCAGGGACTTTTCTTCTCGGTGCCAAGCAATCAGGTGAAGATCATCGTCCAGCAGCTGAAGGCAGACGGCCGCATCTCCGCCCCGTACATGGGTATCGTGTCCATCCCGATCGACCCGGCGACCGCGCAGCAGAACAACTTCGACCAGCCGGGCGCCATCTATGTTGATGATGTGGTTCAGGGTGGACCGGCTGACGAGGCGGGTATCCGGCAGGGCGACATCCTGCTCTCGGTAGACAATCAGGACATCACGCTCGCGAACTCGCTCCCGCATATCCTGCTCTCGTACGAACCGGGGGATGAGGTGGAGATCACCCTGCTTCGCGGTAGCCAGGAGCGGACGGTCGACCTGACATTCGACAATATCCCGGACGAGGTTCTGGCGGCCTGCGAAGAGCAAGGTATCGAAGGGTAATCAGAGGCTGGAACCCGGCACGGGATTGTTCCCCGAGCCGGGTTCCCCAAATGAACTGCCGGCTTCAGTCCGCGTTGACCGGGTATCCGTTCGCGATCCGGCCGACCCGCCCTTCGAACATTCGCGTCGACTTGAACGGTTCGGCTTCGGCGCCCTCCGCGTAGGGCGCCGACCGGGCGAGGAGTGCAGCGCGCTCTTCCGCCGTCATCGGCACGAAGTTGTCAGCCACCGCGATGTTCCGGCGCAGGATCTCCAGTGAGTTCATGCCGGAGACGATGGTCGTAGCCGGAAGATCGAGCGCGTATCGGAGCGCTTCCTCCGGTGTGATGTCGAGACCGGTCTTGCCGAGATTGCCGCCGGCGTTGGTTTTCATGCCGATCACGGCGATGCCCTGTTCGCGGCAGACCGGCAACACCTCACGCTCGAAGCTCGCGTAGTGGGCATCCAGGACATTCAGCGGCATCTGGACGGCATCCCAGGGAAATCCCTGGTTGAGCATGCGCAGATGGATGTCGGGGTGCTTGTGCCCGGTGAATCCGATGTAGCGGACCTTGCCCTGCTCCTTCGCCTTCAGCATGGCCTCGGCCGAGCCGCCCGGCGCGAATATGCGATCCGGATCGGCCTCCCAGACAACCTCGTGAATCTGCCACAGATCGAGGTAGTCGGTCTGGAGCAGTTCGAGGCTTTCCTCCAGCTTCTGCATCGAGTGCTCGGCAATGCGGTCGTGGGCGCAATCCTTGGTCATCAGGAACGCCTTCTGGCGATACCCGTCCTGGGCCAGAGCCTTGCCCATCCGGCGCTCGCTTTCGCGATCGTTGTACTCCCAGGCGTTGTCGAGGAAGGTGACGCCGGCGTCGATCGCTTCCTGGACGATCCTGATGCCCTCGGCCTCGGGCGGGTTGCCGATGTGTGCGCCACCCACCGCGAGGATCGACACCATCTCGGATGAGCGGCCAAACGGTCGAGTCGGTATGGTCATCCCGAAATGTCCTTTCAATCGTTCGCACGACGCATTCCCGATCATCGCACGGGAATCGCGCAGGCGCATCCTCCGCAACGAAATTCTGGCCATCCATTGTGGGAAGATTGCGGTCAGCTTGTATCAGCCAGTCCAGGAGTAGACCATGCCACGATATCAGGAATATCTCCGGCGGCTCGCCGAGGTGATGGATGAGGTGATGGCGACCCAGGCGGACGCGATCGAGACCGCCGCATCGTGGATGGCGGATACGCTGGCCGATGGCGGCATCGTTCACCTGTTCGGGAGCGGTCATTCGCACATGATCGCCGAGGAAGTCTTCCACCGGGCGGGCAGTCTCCTCCCGCTCAACCCCATGCTCGACGCCAATCTCACCTTCCTCGGCCACCTCAACGCCACGATCCTGGAACGAACTCCGGGGTATGGTGAGGTCATTGTCGCGTCGCACGACATCCGGCAGGGCGAGGTCGTGATCGTCATCAGTAATTCCGGGGTGAATCCGGTTCCCATCGAGGTGGCGCTGGCAGCGAGCGAGCGCGGGGCGCGCACGATAGCGATCACCGCCGACCGGTACTATCGCGACGCGCCATCACGAATGCCGGACGGACGGCGCCTGGCCGACGTTGCGGACCTTGTGATCGATACCTGCATCCCGCGCGGCGATGCGCTGGTGGACATTCCTGGGGTCGGCAGCCGGGCAGGCGGTGGGTCGTCTGCCATCGGCATGACCATCATCAACGCCGTGGTCGTGGAGACGGCTTCGTTGCTGATCGAGCGGGGGGTGGAACCGCCCGTCATCCCCTCGATGAATGTGCCCGGCGGTGACGAACGGATGGCGGTTCTCATCGACCGGTATGGTTCCCGGTTGCCATTGCTCCGCAATGCCTGATACGGACGCCGGTTGAACGAATCTGGCGCTTGGCCGGGGCGGACGGTAACCGCCTGCATAACGGTTGGCCAGGTATCCCATATGAAGGCGGCACGGCATGGTGGGACGGACGACCCTCCGCTACTCGCACCACACCTGCCCCCTCCTCGACCCGCTCAGAGGGGTAGGTACCATAAGCCGAGGGCCACGGCGGAAAGCGTCAGTGACGTGTGGCAGTCCTGATTCCCATAGCAACCAGTTTGCCATGCGCTGCAGGCATCAGTCGCGGAAGGCAGTGCGGATCGTCAGGATTCCGTCCGGGATACCTTCGTTCGGATGTGCCTTCCCTTCGAACTCGATCGACACGTACCCGGAGTAGTCGAATTCGCGCAGCATCGAGGCAATCCGGCCGTAATCGATGTCGGGGGCCGGATCCTGGATGAGCCAGCCGCCGAGGTACACCTTGGCGTGCAGGATCGCGAGGTCGGGGAAGAATGTCTCCATCTCGGCGTACGGATCGGGCATCTGGAAGAAGTTGCCGGTATCGAGCACGTACTTCAACCAGGGTGAATCGACCCCGTCGTGGATGCGCGCGGTGCCGGCGGCGGTACCGGTAAGGCCCCAGTGATTTTCGAGCACCAGGGTGACGCCATGCTCGCCGGCGTATTCCGCACCGGCCGTGAGGGCTTCGATCGCCCAGTCGAACCCCTGGTCGAGGGTGTATCCGTCCGCGGCCGGCTCCTCGCCCCGGTTGTTCCACAAGTCGGCGAACGAGGTGGCGGTATTCCAGCGGCCTCCCAAGGCCCGCACGAACGGCGCACCGAGGGCGGCGGCCACATCGATCGCGGCCTTGAGTTTGTCCAGTTCTTCGGCCCGCCGCTCCGGGGTCACCTGCACCGGGTTGTGGCTTGCGGCCACGGTCACTGGCGTGATCCCGCGCAGGGCGGCGTACTGGTGCAGCCGGTGCAGCGCATCGGGCGAGGTTTTGCCGTCGCGCGTCAGGTGTTCCCACAGGAGTTCGATGCCGTCGACGCCATATTCGGCGCAACGGTCGATCATCTGCTCGATGGTGAGGGGATCGTTTCCTTCGGGTCCGCCGCCGAAACGATGGAACGAGTAGGACGATATGGCGATCTTGATGGACACGATTCCAGTTCTCCTGACCCAGGCTCCCGCAGGTACCGCGGCATATTCCAGCCGGTTCCGCAACCGGCGGTCTGCGTGAGCATCCCACGCCTAACGATCCGTGTCACGCCGACTCTCACCATGCCCACGGCGCGATGCACGCATCGTTCGCCGCATCCCCAAAGCAGGTACCGGCGCTGGTATGCTTGGACATGCACTATCGTCGGCTGCAGTGAAGGCGGCCGGAGGCGACCAATGGACGATCAGATCCTCAGCCAAACCGATGTGATTCAGGGACCGGTCGACCTGCCGACGCGAGGACGCGGCGGGATGGATTTCGCGCGCCTGCTGGAACGCTTGCGCGACGAGCGAGGCTGGACCAAGGCCGACCTCGCCAAACGATCGAATCTGGACCCCAGTTCGATCACGCGGTTCGAACAAGGCACCCGCAGTCCAGACCGGGAGACCGTCATCCAGCTCGCCAGGGCGATGGCGCTGCCGGGTATCGAGCAGGACAGATTGCTGGCCTCCGCGGGGTATCGCTCCGATGTCTGGGACGACCCACGCCTCATCGAGATTTCGCAAATCCTGGCAGACCGGGACCTGTCGACCGACGTACGGGACCAGGTACGGTCCGTGCTTGACATGGCGATCGCCTACGCTCGCCTCAAGCGGATCGATACCCGGTGATTCCGGCGTGCCTCGCCCCACCGCCGGATGGCGCGCGTCGCCCATGATCCGGACACTCCTTCCCCAACGTCACTGGTTTCCGCTGACGATCGTGGTCACGCTGGTCCTGGCGTTCTTGCCCGTCGGGCTACAGGCCACGCAACCGGCCCCCGGCGCCGATCTCCCCACCATCAAACTCGACGCCCTCGATCCCTACCGATGGTCACTCAGCGAGTTGTTCGTGGCGCCAGGCCAGACCATCGTGATTACCAACCGGGGCGTCCTCTCGCACGACTTCACCGTTCCCGAATGGGGAATGCAGGTCGACCTGCCAACCCTCGAACCGGTCGAGATCGTTGTTCCGCTGGATCTCCAGCCAGGCGACCAGTTTTCGTTCTTCTGCAGCGAACCTGGGCACCAGGCCAACGGCCAGAAAGGTGTCGTCACAGTCGTCAGTGCCGAGGAAGCCATCGCCAACGCCGCGACTGCGGATACCAGAGGCGATTCCAGCCGGGTCGTCGTGGAAACGCGGGACAACTTCAGTTGGTCGCCGTCGGCCTTCTCGATCTCACCCGGCCAGTTCATCGAAGTGCGCAACACAGGCGTCCTCGAACACCACTTCGTGGTCGACGCCTGGAACATCAATGTGACCGTCTCGGCCGGGGAGGTCCAGCTGGTACAAGCGCCGATGGAGATCACGGAAGGCGAGGTCTTCACCTTCTATTGCTCCGTTCCGGGTCACCAGGCTGGTGGCATGGAAGGGACCATTACGGTCGTGGCCACCGCTCCACTGGAAGGGGGGCCGAGCCCCGGCGGGGCGGACCGGCGGGGCGAGCCCAACATCGACCAATTCCTGCCCGATGCATCGGTCCTTGGCACCGGCTGGGAACTGGTGAGGACCGGCAATGCCCGCTCGGTGCTGGCGAACTACGACAACGTCAGCGCGAAGGTCTTCCCCGGAGAAGGTCGCGGCGCAACCTACGTTGGGCCTTCCGGCAGCCGGGCCACCATCGTGGTCCTGCCGTTCGCGCCAGCCGGGATTCCGACCAACCAGGTCGAGGACGCGGTGGTCAATGTCCAGTTGCTGTTGATGGTTGATTGGGACGCCGACCTGCGGGACAGCAGTTCGCTCAACCTGATCTCACCTCCAGCGGGCTGCGAGGTCGCCAACCGGCAATCCGGCATCACCAGGATCTATACCCTGCCGGCCGGATCAACGGTCTGCCAGTTGCGTACCGCCGGAATCGCGATCTTCGTCGCCATCGAAGGCGTCTACGGTGAGGTAAGCGGCGTGGCTGCCGCCGATCAACTGGTCATCCGCCTGCTCGAAGCGGCCTGATCCCCCACATCGCAGTCACGCTCGTGGTTGTGTACGTACAGTACGCGTGGTAGCATCCTGTCCAGCGACGCCTGTGCCGCAGAGTCACCAGATATCCGGTTTTGCGAGGCCAACATGTGGGGATGTCGCACGATCCGCCTGGTACGTCCGGCGGCCAGGCAGTGGCCAGCGTTGACGTTCGCCATCGAAGGCCGGGCCTTCCAGGGCCGCCGGGGAGCCATTGGGGATGCTGGTGAGTGATTTGGCCTGCCGGGATATGGAGAACAGTTCCAGATCGATGCTGCAATGGCTCGTCGGCGCATTTCGCCGCTGCGTGCGACGGCCTGCCGCCCTGCCCGATCATGGAGGTGCCCGATCCGACGGCGAGGGACCGCTGGTCACCACTGCCCCCATCCCACTACCGGTCACCATCGACCCTGCAACGGATGTCCGGTTCCGATGGCGCAAGCATCCCTACCTGCTGATTCAAGACACGGCCGTATCCTCCCCACTGGACCTTGACGATCCGGGCCGCGGCGCCCGCGCCGCCACCACCCGTGGGTTGTTCCTGGCCCGAAGCAGCCGGTTCGATGAGGCACGTGAAGCGTTCACCGTCGCAGCCCGCGAGACGTCGATCGATCTGACCGCGATCCCGGGTTTCTGGGACCTGCCACGCGGGGGCATGCTGGCCGCCGCCGAGGCCTACGAACGTGCAGGCCGCATCCGCGAAGCCGCCAGCCTCTCGGCGCAGATCCGTCTCAAGTACCGGCCGCGGATGGTGGCGGAGCCTCGGGCTGACCGTCGTTCCCAGAGCCGGTAGGCACATGCGGGAGCGGCGATCACCGGTGGTGTCGTGGTCAGCACAACGACAGGACGGGCGGTGGGAATCCCGTGCACGCTCGGAATACGGCGATGGGGATAGCGGGCCAACAGGTCCGGTGTCTCGTTGTCGTAGGGGCCGATCGGCCTGCGTTAACAGGTATCACATGGCGGGCCGACAGACCTTCCGGCCAAACACCCCCCTGCCCCCCTCTCCCGGACAGTTTGTGGTCCAGCGCCTGTTCGGTCGTTTGTAGGGGCCGACCAACGAGCGTCAGCGAGCGTGTGTCGGCCCGTTTTCCGGGCTCGACCGGCTCCGCCGGGGAGGACGCTACCATACATCGACCCGCGGTCGATTGCGCTTCGCGCGGGGACCCTTCGCTCCGCTCAGGGTGACGGCCAGGGGAGGTCAGGCGAAACAGTCCGAGAGAGAAACCCTACTCCCATACCCTCCAGACTCTTGGGGGCAGCCACACGTCGCTGACGCTCCTGGGCTGCCCTACATACGACCGACGATGGCGCAACCGTTGCGAAAATCGCCGTATGTCATTCCGAGGCACCGCCGAGGTATCTTTTCCGCCCTTACCGGCTCCGGGTGAATGGTTGGAGAACGTCCCGGGGTTGGTTTCACCCGGTTCCACGTGGCAAACAGAAACGCCCGGTGCTTGCGCACCGGGCGTTGTTGTTGTCTGTTCGATCGCTGCCGAGGGATACCAGCGTGACCGCGATCGACTGGTCAGGCTTTGGAGAGGAAGATTGTGAAGTGATGCTACTGCCTTCGTTTCCTTCAGGCGACAGCACACTAAAGGGAGGAAGAAGAGGATTGGTTTGATGCCAGGCGACCGGCTAACGTCGCCCGAGGCGGCTAGGGAATCTGCGGACCGCGATGGTTCGAGTGGATGCCGGAAATAGGTGGCATCGCGTTCCGGGTTTCGCTCTCTCGTCAAACGTTGAACAACGATTGGCGGGAACGTTTGTCAATTGTCAAGGTACGTGGCGCTGTACACGCCGGTCAGAATCTCTCGTTCGATCATCTGTACCTATCGTAGCATCGCGATATGGTGTTGTCTACCCCTTTGACCCAAATTGTGATGAATTGCACGACCATCCGGGCAAGATGCCCAAAACCGGATTACTGGCTTCGTGCGCGAAGGGTTTCGGCGAGCGATTCGATGCGCTCACGATCGATGGCGTAGTACTTCATGCCTCGTCGGGGCTCGACCCGGATCAGGCCCGCCCGCTCGAGCTGGGAGAGGTGCCGCGAGACGGCGGACTGGGCGATCCCCAACCGGCCAACGATTTCCTGGGCGTACAGTTGGCCCGTGCCCAGCAGGTCGATGATGCGCAGGCGATTGGCATCGCCAAGCGCCCGGAGCAATTCCAGCAGATCGTCACCGGCGAGCAACTCGGTCGTCGCGCCGGTGGCAGGATCGGTATGCACTGTGGTTCCGGGATCGGGGGCGAGTTCCTCGCTCCTGCCCATCGCCAGCACGTTCTGGGCACTGAAGAACACCACCAGCACCGGTGGATAGATGATGTAGCTGACAAACGCCCCAACGTGCGCCGATGGGCAGAAGGTGACGTTGGCGACCTGGTTGAGCCCAGCCGCGAGGGTTGAGGGGAGCCGGTTTCCGGTGAGTTCAGCGAAAGCGAGCCCGAATCCCCGGGCAGATTCGGCCCGGGCGATGCGTTCCGCCTCTTCCAGCTCTCCCCGCCGGTTCTCGTATTCATCGGAGTAGGCCGACTCCCAGACACCCCGAATCAGGCGGCTGGTCCGCTCCTTCAACAGCTCCGGTTGCCGGATCATGGCGACGACTTCGGCCGCGTCGGCGGTCGTCAGGCCCGGTTCCACATACCGGTGCCAGGCGGCGTCCTCATCGTTGGCTGGCGCAACCAGTCCGGTCCCGAGATCCTGATGCACCCGGTCGAGCGACCGGATCGCCATCCGGCGGTATTCATCAGCATCCAGTTCCCCGAGAAACCAGAGGAGGTCGTCGATCGACGAACCGAGGCGGTCCTCGCGCAGCGGCTCGAACCGCATGATCGGCTCTTCCATGTAGTACAGGAGCCGGCCCGAGAATCCGTGGAGCAGGTCGAGATCTTCCTGGAGGTGATACGGGAGGTTGCGTCGGGTCTGGACGAGCCAGCTATCGAGCCCGCTGCCCGGCACCGCACGGTACAGCAGCGACATCACGGACACCATGTCCAGCGCCACCGACATCGCTGACCTGACCTGGAGTGCCGGACGTCCGACAACGAGTTCGCCCATGCTCGCGATCCGTTTCAGCAATCGCCAACCCGGCAGGCGGGAGGGAGACGTGTGCGTGGCAGGCAATCTGCCACCGGGACAGGCTGACCGCGCGACAATGATGCCATCACGATATTAGCATAGCCTCGGAGCGTCAAGTTTAGTTGCGGCAATTCCATTCGTATGCAATTTCACAATCGACGCTGCCCTGCTGGATGACCGTACTCACTTGACATACATGCTGGCCACTCCTAGGCTCAACGCATGTATTTTGGCTCCCCCATCCTGTCTCCGGAGGTCCGATGCCCGACGACCAGCACGACGCACACGTGGTCCGGCCGTCGCGGTTCAGCGGTCGCGATGGCGTCACCCAGGACGAGCGCGACACGCCGCCAGCCGACGACGAACTCGCCCTGACACTGGAACGGCAGGCCGCGGCCACGGTCCCGGCGCAGCTCGACCTCTTCGCCGCAATCGATGCCGGTTCGTGGGAAGCCGAAATCGGCGGGTTGCCACCGGTGGCCGCCCACTCCAGCCTCGACCTCGCCCGCTCCGCCTACCGGCGGGAACTCGAGCGCCGGCAACGACCCCGCAACACGATCGAATCGTACTGCTACGATCTCCAGGTGCTCGAAGACATGATCGGCCCCCGGCCAATCAACCGGATCGACCGCACCGATGTCGCGAAGTTCCTGGGGGAAGCCAACAGCAAGTCCACCCGCAAACGCAGACTGACATCGCTCCGTCGGTTCTTCCGCTACCTGATCGACGATGCGAAGGTCCTGAAGTTCGACCCGACCGAAGGGTACTACCCGCATCAGATCCAGCTACGGTCGCCGGTCCCCCTGTACCGCAACGAGCAGCGAGCCATGCTCGATGCCGCACGCAATGATGAACCGTGGAGTCTGCTGGCGATCTGGCTGATGATGCGCCTCGGGTTGACGCGATCGGAATTGCTCTCGCTGGAGCGGGACCACATCGACCGGTCCGAACCCGGCTCACCGGTCATCCATGTGCTCTACCGCGAGACATCGCGCCAGTCGAAGGAACGGCAACTGGCAGCGGACGCGGAGTTCGCGACGGTGTACGACACATTCCTCGACTCCCGCGAGATCGAGGGGCCGCTCATCTCCGTCGGGCCGCAGGCTGTCAACACGATGGTCGATCGCGTCCGGAAAGCAGCCGGCATCACCAAGGATGTGACCCCGCAGACGTTGCGTTCGACCTTTGCCGTGGAACGGGCGCGGGAGGGCGCGGACCAGGTCGCCCTGCTGGCCTTGCTGGGCCTGGCGGACGATCCACGAAACCGGCAGAGCGTGCGCCGATATCTCGCGCTCGCCGCCGAGCCGGCACCCGTCACTCCACTCCCGTAACGATCCGGCCTGCGCCCGATCCAGGCACACGCGCAGTCAAGACATCATCGACGGTCAGGAACGGCGCACCAAACACCTGACTGATCTGGGTGGCCATGCCTGCAACCGGCAAGGTTTCGGCGGGGGTGCCATCGGCCACGATGTTGCCGCCTTCCAGCGCGACGACGCGCGTGGCACAGGCGGCGACCAGATCGGCATCGTGAGTGGCGAGGATGATGCCGGTACCCGTTCGCCGGATGTCCTCCAGGAGCCTGGCAAGATCACGCTTTCGCCAGGCATCCATCCCACGCGTCGGTTCATCCAGCAACAGCAATGCCGGCGACCGCGACATCACCACGGCCAGGGCGGCGCGTTCCCGTTCGCCGCCACTCAGGTCCAGTGGGTGACGATCTTCCTTGCCGTCCAGATCGAACCGCCGCAGCGCTTCCATCGCATCGAGTTGCGGTCGCTCGCGCTCCCTCGCCGTCCCGAATTCGTCGATCAGGCGTTCAGCCGCGAACAGGGCCGTCGCCTGTTGCGGCACGTAGCCAACCCGGCCTGCCAGGTCCACTGCAGGCGTTCGCCGCATGTCGTGCCCGAGCGTGCGTACCTCACCGGCAAGCACGGGCTGCAACCCGGCAATGGCGCGCAACAGGGTCGTCTTGCCGCTCCCATTGTGGCCGACGAGGGCAACGATTTCGCCTTCCCGCACGTCGAGTGCGGCATCCCGCAGGACCCTTCGACCCGCCAACTCGACATCCACACCGACCAACCGGGCAAGCACCTCACCGGAGGAACGCTCGATTGGTTTCGATGTAGGGTGGAGTTCCAGACGAGCGAACGCCTGGCGTGCATCTTCCAACGTCAGGGGGATCGGCGAGATGCCCAGGGCGCGGGCCAGGCGAACGATGGCCGGCAGGGGGGTCGGATCATCGATCGCCCGGACCAGATCGCGCGGCGCGCCAAAGGCAGCATCCCGCCCCATCACCTTGAGCGAGGTTGCCGCGCCGAGCAGGTGTTCAAGCCGGTGCTCCGCGATCACGATTGCCAACCCCGCGTTCGACACGAGATCGCCGATTGACTCGACGATCTGGCGGGCGCCAGCCGGATCGAGCTGGCTGGTCGGTTCGTCCAGCACCAGGAGTGCGGGCCGGGTGGCGATGGCCGAGGCGATCGCCACCCGCTGCCGCTCGCCGCCGGAAAGGTGAGCCGGTCGGCGGTCTGCGAGGCGAGAGATTCCGGCGGCCTCCATCGCCCAATCCACCCGCCGACGCATCGTGCCCCGGTCCATTCCGGCCTGTTCGAGCCCAAAGGCCACGTCCGATTGCACGCGGTCGGTCAGCAACTGGACTTCCGGATCCTGAAAAACGAAGCCGACCTGGTGCCCAAGCGCGCGCGGCGGCACGGTGCGGGTATCTGTCCCGCCGATCGTGACCGAGCCCCCAAACTTGCCGCCGGTGAAATGCGGGATGAGCCCGTTGAGACAGCGGAGCAGCGACGACTTCCCGGAACCGGAGCGTCCCACCACAAGCGAGAGCGACTCCGGGTGGATATCCCAGGTTTCGTGCAGGAGCGCTGCCTCGTGCGCCCCGGGAAACACGAACGATACCTGGGCGAGCCGGGCCACCGGAGCCATCACTGGGGCTCGATTGAATCCGGCAGGAACGCCGGTAGAGCCAGGAATGCCAGGCCGGCCATGGCAACGAGGCTGACTGGTGGCCAATCGATGTCAGGATAAGTCGTGTAGGTGACGGACGCAGGATCCATCACGGCAACGACGGCAATGGCGCTCGCGGCGGCGACCGCGCCAGCCAGCACGATCGTGTCCGACTTCGTCCAAACCGGCACGAGGAGCCGGGTCGGGCGAGGTCCGACGTGCGGATCGAGCCGCAGGCCGGCCACGATGGTAGCGACCGCAATTGCCAGGCACAGGATGCCCCAATCGGGACGCGCCACCACGAGACAAAAGACACCGGCAGCAGCCGGCACCAATCCGAACACCAACAGTAAATGCCCCAGCTGGCGGCTGCGGGTGGGGCCCGGCGTCTCGACCGATATCCCACCGAACCCGCGTGCCTCCAGGACTTCAGCAGTCACCAGCGCGCGGTCCAGGCTGGTCGCCAGCAACGGTGTGACCAGCGGCAGCACCTCACGCGCGCTCCGCACCCGGTCACCGCGCATGATTCTGGCTTCCCGGATGGTCGACCAGGATTCGGCCAGTTTCGGCAGGAACGTCCACGCCACCGAACCGGTCACCGCCACCGTCGCCAACCGGGCCGGAAGATGGTGGAAGAGGTCGAGCCAGGAGACGAGCGCCGTCACCGTGATCCCGATCAGGATGAGGGTGAACAGCGCCACCCCGCTGAGGATGCCGTAGACGAGCGCGTTGAGGGTGAGGTCGCCGCCGATCACCGGCCAGGCATCGGGCAGCGTGGCGATGACGCGATTCCCGGCGTGAACCGTGAGCAGGTTGAAGACGACGCCAACGGCTACGAGCACACCGGCGATCCGCAGGAACCACCCCATGCCCCGCGCATCATCCGCAGGGATCCGGACCGTGCGAACCAGACTGACGATCAGCAGCACCTCCGCAAGCAACCACGGATTCCGCCCGATCAACACCGGCAGCATGGCGGCTCCGCCCCAGGCAACCCAGACCCGCGAATCGAGCCGTTTCATGACGATGCGGCGCCGGATCGGCGGGCGCGGCGCACCGAGATCCCGCCAGCGACGGCGATTCCCGCCAGGAGGACGACAGCCGTCGTCTCCTGCCAGCCGATCGCGCGCGAGGCGTTGGATGTGCCGCCTGGTGTGATCGAAACCGGCCCGGTATCCCCCGCGCGCATGGCGGCCAGATCGACACCGAGATGGTTCGCGATCTCGTCGATGGTCGTGGGACCGGGATTGGGGGAATCGCCACTCCACGCCCAGGCGTCGATCCCTCCGTCCGTCACCGTACTGGTGGTGGCGCCCAGCGGCGATGTCACCCAGGTCCCGTCGCTGCCGAGCTGGGCATACTGCCAAAAGGGTGAGTCCGGATCGCCGGACTGGCAGAGCCGGGCCCGGCAGGCGGCAACATCGCAGCCAGTCCCCTCGATCGCGCAGACCCCCTGCCCCAGGCCACCGAACTCGATCGCCAGCAGCGACAGCCCGCTGCGATCGAGCAGATCGAATCCGGAAATCTCCGGTTCCGCGAACGGCACGAGCGCGTAGGAGACTCGACCGTTGCCATAGTCCACGATCAGGCCCGCGACATTGGCCTCACCGGTCGAGGCCGAAACAGGCGACGGCGCCACTCCCAGAAGGGAGAGCACCGCCACCAAGACTATCAGCAACCTAGTCGTTATGTCATGACGAAACCTGAAACCAGCCCTAATTCCGAGCACTGGTTCAGGCGGCCAATGGCAACAGGGTCATGTCGCCCACCGGGACGACTGGCAGGGCCACACCCGCGACCGCCGGAATCGCCTGCAACGTCGCGAACAGGTTGTCCGACGGGTCATCGGCGTTGTAGTGGAAGGCGCCGGATGGATTCTGGAATGCGCCAAGGGCGGCGGTCAGCGGCGCGGCGTCCTGGCCAGCCGCGATCAGTGCCTGCACAGCCACCCCCGTCGAATTGGCATCGGGCACCGATCCTTCCACGTCGTTCCAGGCAACACCGGCATCCGTGGTGCATCCGGCCAGGTACGCCAGGCCACTGGTCACACGTTCGGATTCGCCCTCACCCGCGGCCACCAACGCCTGGATCACCACCGCCGTGGTGTTGCTGTCCGCGTTGGCCGGGTCGGTCGTGCCATCGAACGCCCAACCGCCATTCCCGGCCTGGGTGGTGGCCAGGGAGTCGAGCGCTTCCTGTGGGACATCATCCCCGATCGCGGCGAGCGCGAGGATCGCCAAAGCGTGATCGAACACACCGGTGCCGTACAAACCAGTCTCGGTGTTCAGGCCGGCCTCGATCAGTGTCACTGGCTGGACGCCGGCGAAGTCGGTGGCATCCTCGCCGGCGGCGTTCAGCGCCAGCACCAGCTTGGCCGACTGCCCCGTTCCGGTCTGCGCGTACACCAGCGCGACATCACCCGATCCGAGGTAGCCGACAGCCGCCGCCACGGCCGCGGTTGTATCGACCCCCGCAGCCTGGGCCGCGGTCAAAGCCAGGATCGCATCGACGGTAACTCCCGCATCGGGCTCACCGGTGAACCCGATGAACGAACCATCTTCACCTTGCTGCGCCACCAACCACGCCACGGCCCCTTCGAGGCCACCCAGCGCCGGGGTGGCCGCTGGCGACGCAACCTGGGCGAGCGATGGTCCCGCCTGCAGCACGACCAACAACACTCCAAGCATGAGCGCGATTGGCCCACGATGCTTCCATGTGTTTTCCATGCAACACCTCTCTTTTAAACGACAACGGCCCGCGCAATGGCGGGCCAGACGAGCGATTCCTCAGAGGCGTCCCTGACCTACAGGGGGAACGCCGGACGGGAACTCCTTTCCTCCCCCAGTCACACGCATGGACCGTGAGGGAGCGTCTGTCCCCTTTCGACGCGAAGGGAACGGAACGTGTCCGGATGGGTCCCCTGGCTCGCTGCGCTCGAACGAACGCGGCATCACAGTTGCGCGACAGCGCCGGATTCCAACCGGCTTCCCCCTGGTGCAGCGATCCCGACCATTCGTCGTGGTCGTGCGCCGGACAGGTCATCTCTTGTCAAGGTGCGAGCCGATCCGCAAACCGGCCAACGCATGGTCGCACCTGCGCGAGTCTCGTGTCAAACCACACATCGTGGTATAAGCAGGCGACCGGCCCTGACAGGGTCGCAGGGGGATATGTGGACATCTGGCATATTGTCGGAATCGGGCTGGCGGCCATCTTCGCCTCCACCTTCGGAAGCATGCTCGGGTTGGGCGGCGGCGTGTTCCTGGTTCCGTTGCTCACGCTCTTTCTCGATGTCGATCCTCACGTCGCGGTTGGCGCAAGCGCCGTCTGCGTCGTCACCAACTCGGTCGTTGGATCGACCGTGCATATCCAGAGCGGGTTCACCAACCTCCGGCTCGCGATGGTCCTCCAGGTCACCACGGCGATCGGAGCCATCGTCGGGGCGTTGATCGCGCTGCGGGTGAGCGCCAACGCGCTGAATATCGTGCTCGGTCTCGTGCTGCTCTACGCCGCCATCAGCATGTTGAAGCAGCGCAGGCTCGAGCCTGTGCCGCCACGGCCTGACGAACCCGACCCGCTCGGGCTCCGGGGCCACTACACCGACCCGGCATCGCGTCGATCCATCGAATACGTTCCCCACCATATTGAGCCTGGAATGGGTCTCAGCGGTCTCGCCGGGGTTCTCTCCGGAATGCTCGGCATCGGCGGCGGCGCGATCCAGGTTCCGCTGATGAATCTCCTGATGAAGGTGCCGGTGAAGGCGGCAGCCGGCACCAGCGCGTTCATGGTTGGCATGACGGCCGTCGCCACGGCGGCGGTCTTCTATGCCGACGGCCAGATCGACCCGCAGGTGGTGATTCCGGCGATGATCGGGGTATTCCTCGGATCGCAGGCCGGATCGCAGATCACCCGGCGTGTCCAGACGCATCGCCTGGTCATCGTGTTCGTCATCGCGCTCGCCTACCTGGGTCTGTCGCTGATCCTCAAGGCGTTCGGCATCACGTTGGGAAGGTAGGAAGGTTCGATGGCTACCGCACCTGACATCCGGGAAGACGAGGATGCGTTGCTGCGACGACGCACCGTCCGTGTGCTCCAGGTCGGATTCCGGGTTGCGGTCCTCTTGCTGGCGATCGGCCTGCTGCTGTCGGTCATCCGGCAGGAAGCCCTGCCCCACGAGTTCGGTTCGCCGTCCGAGGTGCTCTCGGACGTGTTCGACGGCTCGGCAGCCGGGTTCCTTGGCCTCGGAATCGCGGCGATCATCCTGACCCCGCTCGTGGCAACCATCGCGATCATGGCGAGTTTCTTTCAGCTGGGCGACCGCCGGTACGCGGCAGTTTGCGGCGCCGTGATCGTCATCCTGCTGGTGTCGCTCTCGCTCTCGGTGCTGTAGGTGGCCGGGCGCGACGGCACGCACATGCGATGCGCGCCGTTTCAACCGTCGACGATGGATGCAGGCTAGTTGGTGTAGACCGGGGGATCGATCACGATCAGGGTGCGTTCCGGCGCGATCTCGCGCACGAACTGGGGGTGATTCGGCACCAGCAGATCGGGCACCCCTGGCTGGCTCACGACGAGGACATCGTGGGCGCCGGTCTCCAGCAGGTCGGTGACGGTCCCAAGCAGGGTTCCATCCGGCGTCCGCGCTTCCAGCCCGATCAGTTGATAGAGGAAATACTCGCCCGGTTCGAGCGGATGCAGTTCGGCCGCCGGGACGCGTACCTGGAGACGCCCCAGGAGCTTCGCGTCCTCCGGCGTCGCGATGCCATCAAGCCGGATCAGCATCATGTCCCCGTGCTGTCGCGCCCCGATCAAGCGTGTCGGAGTCTCGCTGTCCCCGAGGTAGACCGTGGTCAGGTGAGGAATGTGCTCGGGGTGATCGCTCACCACCCGCAACTTGATCTCCCCATCGAGACCGTGAGGACCAGCGAGCGTCCCGATCGTGAGCCGTACCTCGGCCAGCGCAATGTCTGGCTCCGGGCCGGTGGTTTCGATCAGCGTCTTCGGCGTCGAGATTCGCTGCCGGGCGACAGGCTTGCTCCGCACGCGGGGTTTCAGGGGCGCACGCGAATCGCCGGACGCGTCCCCTTGCGGGGAGCCGGCATCCGGCGATGGCGAGGATGATTTCCTGGGACGCATGGAGGGCGGGTTCAATTCTCGATGTCGAGGCTCACCCGGAGATGATGCCGCGAACCTGCCACGAGGAGGACGGTACGAATTGCCTTGGCGATGCGCCCACCACGCCCGATCACTTTCCCGAGGTCGTCATCCTGCAATCGGACCTGGATGTGGACGGAGGATCCACGGCGATCGGCGGTGATTTCCGCATCGTCGGGATTGTCGACAAGGCTGGTGACGATGAAACTCACCAGTTCGCGCAGCGATTCGGTCGCCTCGTCGGCGGCATCGCCATCGACGGCTACGCCCTCGGCTTCACCTTCGACATCAAGTCCGAGTTCGTCCTCATGGAGATCGTTGGCATCGCTTGCCATGATCGTCAGGAGGGATCGGCCGAGGGGGCCTCGGCCGGGATCACACCCGCGCGCTTGAGGAGCCCGGCGACGGTGTCGGACGGCTGCGCGCCAACGCTGAGCCAGTACTGGGCGCGTTCGGCGTTGACCTTGACGGTGGCCGGCTCGGTCAGCGGGTCGTAGTGCCCGATGATTTCAATGAAGCGGCCATCACGCGGGGAGCTGTGCTCGGCGGCCACGATCCGGTAGCTGGGGCGCTTCTTGGCGCCGGTGCGGCGAAGGCGAAGTTTGATCACGAAACTACTCCTGGCAGCGAAGCGGGCTCTCGTCAATCGCTTCGTGCATGGTGTGAATCAGGTCCAGGGTCCAAGGTGCTGCTGCTGGTGCCGCGGATTCCCGCGGATGGAGACTGGCGCCACGCGAGCATCGGGAGGCACTACATCCCGATCCGATCGTCCGCAAGGCGATCACGCCTTCCCCATCCAGGAGTCCCGGCGTTCGCGGGTGCTGAACCGATGCGCGCAGGCGTCGTCGATTACGCGCAACACAGCAGCGACCGCGCAATGCGGCCGCAGGAGAGCACTGTAGCACAGCCATGAACCGCGGTCAAAACGGTTCATGGCCGGGCAATTGCCAGCGCGGGGTGAACTGGATCAGGATCGACGTGCGTCGTGGTGGGAATCGACTCCGGCGGACGATGCCGGGATCTGCTGCTTGCCACAACACACACAGACGACAGTTTCGGTGAAGTCCGGTGACAACCCCAGCTTGCGCGCGCGCGCCTTGATTTGCGAAGGGTTCTGCCGTTCCACAAGGGCCTCCGCGATGACAAGGCTCGGGCGCAGGGCGCGATCAACGGAGGGAGTCGAAACTGCCATAACGATGCACATTCCTTTCAGGGAAAACACTGGAATCCGGATGTACCGTCAGCCTCGGCGACACCGGTTTTCGTCTGCGGCGACGGAGGCGCCAAGCTTGCCGCCAGCCGCGTACCTTGCACCCATCTTAGCGATGTTAACGCCGCTTCGCAACCCATCTTCCACTGATTCAGAAGCCCAGGCGAACGTACACCATGTACATTCACTGTTGCCTC
>CAZSUN010000050.1:0-25648 GCA_964610045.1 uncultured Sphaerobacteraceae bacterium
CTAGATGCGCTCGAAGCGGGCGACGTTGGCCACGAACACGACCGCGCCACCGACTTCGACCTCGAAGTTCTCCGGCATGTAGAGGAGGCCGGGTTCGAGGGCGGGCGAATAGGGAACGGCGATCTGGGTGCGGCGGCGACAGGTACGCTGGAGGATGTCGAGCACACCCTGGGTGCCGGCATCCTCGACACCAATCATCAGGCTGGTATTGCCGGTGCGCAGGAACGAACCCGTCGTGCTGATCTTGGTGAACCGATACCCCGCCTCAATCAGGGCTTCCGTCAAGGCGTCGGTGTCTTCATCCTGAACGATGGCGAAGATCAGTTTCATCGTCACGTGCCTCCTTCCCGGCTCGCTGCCTGCGCCGGGGGTGATGGATGGCGACTCACCGCCAGGGTGTGAAGCGATCGCCGCTCTGCGTTCGAACTCTGCCGCCGATTGTTCCGGGGCGCCCGTCAGGCTGCCAATCAGGGACGATCATAATACACCGGAAGCAGATAGCCGCCGCGATCGACTCGGGCTATTCCGCCATGATCCCGGCGATCAGGTTGCGCACGGCATCGTGCAGATGGCCATTGGTCACCAGCGCTTCCGGGATGTACACGTCGAAACGGTCGTGTTCGAGGGCAGTCACCCGCGCACCCGCCTCTCGCGCGATCACGATTCCCGCCGCCATGTCCCACGACTGCACAGGCCGCTCGAAATACCCATCGAGGCGGCCGCAGGCTGTCCAGCAGATGTCGAGCGCTGCTGCGCCGTCGCGCCGCAAGCCCTGGATGCGGTCGTTGAACACCTGCCACAACCGGGAGGCGTGAATCCGTTCATCGATTTCGTATGAGAATCCGGTCGCCATCAGGGCCCGGGAGAGATCAACAGTCTCGGATACCTGGATTGGCACCCCGTTGAGGGTCGCGCCCGCACCGGTGTGCGCCGCGAACAGCTCGTCGCGCATCGGATCGTAGACCGCCCCGGCCACCGGCTCGCCGAGGTACTCGAGCGCGACCGAGACGGCGAAATGCGGATACCGGTGGGCGTAGTTGGTCGTGCCGTCGAGAGGATCGATCAGCCAGCCAAACGGCTGGTTCTCGCGCGTTGCCCCGGATGCCCCAATCGCGCCTTCCTCACCTGAAATCCGGTGATCCGGGAAGGCTTCGTGGATCCTTGAGGCGATCAGGTCCTCCGAGGCATGGTCGGCATCGGTCACCATGTCGATCGCGCCCTTGAACGAGATCGTCCGATCGCGGTGCAGCCGGTCCCGCAGGATCGCTCCGGCTTCCAGCGCGAGTTCCTGGCAGATAGCCGCCGCCTGGTCGATCGTTGCGGCCACGGTCGGATCATCGATCGTCACAGAGGTGCTTGTCACGCGCGCTTCCCCGTTCCTGTTGGTCGTTCACCAATCGGCCATCGCGGATAGGCATCGGCATCGAGGCCGCCCCGCACGCCCGCTTCATACAATCGATATCCGAGCCCCGCGACCATGGCGGCGTTGTCGGTGCAGTAGGCAAACTCCGGCCAGCGCACGACTGGCGCCGACACGCCATCGAACTCGATTGCCGTCCGCTCCTCGATCGCTTCGCGTAACCGCCGGTTGGCGGCAACGCCGCCCGCGATCATGATCGTCCTGGCCGCATGCTCGCGCGCAGCCCGCACGGCCCGCCCAGCCAGCACCGAGACGATCGCCTCCTCGAACGAGGCGGCGAGGTCGGTCACCGGCAGATCGTCGCAAAACCGGGGTGGCCGGTGCTCTGGGAACAGGGCGACCGGATCGGCTGGCGGGCCGTCGTCTGGCAGCCGGTACGGCTCCACTTCGCGCAGGAGCGCGGTTTTCAGGCCGGAGAAACTCATGTCGAGCGAACCGCCCAGATCCGCTCGCGGCAATCCGAACCGGGCGCGGTCGCCACCGGCCGAGGCGCGCTGGATGGCGGGACCGCCCGGATAGCCGAGACCCAGCAGCCGGGCGCCCTTGTCGAACGCTTCCCCGGCCGCATCATCGATGGTTCGCCCGAGGACGCGGAACGATCCGATCCTGTCAACCAGCAGCAGTTCCGTGTGGCCACCGGAGACCAGCAGGCAGATCGCCGGCAAGCCGGGATCGCTGGCACTTTCGTCGCCGGATTGCAGCCAGTTGGCGTAGACGTGCGCCTCAAGGTGATGAACTGGCACCGTCGGCACCCCGAGCGACATCGCCAGCCCCTTCGCGGCATTGATGCCGACGATCAGCGATCCCGCAAGACCCGGTCCCTGGGTATAGGCAATGGCGTCGATGTCGCCCCAGCCGGTTCCGGCCCCGGCAACCGCCTGCCGGATGACGGGACCGATGGCCGTAACCTGGGCGCGTGCCGCCAGTTCCGGTACGACACCCCCGTAGGCCTGGTGGATCGCGATTTGCGACGAGATGACGTTCGACCGGACTTCGCTGCCATCAACCACGACAGCCGCAGCCGTCTCGTCGCAGGATGTCTCGATGCCAAGGATGTTCACGGGTGGGCGCCAATCCGGGCAGCGCGTGGGATCATCGCGAGGTCGGCTCCTGCTCGAAGCTGAGCCGGTGGGCGAGTCGACGCCGAAGCCCTTCGATGTGCTGGAGATATTCGGGATCGCGGAGAGAGGCCGACCACATGATGAAGGCGTCCTCGTTGTTGTCACTGTAATAGCGTGGCCGGCGCCCCTGAATGGTGAAGTTGTACTTGCGATAGAGCGCCTGGGCCCCGAGATTGCTGACCCGGACTTCCAGGGTCACCCAGTTCACCTTGCGCCGCACCGCCTCGTCGAGCATGGCGATGAACAGCAGTTCACCGAGCCCGCGGCCGCGCTGGCTGGGCAACACCCCAATGGTCGTAATGTGTGCTTCGTCGAAGAGGTTCCACATGCCGGCGAACCCGATGATCGGCGGCGCGGCGCCGGTATCCTGGCGGCGACCGAGCGGCCAGAAGGTAAACCGCTTCTGGCGCCGGGGAATCGATCGAGGGGAGAGCAGCGCGAGGTCGCCGGCGAGGGCGGTTTCCCCCACCTCCTCCGGTTCCACATTTGGATCGTCGCGCAGCACGATATAGGAATTCTGGTCGGGAGTGCGAAGTTCGCGGCGGTACGCCGACAGCGGCCAGGGGTTGGGGAAACACTGTTTCTCCACCTGTCCGACTTCGACCACGTCGTCCTGGGTCATGGGTTCGATGACGTACACCGGTCTGGCACCTGTTAAGCGAGGGGGCGGCCTGACCGCCCGGCCCGCGTAGTATGCCGCAGGTGATGCATTCGTGGACAGCGGAAAAACGGGCTGCGCCGCCAGCGACGGTTGCAGTACACTACCCACGCCCGCCGCCGGAGTGGCGAAATGGCAGACGCGGCGCACTCAAAATGCGTTGCCGAAAGGCGTGGGAGTTCGAGTCTCCCCTCCGGCACCCCAACGCTCCACGAGGATATCTCAGGAATCCGCTCCTTCCGCACCAGCAGATTCGCGGAATGCCGGGCCATGTTTCCCGGCCGGTGCGACCGATCGCTCACCTAGACACTGTGAGCGCGATGGTCACCGTACGCGGTGCACGATCCGTCCCGTCTGGCTGAGGCGAAAGGCAATGACACTGCTCGACATTTCGAGCAAAACCGAACTCCTGGCATCGATCGCTTCGGCTACACACGTCGCGCCTGATGCCATTACGATCCTCGCCGCACGCGAAGGCCGGATCGTCGCGCGGATCTCGACGCCGGCAGGAGTTGTGCTGGCAAAGGCCGATGCCGTCGCGGGTGAGTTCGACCGCGAAGCCGAAGCCATGCGTCACCTGCGATCGCTGGGTCTACCCGTAAGCGATGTCCTGCATCTTGAGGACGGGCCGCCGTCCGTCCTGATCGCGACCTGGGTTGAAGGACATCCGGTCTCGACGGACGCGCCGGCGACGGCGCTCGCTCGACTCGGCGGCATACTCCGCACCATCCACCGGCAACCCGCAACGGCCCCCTTCTCCGGTCATCCCACGATTGCGATATGGATCGAGTCCTGGCTGCGGTCATTGCTCCTGTGGTGGATGGAAACCGGGACGGCACCGGCGGACGCAAACGCCATATGCGAATCGTGGTTGGCAGCCTGCACACCCGTGCTTGCGCAGCGCCAGGGTACGTTGATCCTGTTCGACGGGCGTCCCGATCATTTCCTGGTGGACCAAGCCGGCGATCTCCACATGATCGATGTCGCCGATCTGATGTCCGGTGACCCGGCGATGGATCTTGCGGTCCTCGAACTGGCCAATCCGGGCCTGGTCGCCCCGGTGCTCGCAGGGTACGACCCTTCCAGCGAAGAACGGCACGCGTTCGACACCCTTATCCCACTCTACACGTTTCTAAGGGCACTCTCCGGTGCAGAGTGGGCCGCGCGTTTAGGAGGCGACCAGCAAGGGAGCGAACGGCTGCTGGTCGAAGCGGAACGGCGACTCGTCGTCGCACCCTACGCCACGCTACATCCGGCAACATCCTGAATCCGTCCCTGGTATGCGTATTCGCTACCAACATGGCCGCCGGCATGACCCTGACATCGCCGAAGGGTGTCCGTACACCAGTACCATCTAGGAAAAGCCTCCCATCGTTTCAAACCAGGCTCCCGGGTACACTCAGTATTAGGGACAAGATCGATTTAGTAGACACGCGGATTCCGGCATGACTGCGACGCAACCCAATCCCGGTCAAACCGGGCCTCATGCCACCGTCGAGACGGTGCCCGACCTGGCCGTCGAAATCGGTGTCTGGACCAACGCGCGCATCAACCAGGAGCCGGTAGCTGCCCTTGCGTTCGCCAACCGGGCCATCGCCACCGCCAATGGACGGACCAGCCTGCTCGCCAGCGCTCACCTGGTACGGGGGAGAGCCGCCTTCCAACTCGACCGCATGCCCCAGGCATTCACCGACGCCGCAATCGCCGCCGACCTTTCGGCAGAGTTGGGAGAAACTGCCGTCCAGTTGAAGGCGCGCAACCTGATGGCCACTTCCTCGCTCATGATGGGGGATACCGCGAAGGCTGAGTCCATCCTGCTGGAGGGACTTCCGGCCGTTCGGGCATTCGGCGATGAGCAGATCGTCAGCCTGTATCTCGGCAATCTGGCCGGAACCGTCCTCGCCGAGGCGAAGGTCTTCGAAGCCATCGAACTCCTGCAGGAACTGCATGAAATCGCCGAACGCAATGGCTGGATCGATGAGTGGCTGCGAACCGCCAATAATCTCGCGACCTGCTATCTCGGCCTGCGCGACGCGGAATCTGCCGCCCATATCTGCCGGCAGGCTCTCCAGCGATTCGACGATGACCCCAACATGCTCAACAAGCGTGCCTATCTCCTGCACAGCCTCGCCTGCGCGATGGAGCAGATGGGTGAACTGGCGAAAGCGCTCTCGTACCACGAGCAGGCCGTTGCCAGCGCGACCGAATACCACGATGTTGGGGTCGCATCGTCGGCACTTCTGGACGCGGCCCGCATTTCCCGGCAACTCGGCAACCCGGCGCGGGCTCGCGAACACTACCAGCATCTGCTCAGCCTCCGTGACGGCGAAGAGGATGACCAGAACGACAGCACCGAGTACCGCGCCCTCGCCGTCTGGGGACTCGAGGCAGTTGCCGGGGCGTTTACCTGCGACACCGCTTCTCGTCTACGCCGCCTGATCGACCGTGGACAGCCGGCAGACCGCGAGCAGCGGCGTACCGTGTACGACGCGCTGGCGGAATCGCTGATCGGCCTCGGCGATATGGAGGCGGCTCTTGCCCTGCTGCAGGAGTCGATGCGGTTCCGGGACGACCTGTGGGCAGAGACCCTGCAACTTCATGCCTATTCGTCCGCCCAGGCCATCCAGATCCAGGAAGCGCGGCGCCAGGCAGACGAAGAGCGCTGGCGCCGTGAGGAACTGACCGCCACCATCTCCCAGGTCGAGCGACTGAATACCGAGAACGAGGCGCTGGTCCATCAACTGCGCCAACAGGCGATCCTGCTGGAACGTCTCTCCCGTGAAGACAGCCTCACTGGCCTCCTCAACCGGCGCGCATTCGATGAGCGGCTCGCATTCGAACTCGCGGACACTGCCATGCACGATGTCGCGGTCACCACCAGCTTCGTCGACATCGACGACTTCAAGCGCATCAACGACCAGCACTCCCACGCCGTCGGCGACCAGGTGCTGCAGACCGTTGCCCGACTGCTGGTCCAGAATGTGCTCGAGGGCGATGCCGTGAGCCGGTATGGTGGGGAGGAGTTCGTGCTCATGCTGCCTGGTGTTGACACTGCAGCCGCTTACGAGATCGGGGAGCGGATTCGCCTGTCCGTGAGCCAGTACGGATGGGATGCGATCGCGCCCGGTCTGTCCGTCACGCTATGCATCGGCATGTGGACCGCCACTGGCGAGTCCTCGCCCTCGACGATGGTGGCCAATGCCGACCGCCTGTTATACGAGGCGAAGCGAGGCGGCAAGAACCAGCTCCGCGTTGGCGCCAGCTGATCGGTCCAGCGCGCGACAGAGGAATCAGCCAGCGCCCATGGAAGGAGAGCCTGAACTACGGGCGCAGCGAAATCACCCCGATCAACACAGGCGCCAATGCGATGATGCCGCCGGTTTCCCGGATCAGGTACGAAAACTCCGCACCCGACCACGGCCGGATCGGGCTGTCCGGCGCCGCTGCTCCCGATGCGTCGAACCCGAGTTCCCTGGCCATCAATTCGCTGCGCAACAGATGGAACCCGTCGCTCACGATGATGAGCGACCGGACGCCAGTCCCATCGAGCACCGCCGCGACCCCCTGCATGCTCTGCCAGGTGTCGCGTCCCTCGAACTCACCGACGATGGCGGATTCCGGAACACCGTGCTCCAGGAAGTAATTCCGGGCGGTTTCCCCTTCCGTATACGCATCGCCGGGCATCTTGCCACCGGTCACCACAATCAGCGGTGCGTACCCGTCCTCATACAACGCCAGCGCATGTTCGAGCCGCGCCTCGAATACCTGGCTGGGTCGGCCGTTGTACTGGGCGGCGCCCATCACCACAATCGCATCTGCCTGGTGCGGTTCGGCAGTCCGGGCCGTCCACAACACGGCCCCTCCGATCGCCAGGATCGCGATCGGGATCAGGATGATCGCGAGAATCAGGAACCGGCGAGCCCATCCTCGCCAGCCGGACCGCGCTGGCAACTCCGGCTCATCGCGGGTCAGGGCGTTGGGATAGGCGTATGCCGATCCAGTGAGCCAGGGGGCATCGCCGTCCGCTGATTGCGGGCGTTCCGGCCAGGTTCCGTATCGCTCGGCGGTTGGGGTTTCGGGAGGAGGTGGAAGGCGATCGGTGTCGCCGGAACTCATCATGCGCGAAGCATGCCACCACGGCGCCACCAACCGCAACGCGATTGGCTACACCGTATCCCGCGATCGCGCGATGACATCGACCGCAGCAGGGTTCTCCAGCGACGAGATTTCACCCGGCGATGTCCCCAACCAGGCCGCCCGGATCACCCGCCGCATGATCTTCGCGTTGCGCGTACGGGGAAGGTCGTCCACGAAGACCACGCGTTCCGGCCGCAGGGCAGCCCCAAGTTGCAGGCCGATGTGGCGGCGCACCTCATCACAGGTCGTAGCATTGACCGCGGCACCCGGCACTGCGATCGCGAAAACCACGATCGATTCGCCCTTGGTGTCGTGGGGAACGGCGATGGCCGCAGCCTCCCGGACACTCGGATGCGACACGGCGGCGCTTTCGACCTCCGCCGGTCCGATCCGCTTGCCCGCCACCTTGATCGTGTCGTCCGATCTCCCCCGGATGTACCAGAAACCGTCGCTGTCTATTTCCGCATAGTCGCCGTGGACCCAGGTATCGGGAAAGCGCGACCAGTAGGTCTCGAGATACCGGTCAGGATCCTTCCAGATTCCGTTCGTCATGCCGACCCACGGCTCTCGCAACACCAGTTCACCCACGCCGGATGGAAGAGGGTTACCCACCTCGTCGACAACGTCGGCCACCATGCCAGGGACTGGACCGGAAAACGAGCATGGCTTGATGGGGGTAATGGTAAACCCGGAGACGATCCCGCCGGACGTCTCGGTGCCTCCCGAGTAGTTGATGATTGGACAGCGACCGCCGCCGACGTGCTCGAAGAACCACCACCACGGATCGGGGTTCCACGTCTCGCCGGTCGAGCCAAGGGCGCGCAGCGAGCCGAGATCGTGCTGGTCGACGATGTCGCTGCCGTGCGGCATCAGCGCCCGCACCGCGGTGGGCGCCAGGCCAAGCGTCGTGATGTGGTGACGCTCCACCATCCGCCAGAGGCGATCCGGGCCGGGATAATCGGGGGTACCTTCGAGCAGCACGATCGTCGCGCCGATGGTGAGACCGCCGATGATCAGCCACGGTCCCATCATCCAGCCGAGGTCGGTCAGCCAGAAGAGGGTGTCGTCCCTGTGTAGGTCGAAGCAGTAGGCAAGGTCGTGGACCGCCTTTATCGGGAAGCCAGCGTGGATATGCAATGCCCCTTTGGGCCGGCCGGTGGTGCCGGAAGTGTAGAGGATCATGCAGGGGTCATCCGCCGCGGTGGAAACCGTGGCAAACGTCGTGGCGGCGGTGGGCTGCAGGTCGTGCCACCAGACATCGCGGCCAGCGGTCATGGCGCAGCTTCCATCCAGTCGCTGCACAACCAGGCAATGCTCCAGGCCGGGCAACCGGACCATCGCCCGGTCGGCGACATCCTTCATCCGCACCGGCTTTCCTCGCCGCTCGAACCCGTCGGCAGTCACCAGCACCTTCGCCTCGCAATCCGCGAGGCGGGAGACAATCGCTTCTTCACCATACCCGGAAAACAGCGGCACGTAGACCGCACCGAGCTTGCCGCAGGCGAGCGTCGCCGCCACCGTTTCCGGCAACATCGGCAGGAAAATCCCAACCCGGTCTCCATGGTTCACCCCAAGACCGGCGAGGATGTCGGCAAACTGATTCGTCAGGACGTCGAGTTCGCGGAAGGTGAGCGTTCGTACCGACTCGTCATCAGCTTCCCAAATCACGGCCGTGGCATCGGCGCGCGGCCCTTCGGCGTGACGCACGAGCGCACTGGTGACGTGATTGAACCGGGCTCCCGGAAACCAGCGCGGCCAGGCTTTCCCACGGTCGAGATTCCAGACCCGGTCGAATGGCTGCTCCCAGACAAGATCGAGATCGGCGAGCGCCGCCTGCCAATACGCTTCGGGATCGGCAGATACGCTGTCGTACAGTGCGTCAAGGTTCGGCAGCCGCATTCCGGCCATCAACCGGCGCAGGTTGCTGCGTTCGATTTCGTGTTCGGCCGGTTCCCAGGCAATCACGTCCGCGCGTGGGTCGTCAATCTCGGTCATGAGGTGTGTGGGCTCCCGGTTGATGGTCGAAGAGGCATTCTGCGCGCCTATTCTTTCCGGTTCCCCGACAGAACGTCAACAGCAGGACCGGCACCGTGTGCGACACTTTCCGGCAATTGCCACAGGAGGTTCACGCGTGATCTGGCGCAATCTCACCCGGAAATCCCGAGCCAATACTCAAGCGACCGACATGCAGGATATCCCCTCCCAGGCCGCTGACGGACCGACGTCCTCTCGTACGCCGGTCCGATCGGAGCAGGACGAACGACGGCTCAAGGCATTGCAGCGGCAGCGTCTCGCGATCCAGTTCGACATCGAGCAGGGTGAACTCGCGGCGGAGGCCGAGAACCCATGGTCGAGCCGTATTGCGTTGCTCGGGGAAGCGATCGGCACCGTCAATGCCGATATTGCCCGCACGAGCCGGATCGAGCCTGGACCGTGGCATGAGGTGCCGCCTTCGCCGGTGATCATCGTCGAGATGATCACCGGCGACGTCTCGACCGTCACGCTGGAGATTGCGGGAGAAACGTTCGCCTTTGCCGAGGAACCCGACTGGGCGGAACGCGGGCATCAGATAACCCGGCCGGAACTCACGCAGCGAACCGGCGACCTGGACAGGCTCGTACCGGCAGATACGCCCAGCGATCTGCGGGACCAGCTCCGCGAACACCTGGCCGGGAGCATGCTCGTGCTCGCGTCCGATCTTCGCGATCGCGCCCTGGACGATGACCGGCTACCAGCGTCGATCACCCTCGATGACCTTGCGCCACCCTGCCCTGCCTGCGGAGGCTGGGCCAACTGGCGCGGTACATGCCAGTCTTGCGCACGCCGCCAGGCAGCCATCGCCGCACTCCGCCGCGAGGAACGCCGCCTCACCGACGAACAGGCCGCCGAGGCGGAGCAGCGCCACCGGCTGATCGAGGGCCTGCCAATCGCTCGCCGCCGGCTCAAGGACATCGACTCCGACATCGTGCGATTGACCGGCTGACTCCCCTGAAAACAGTGGCGTCAAGGCGTAGAATGGCGCTGCAACCGTATTTCGTGATGCACACGGGGTGGCGCAGATGCACCCGATTTCCGAGGCCATTCAGTCAGGCATCCTGGCACGCCAGGCGGTGGGCATTGCCCTCATACTGGCGATCGTGGCTTTGCTTTACGTCAACTGGAGTCTGGTGGGCGAGATCGCCGAGGATTCCGCGCGCGGCTGGCGTGTCATCGCCAGGGCGGCTGGCATCGTCGCTGCAGCCTCGTTGGTGTGGGTCACGCTGCGCGACGACTGGCTGCAACTGGTGGTCGAACCGTACCGGCTCTCGATGCGGTGGGACTACCAGCGCATTCAACTGGCTCCGGTCGAGCCCGCCGTCCGATGGGTGTCGGTACTCCTGTTGGCGGGGGCAATGCTCCTGCTGGCGCTATTGGTGGCGAGGCATGTCAGCGGCTATGTCTTCCAGATCGGCGCCTTGCTGGTCTCGATACTGGCCTGGATCCCGATGTACATCCTCAACCAGCGCCTGAATGCGCTCATCCTGCAAGGAGCGGCGGCCGATGACGCTTCGCTCGCTGAACTTGCCGGGCTATTGGCGTTCTGGGTCATCCGGCTCACGCTCGGGGTGTTGACGATCGCGATCTCACTCGCAGCCGTCACACTCGTCATCAGCCTCGTTGCCTCGTTCGTGCTGGACCTGGCCCGAGCACGGGAACCACGCACCAGCAGGGAAGCCGACGTCTTCTTCGCGGCCCTTCACCAGCGGGCCGAAGATACACCCGACCGGCCGATCCACTCCTACTGGCGACCGATCGAGCGCCCGTCGTAATGCCAGCACCCCGCCCATGCAAAACGACCCGGCGACTGTCGCCGGGTCGTTTCATTCGATGGGAGAGCGGCTCGACCGCCCGCCAATCCGCATGCGACGCTGACGGCGTCACACCCGGCGCTACTTCGCCTGGTTGCGGCGGCGGCGACGCTCGGCCTTGCGGCGCTTCGCCCGATTCTCTTCCTGGACGCTAATGAACCGCAAACCCCGGCGATACTCCCGGATGATCCCGGATCGTTCGATGCCCTTGTTGAATCGCCGCAGCAGTTGCTCAAAGCTCTCGGATTCTCGAAGCTCAACACGCATAAATGCTCATCACCACCTTCGACGCGTGTTTGGACGGAACGAATTGACCGCCGACGATACCCGGACATGCCAAAACCCCGAAGTGCATCCTCGGTGCGGCAAGTATACGTCAGGCGCCAGCGACGCAACCACACGGCCTCAATCACCCGGACTGGCGACCTCCCCGTAATACTCTCCTTGGCAGGTCGCACCTTGCCTCCCTGAGCGGTGCAGACCATTGGTCGCCTCTGGGGTCTGCCAGGATGATGATCACGAGATACCTGACTCAAAAAAGCCAGAGCCACGATCGGTGGAAATAGCCATTAATACCGACTCCGGGTGATTCCCCATGTTTCCTTGTCGAGGCGACCCATTCGTGTTCATCCGGACCCGGTATCACCTGGCATCCTTAAAGCGCTTCGCCTATCGACACACGTTTTCCGTGTGGCTTCATCACCAAATTCATGCAATACTCGAATGAATCAGCACAATAGGACTTCTGGGGTCTCAATTGGCATACCTTATGGACCGATTTGGGCCAGCCCGGAATCGGTGTCGAGATCGGAGTTTGCGATGCCCCGCGCGCAGATCCTCCAGGCCGGCAGGTTCCTTGTTTTCGGAATCTTCCTGGCGGTGCTCATGACCGCGGTTCCCACAACCGCCTTGGCCCAGGATGCCGATGGAGACGGTATTCCCGACCATCTCGATCCCGACGACGACAACGATGGGATTCTCGATGTGGACGAAGGCACATCCACCGGGCCACAACCCAGCACACCCCCCGACAACGATGGCGACGGCATCGTCGATCTCCTCGATCCCGACGATGACAACAATGCGGTAACCGACGACGATGAACCGGTTCCTCCCACGAATTCCGACTCGCCATCTTCCAGCGGGGGGAATGGCGGGGGCGGAAACGGCGGTACCACCCCAGGGTCGAACGCGAGCAATGACCTGGTCATCTCCTCCCTGCCGGTGACGGGCACGGGTTCAACACAATCAGCGGCGCACCACTCCTTCAAGTGGGCAACGATTGCGTGCGCAGCGGTCGCCATGCTATCCGTTGCGTTCATCAAGCGATCAGACACCCGAATGTGACCGGCCACACCACCAGGGTCCGGGCGGACAGGAGCCATTCGCTCACTCACGACCACGGTCCACTACATAGAAAGAGACACCGCCCCTCGTACGATCATGTTGTTGACGACAACATGATCGTACGAGTGTTTTCGTCATGTATTCGGCGCAGACTGCGCATAGTCCCCGTGATGCCTGTTGGTCGACTCGGGACATCCCAGGCGACCAATCGGGATTCCCCGGGAATTGTAAAGACTGTACGGACAATATGGGCATGACCGTGTATACTCGTACCAGGCAACGTGTAGCGTGCAACGATAGGCACCTGCACTCGCTTTTCGCCCATCCGTCCGCGGAACCTGGGCATCGGGCATCACAGTCACGGTGGTGACAGGATGCGCTTTGTATCGCTCAGCTCGCACGGGCCAGCGTTGGCACCAGCAGCTTGAGGAGGTGGCAACGTGGTCTTTCGTCGCGACAACAAGGTCGATTCGTTTCAGCGGCAGATGAGTGCCCTGCGAACCCAGTTGGGCACGCCCAACGATGGCGAAGAGGCGCTTGCCGATATCCCCGAAATGGACGACGAGGAATACGACAGTTCCAGCTATCGAAGCGTGCAGTCGACCGGGATGGATCAGGATTCCGGCGCCTACAGTTTTGGCTCGTACCCAGCCGAATCCTCCCAGGCCCAGGCAGCGGCGAGCTACGACGATGAGCAGCCTGAGATTCCTGCCCTGCCACAGGCCGACGCCAGCGTTAGTGTGGTCGCCCGCGATTCGTCGTGGACTGGCCAGATCGACGCCGAGAACAGCGTGCAGGTATTCGGTCGTTTCGAGGGCAGCATCACTGCCCGTGAAGACGTGTGGATCGCCGAAGGCGCCGATGTCGATGCGACGATAACGGCCCAGCGCGTGATCGTCGGTGGCATCGTGGCCGGCACCATCACCGCCGCCGCCCGGTTCGAGGCATTGCCGAAAGGTCAGGTCAATGCCGATGTCACCGCACCGGTTTCGGTGGTCCACGAAGGCGCAACCATCAATGGTTCGTTCCGGATTGGGAACAGCGATGGAGGGGCCGACGCTCGTGATCGCGCCGGTAGCCAGGCTGTGATCCAGCGCCGGAGCCGCACCGGTTCCTGATGACCTTTTCGCGTGCTGACCAGTTCCAGGGAGCCTTTGCCATGTCAATGCGAACCTACGATGCCGCGGCGTATGCCACCAGCCAGGATCCTCAGGGTGCCCCTGCGCAGGACGAGTCCGTCAGTGTTTTCGATCGTTACTCGAGCTTCGATGGCACCTTCAACCTGACGCGCGACCTGCGGGTCGAAGGCCAGGTCAAGGGCACGATTACCTGCAAGGGCACGCTTTTCGTTGCCCAGGGCGCGATCGTGAACGCCAATATCGAGGCCGAGAGCATTACGATCGCCGGCGATCTCAATGGAGAAGTGGTGTGCCGGAGCCGCCTCCAAATCCTGCCGAGCGGTCGGGTGAAAGGCAAGATCACCACGGCCACGCTGGTCATCAATGAAGGCGCGGCCTACGATGGCGAACTCGTGATGGACACCGGCAATGGGTCCGAACGTCCAGCTCGCCGCCAGCGGGAAACGTCGCCAGCGGCAATGCCGGCAGCGGCAGCCACCGAGAGCACGGCAACGGCCTCAACAGGGTCCAACACCTTCATCCGCCGGTTCGGCAGCCAGGAATCCGCCTGGGAGACCCCGGCCACCGACAGCGTGCCTGAATCCTAGTGCGGCGTTCGATCGGCGCGGAGAAGGGGCAAACGCGCGTGCTATACTCCGGATCGCTCCCGACGGGCAGGAAGTCATCGCATGGGAGTCTTTCCAGTTCTGGTCCAGGCACTCTGGTTCCTTGCTGGGCAGAAAGCCGGTGATGTTATCTCCCTACCCCCTGGCAGGGCGACAACGCCTTCCTGCGCGCCGGGCTTGGGCCTGCCGCTGGAAGTGACGTACGCTCGAACTGCATCACACGCGAACGGGTCCGACGAGAGAGAGCAGGTCGACGACACGTGAAGTTCACGATTCCCTCACTTGCCAGGCAATTCCTTCCGGTCCTGCGCCCAGCACCGGCCTTCGCCACTCCAGCTGGAGGCATGCTCTTCGCCTCCAGTGGCTCCGGAGGCGGTGGTGGCTACGACGACCCGGATGCCGAACCCGACTACGACGATCAGTCAACCCGACGAGCGCCGGGCGCGCCGCGCGGTTCCGCCGAAACCGGAGGCACGTCTGGAGGCGGTGGCCGGCAGCGCACCGTCGACCTTCAGCCCGACGAGCGCTATTGGACCGAGTATCTCAGGATTGCCCTGCCGATCGTCGGCTTGCTCCTGATGATCGGCCTGTTCTGGTTCTGGGCGTCGCAATTGGCGAATGGCGACGATCCTGATACCCCCGTTGCCACCACGACCCCAGGCAGCACCATTATCGTGACGGCCGAGTCCACCCCGGAACCCACCGAAGTGGAGGTCATTGTACCGCCGACGAATGAGCCGGAACCGACCGACGAACCAGAGTCGACACCGACCGAGGAAGCGGATACGGACGCTGCATTCGAGTTGCTTGAGGGGGTGGTTGTCACCGAGGACGTTAACCTCCGGGAAGAAGCATCCAGCGCATCCGACAGCCTTGGTGTGCTGGCAGCGGGAACCGTCCTCGAGATCCAGGATGGCCCAATCGAGGGTGACGACGGGTACACCTGGTGGGAAGTCGTGGTCTCGGACGGTGACCTTGCCAACACGGTTGGCTATGTGGCCGAGGATTTCATCGAGTCTGCGGAAAGCTGATCACCCAGACACGGTACAAGGAACACCAGGGGCCGGTCGTGATGACCGGTCCCTGTTTCGCGGGCGGCTCCACTGTCCTCCTCCCACCAGGGACGTGCTATACTGCGACACGGTCTGGCGACTGCCAGGCCGTTCATTCTGCACGCGTTGTGACTGGTATCGGTGTGCCACAGGTGCTTCGTGCCCTTCGGTTCGGTATCGGGATGACCAGCGCGGAAGCACAACACACCAAAGGACAGGTACATGGCCCAGGCTACCGAGGCGCGTAACCCGCGCGTCAGTCTCAAGGCGCTGCTCGAAGCGGGCGTCCATTTCGGACACCAGAAGAACCGCTGGCACCCGCGCATGAAGCGGTTCATCTTCACCGAGCGCAACGGCATCCACATCCTCGACCTCCAGCAAACCGTGCCCCTGCTTGAAGACGCCCACGAACGCGTGAGCGCGATCACCGCCAATGGCGGTCACATCCTCTTCGTCGGCACCAAGAAGCAGGCGCAGGAGATCATCAAGCAGGAAGCCGAGCGCAGCGGCCAGTTCTTCGTCAACCGGCGCTGGCTGGGCGGCACCCTGACCAACTTCGTCACCATCCGGCAGCGATTGCGCCACCTGAAGCAATTGATCGCCGAGAGCGAAAGCGGTGAGTGGAACTACCTGCCGAAGCAGGAAGCCGCCTCCAAGCAACTTGAGCTCGACAAGCTCCAGCGCACCCTTGGTGGCATGAAGGACATGACCCAACTACCAGGCGCCATCTTCATCATCGATCCCAAGCGCGAGCACCTCGCGGTTCATGAAGCCAACCGCCTCGGCATCCTGACCATCGCGATGGTCGACTCCAACACCGACCCGACGCCGATCGATATCGTGCTCCCGGCCAACGACGACGCCATCCGCTCGATCCGGATGATCACCGCCGGCATTGCCAACGCCGCCATCGTCGGCCGCCTCGAGCGCGAGAGCGTCACCGGCGAGGTGTCTGATTTCGGCATGCAACTCGCCTCCACCGACGATCTCTTCGCCTCCGGCGAGACCGCGGAAGCCGTCGCCGAACAAGAGGGCCAGGACGTCGTGACTGAGTCACGCGACGAATAGCACGCACAGCGATAGTCGGAACGGGCACATCGACGTGCCTGAACATGAACATGGAGTCTTCATGGCCATCACGACGGAACAGGTACGCGCCCTCCGTGACAAGACGGGCGCCGGCATCATGGACAGCAAGCGGGCGCTCGAAAGCGCGGGTGGCGACATCGATAAGGCCACCGAACTCCTTCGCCAGCAGGGTCTCGCCCGCGCCGGCAAGAAGTCTGACCGCAGCGCCAACCAGGGCCTGGTCGAGCCCTACATTCACGGCGGTGGCCGAATCGGCGCCCTGGTGGAGATCAACTGCGAGACCGATTTCGTGGCTCGCACCCCGGATTTCCAGACCCTCGCCCACGATGTCGCGATGCAGGTCGCGGCCATTCCGCCGCGGTACGTGAGCGTCGACGAGGTGCCGGAGTCCGACATCCCTGCCCTCGAAAAGGAATTCGGGACGAAGGACGAGGCGTTCCGGCAGGTGGTCCTGCTGGAGCAAACGTTCATCAAGGATGCCAAGAAGACGATCAATGACCTCGTCAAGGAGGGCATCGCCAAGCTCGGCGAAAACATCGTCGTGCGGCGGTTCGCCCGCTTCGAGCTCGGAGCTGGACAGACCGCCGAGAGCGCGGAAGGCTAGTATCGGGCAGGCGCCGTCTCCTCCGGGAGACGGCGCTTTCGTGTGCCCGGCCGGCAACATCAGGCGGTGGCAACGTATCGGGAAAGGGGCGCGGATATGTCATCTTCCTACCAGCGGGTGTTGCTGAAGCTCAGCGGTGAGGCCATGTTGGGCGACGCCCAGTTCGGGATCGACCCGACCGTGGCCCAACACATGGCCCACCAGATCCGCACCGTGCACGAAACCGGCATCCAGATCGGGATCGTGATCGGTGGCGGCAACATCTGGCGCGGGCTCTCCGCCAGCAATCAGGGCATGGACCGCGCCACCGCCGACTACATGGGCATGGTCGCCACCGTGCTCAATGCCCTCACCCTGCAGGATGCCCTCGAACACGAAGGCGTCCACACTCGCGTAATGACCGCGATTGCGATGCACGAGGTCGCCGAACCCTATATCCGCCGCCGCGCCATCCGTCACATGGAAAAGGGGCGCGTCGTTATTCTGGCCGCGGGCACCGGCAATCCCTACTTCACCACGGACACCGCTGCCGCGCTGCGCGCGCTCGAACTCAACGTCGATGTCATCCTGATGGCCAAAAACAAGGTCGATGGCATCTACTCGGCCGATCCCCGCACCGATCCGAACGCGGTCCGATACGATCACATCACACACCAGGAGGCGCTGGAGAAGAACCTGCGCGTCATGGACCAGTCCGCTCTCGCCCTCTGCCGCGAGAACGACCTCCCGATCCTCGTCTTCGATGTCACCGCCGACAACGCCATTGCCCGGGTGATCGAGGGCGATCACACCGGAACTTTGGTATCCTCAACACCACCAGTTGCGTAACCTGCCACGCTCCACCGGCAGCATGGTGGATCAGCGTCGCACGCTCGTGGAAGGACCAGCATCTCCATGATTCCAGATATCCTCAAGGACGCCGATCACCGCATGCAGCGGGCGATGGATTCGCTGCATACCAACCTTTCGTCGGTTCGCACCGGCCGCGCCAACCCGGCGCTGGTCGACCGCGTGATGGTCGACTACTACGGCGCGCCGACTCCGCTCAACCAGCTCGCGGGCATATCGACCCCGGATGCCCGCATGATCGTGATCCAGCCCTGGGACCGGGGGAGCATTGGCCCGATCGAGAAGGCCATCATGCAATCCGAGCTGGGACTCAATCCGAACAACGATGGCCAGGTGATCCGGATTTCCATCCCCGCCCTGACCGAGGAGCGGCGCAAGCAACTCGTGAAGATCGTCCATTCCACCACCGAAGAAAGCAAGGTGGCCGTGCGGAACATCCGGCGTGATGCACTCCACCACGCGAAGGACCTCGTCACAAAGAAGGAGATTTCGGAGGACGACGAGCGTCGCGCCCAGCACGATGTCGACAACCTCGCGAAGAAATACGTCGACGAGGCCGACAGGATCGGGAAGGCCAAGGAACAGGAAGTTCTCGAAATCTGATGACCGCCGACCCTGTCTCTCCATCGTCGACCGCCCCAGGCGCAACCGGGTCGAAGGCCGTCACCTTTGACTTATCCCGGCTGCCGCGCCATGTGGCGGTCATCATGGATGGCAATGGCCGGTGGGCCGCCCAGCGCGGCCTCGACCGTATCCAGGGGCACGAGCAGGGAACGGAGAATATTCGCCGCATTACCCGTGCCGCCGGCGAGTTGGGCGTCGAATTCCTGACCCTCTGGGCATTCTCCACGGAGAACTGGGCGCGGCCGGAGGAGGAGGTGCAGGGCATCCTGCGCATCCTCGCCCATGCCATCGAGACGGAAACCGGGGAACTGCACCGGCAAGGCGCGAGACTCTGCCACATCGGAGACCTCGACGCGCTGGACCCGGCGTTGCAGCAATCGGTGCGCGACGCCATTCACCTCACCCGCAACAATACCGGCATCACCCTCACCCTGGCATTCAACTACGGTGGACGCCGCGAGATCCTGCATGCGGCACAGCAATTGATCCGGGACGGGGTGGCGCCGGAGGATGTCACCGAGGTCGCGTTTCGCGACCGGCTCTACGCCCCCGAATTGCCCGACGCGGACCTCATCATCCGCACCTCGGGTGAGTTCCGCATGAGCAATTTCCTGCTGTGGCAGGGCGCCTACGCCGAGTTCGTGTTCTCGCCGAAACTGTGGCCGGATTTCGATGCCGGGGATCTCGTTGACGCGGTGCATGAATACTCCCGCCGAGAGCGGCGGTTTGGTTCGCTGACGCCCGTGAGCAGCCAGGACAAGACATGAGGCAGCGATCGATTTCCGCCATTGGCGTCGTGATCGTCGGGTTGCTCCCCGCCATTCTCGGCGGATGGATTTTCGCGATCGCCTTCACCATCATCGCCGCAATCGCCTTCCATGAGGCCATCGCGCTCACCCACCCCCAGCCCGGATCGCTGAGCGTGATCGGGTTGGCCATCGTGATCCTCGCCGGCGTCCTCCCACTGTTTGACGGGATCATCAATCCGTTGGGCCTGGTGGTGGCGGCTGCGGTGGGTATTCCGCTCGCGTGGTCCGTCTTCACCAGTCCGGCAAACGGGATCGAAAACTGGACCACCGCAACTGCAACCATCCTGTATCTTGCCCTCCCGGCCTTCGCCGCGGCCGCCATCCGCAATGCGGAATCGCTGCCGGCCCACGACTGGGTCGGCGACATCGCTGGCATCATGCCCGATGTCTCGTCGCGCACCGGTGGTGGACTCGCCTGGTTCCTGTTGGCATTGCTGGTAACCTGGCTCTCCGACACGTTTGCCTACCTCGTAGGGAAAACCTGGGGCCGCCACAAACTGATTCCCCGTGTCAGTCCCAACAAGACCATTGAGGGCGCGGCGGGTGGGCTCGCCGCAGCGGCGATCACGGCGCTCCTCTGCAACTGGCTGTTCGGTATGGAGATCGGATTCGGCTGGGCGATCGTCGTCGGCCTGGTGCTCGGCGCGATCGGCATGGTTGGCGACCTCTCCGAATCGATGCTCAAACGAGAACGCGGCGTCAAGGACAGTAGCCACCTGATCCCCGGCCACGGCGGCATGCTCGACCGCATCGACGCCCTGGTGTTCGTCCTTGTCGCGGCCTGGCTCATCGCTCCCGCGTTTGCCTGACGCCGCATCGCCCATCGATGGTGGTTGCCCCAAACGGCGGCCAGTTGTCCGCAACCCTCAGCGCGTGCGTGCTGCGGCATTCCGGAGGAACGTCTTCCCATGTCCAGGATTGGGATTGCGGTGCTCGGCTCAACCGGGTCGATCGGCACCCAAACACTCGATGTCGTCGCGCACCTGCAGGATCGGTTTCGCGTCGTCGCCCTCGCGGGCGGGCGGGACACCGAACTGCTGGAACGGCAAGTACACCAGTTCGATCCGGTTCTCGTGGTCTCTCGCGGCAGCGTGGACGATATTGCGGGGAGACGGGTGCTGCCAAGTCCGGACGGGCTGATCGCCGCGGCAACCCATCCGGCCGTCGACATCGTGGTCGCAGCAACGTCGGGACATGATGCGATCAGGGCCACCTGGGCCGCGATCGAGGCTGGCAAAACGATCGCGCTCGCCAACAAGGAAACCATCGTCTGTGCAGGAGACCTCATCGTCCCGCTGGCGCAGCGTCACCAGGTGCAGATCCGACCCGTGGACAGCGAACACAGCGCGATCTGGCAGAGCCTGCAAACCGGACAGCATCGCGATCTCGCCCGCCTCATCCTGACCGCATCGGGTGGACCGTTCCTCACGACCCCTCGCCGCGAGATGGCGAAGGTGACGGTCGCCAGGGCCCTCGCCCATCCGAACTGGAAAATGGGCAGCAAGATCACGATCGACTCCGCCTCGATGATGAACAAGGGCCTGGAGGTGATCGAAGCGCACCATCTGTTCGATGTCGACTACAACGCGATCGAGGTGGTGATTCACCGCGAGCAAATCATCCATTCGATGGTCGAATGGAACGACCGCTCCACAATTGCCCAATTGAGCTTCCCGGACATGCGCCTGCCGATCCAGGTTGCGCTCACCTGGCCAGATCGGGTGGGGGGCCCATCAGCCCCGATCGATTTCTCGCGCATCAGCCAGATGACGTTCCAGCAGGTCGATCCCGTCCAGTTCCCGGCCCTGGATCTCGCCCGTCAGGCCGGCATCAGCGGGCAAACCTATCCGACCGTTCTTAGCGCTGCCGACGAAATCGCCGTGGAGGCCTTCCTCCATGACCGGATTCGCTTCATCGACATCGCCCCGGTGGTGGAATCTGCCCTCGCCGCGCACGACCCCGTGCCCGTGACGGAACTCGCCGCCATCGTCGAGGCCGACGAATGGGCACGGGCGGCCACCCGCGACATCATCTCCCGCCATCGATAGTTGCCGCCTCCCCTCAGCGACCACGATCATGCCAGCGCTCGTGTTCGCCCTACCCATACTCCGCCAGCCACGCATCCAGCTGTGGCGCCGGGACACCCATGGCAAATGTGAGGGCGTAGATCGCGGCGGGGCCGGTTCGCATCAATTCCCGCGATGCATCGTTGAGGGTGGCGCAGGTCGTCCGGACATCGTCGATCAGCAACACACGCGACCCCGGCTCCAACGCCCAGTCATCGCTCAACGCAAAGGCGCGCTCCATGTTCTCATGACGTTCGTCGTGACCCAGCTTCACCTGCGCTCGGGTTTCCCGCGTGCGTTCGAGCAGCGGCATCACTGGCGCCCCGAGGCGCGCGCCTACCCCGCTGGCCAGGATCGCCGCCTGGTTGTACCCGCGCCATGCCAGGCGCGCCGGATGCAGGGGAATCGGTACGATCGCGTCGATCGCGCCAAATGCATGGCCGGCATCGAGCATACGGGCAGCAAGGTCGTCACCCCGGTCCCACTCACCCTGGTACTTGAACGTCTGCACGGCGTCGCTTACCCAGCCCAGATAGGGATATGCCGACCTGGCGCGCACGATCTGAGGCGCCAGCTGGCGACAGGTCTGGCAGGCGCCCAACGATGCAGGCCCTCCGCACCGGTAGCAAACGCCGGAACGCAAGGGCGGCACAGAGGCGACACACCGATCGCACAGCCAGGTTCCCCGCAGTCCGCAACCGGCGCACGTCCTCGGGTAGAGCACCTCCGTCGCCGCGCCACGCACCTTCCGCCAAAGTGGCATCATGGAAGTCAACCTGTGCTTCTCCGCGACGTACCACACGATCGCGCACCGGGAATGGATATGGACCCCAACGTGCACCAGTTTACCGAAGAAGATGCCCCACGGCTGCTCTATGGCGCCGATGCCACCAGCGGTATCGTCAGTGTGGAACCGGCAGGCCCTGCCGATGTCCACCTCTACCGGCGGCTTGAGGATGGCACCACCCGCCAGCAGACCATCCCTTTCCACCCCTGGGCGGTGCTCGACGGGAGGCTCGCCCTCCCTTCCCGCGTGCGCGATGTCGCCGATCTCACCGGCGAATTGCCGCTCTCGCGACTAGTGACATTTCACAGCCGCGGCGACTTCAGCGCCTTCGCTGATGGCTTTGGGAAAGACGATACCCGTCTGCTCGCGCTCCGCTCACCCGTTTCCCAATTCCTCGTGCTTTCGGGCAAAACCTTCTTCAAGGACATGGCGTTCACCCAACTCCGGCGAATGCAACTCGACCTCGAAACCCTCGGCCTGGATCCATCCGATCCCGAAGCCGAAGTCATCATGGTCGCGATCCGCCAGGGCGAGCACGAGGAGGTGTTGCTGAAGGAAACCACCGAGGTCGACCTCCTGGAGCGGTTGGTACAAACCATCGACCGGCTCGATCCCGATGTCATCGAAGGGCACAACATCTTCCAGTTCGACCTGCCGTACCTGATCGAGCGGGCCCGCCAGGCGGGCGTCGCCCTGGAATTCGGCCGGGACGGCGCCCTTCCAGTCATTTCGCAATCCCGGGCGAATTTTCGAGTAGGTCCAGTCTCGCTTCCGTATACCCCGGTTCATATCCGCGGCCGGCACGTCGTGGACACCTACCAGTTGATCCAGCGGTGGGACGTCCAGGGAAAGCTCTCCAGCTTTGGCCTGAAAAGCATCATGCGCGAGCTTGGTCTCGAACGGGAAGACCGCACGCACGTCCGCGGCGAGGATATCGCGGGGATGTGGCGAGCCGGTGAACGCTCTCGGGAGCGGCTCGCCCGGTATGCGCTGGACGATGTTCGAGATGTCGACCGCCTGTCAGCCATCACGCTTCCGGTCGAATTCTACCAGTCGCAAATCGTGCCGATGTCGCTCCAGACAGCCACGACAGCAGGTATGGGCACCAAGATCGACCATCTCATGCTGCGCGCCTATCTCGACGCCGGACACAGCATCCCGGAACCCGAACCATCGCGGGCGTTTGCCGGGGCACATATGGAACTCGTGCAGACAGGCGTGTTCGGCCCAATCGTCAAGGCGGATGTCGAGAGCCTCTACCCCTCGATCATGCTCGAGAACGGCGTCACGTCGAACCGGGATGTCCTCAGGGCATTCCCGCTCCTGCTCAATGACCTGACAACGCGCAGGATTGACGCCAAGCGGCAGGCGGCAGTGACCACCGGCGAAGACCACGCCCTGTGGGACGGGCTTCAGGGCACCTTCAAGGTCCTGATCAACTCGTTCTTCGGGTATCTCGGCTTTGGTCGTGGCCGGTTCAACGATTTCGATGCCGCCGAATTCATCACGACCGAGGGACAACGCCTGATCCAGATCGTGGTCGCGGCATTGCGGGACGATGGGGCCGAACCGATCGAAGTCGACACCGATGGCGTCTTCTTTACCCCTCCGCCCACGGTAACCACCAGCGAGGCTGAGGAATCCTTTGTCGCGAACCTCTCGGCGCGCCTCCCCGGCCGTATCCGCCTTGCCCACGATGGCCGGTACCAACGGATGATGTCGCTCAAGCTGAAGAACTATGCACTGTTGGCATACGACGGCACGATGACGATGAAGGGAAGCGCCCTGCGGAGCCGCCGCATGGAACCGTGCCTGCGCGAATTCCTCCGGGCAGCCGCCTATGCGTTCATGACCGATGACCGGGAGGGCGCGCGCGAGCGGTATTTCGAGCTCGCCTCCCTGATCCAGAACCAGCGCCTGCCACCAGACGCCTTCAGCCAATGGTCGATGCTCCGGCAGTCGACCGTTGGCAGCCGACCCCGGCTCAAACGGGCGCTCGACGCCAACCCGGGCCGGTGGCGGTACGGTGAACGTGTCTCGCTCTACGAGCGAAACGATGGGACAATCGGATTTACGGAGGACTACGCGCAGGATGAGAACACCGGGCTCCTGCTGCGTCACCTGCACGACACGGCCGGTCGCTTTGAACTGCTGTTCGAGCACCCGGAAGAGTTCGCAGCCTTCTTTCCGTTGATCCAGCCAACGACATCGCTGGACATGGCCCGGTCACGGGAACCGGCCAGGCAACTTGACCTGTTCGGATAGTTCAGTATGGAGAGGTGAGCAATGACAGCGCCGTCATTGAATCAGGATCTTGAAACACTCCTGTCGGATTTGACCCCCGCGTGCGCGGAGCGAGTGCATTGGCGTGGCGGACAAATCGAACTCGATAACCAGGTTTACCTGACGGAACGACCGTCACCTCCATCGCTGACCTCGTCCGGACGGTGCATCGTCCTGTCTCGGGGCACGGTGCTGGTAATGTCCAATCCAACCGACACGCATATCCTGCCGGGTGGACGGATCGAACCGGGTGAAACGATCGCCGAAGCCACGTACCGGGAAGTCATGGAGGAGACTGGCCTGGAGTTGACGGGTATCCGCCAGATCGGCATCCTGGTGTACCGCCACCTCACGCCGCGACCTGCCGTCTATCAATATCCGTATCCAGTTTTCCTGAACACGATTCACGTCGCCGAAGCGACGAACCCCGATCGTCTGACGGTGAACGATACCTATGAACTCTCCGGAGAGTTCATGCCGCATGATGTTGCGATGTCCCGGATTGCCGCGTACCAGCAGGTGTTACTCCAGGAAGCGCTTGTGAAACGGACACACTCGTGAGCCGGCCACGTACCTCCGCAACCCATCCATTGCAGATCGACTGCTTCCCGCTCGGCGCGGGACACATCGGCATGACGCTGTGTCCTGGCCGAAAAGGACCTTCTCTGAACGGAGATGATTGGGACCGTGACCTGAACGCCGATGTCACGGCGATGAAGGTCTGGGGTGCCGATATCGTCGTCTCCCTTACCGAGGAGGCCGAAATGCGGCAGTTGGGTATGCATGACCTGGACTCCGCGCTTCAAGACGCCGGTATCTCCTGGCTGCATATGCCGATTCCTGATGTCAGTACACCAGGACCCGGATGGGATGAGCGCTGGCGAGCCGCCTCTCCGGAGATTCACCGGAATCTCGACACAGGAGGAAAGGTGATCATCCATTGCAAGGCTGGTTTGGAACGCACGGCCCTGGTCGCAGCGATCCTGCAACGCGAGCATGGCGTGACACTGGACACGGCCCTTTCGATCATCGCCAACACCAGACCAGGCGCAGGACCCACGCCAGGCCAGCTTCGATGGCTGCAATCCAGACTTGCTGAAGGTTGCGATTGACATTCCAGATCCACTGACAAGAACGCCGCTACTCAGGTTGAGCTCAATATGGGGGAGACGACAAAACCGCCCGGAGTGACGATCACTCCGGGCGGGAC
>CAZSUN010000051.1:0-25458 GCA_964610045.1 uncultured Sphaerobacteraceae bacterium
CGAAGCCTTGTGATATTATTGCCACCGTTCGAACCGCCACCCAGTCGACTCGCGGCCGGTCCGCGAGCCCCGGTGGATGGCATGCCCGGAGGTGGTTCGCCGTCGCCGGCGACGCACCGACCGCGACCAGGAGGTCCTCAGCACATGGCACGAGAACTCGCTCCGCTTCCCTATCCGTTTGATGCGCTCGAACCGTCCATCGATGCCCAGACGATGGAAATCCATCACGACCGGCATCACCAGACCTACGTCACCAACCTGAACAACGCCGTCGCCGGGACCGAGTTCGAGAACACCAGTTCCGAAGATCTGGTCAAGAATCTCGATGCCGTTCCGGAAGCCAAGCGAACCGCCGTGCGCAACAACGCCGGCGGCGATGTGAACCACACCTTCTTCTGGGAACTGCTGACCCCGGGCGGAGCTTCCGCCCCGACCGGCAATCTGGCCGCCGCCATCGATTCCGCCTTCGGTGGGCTTGATGGGCTCAAGGAAAAGGTCAACGCTGCCGGTGCGGCGCGTTTCGGCTCCGGTTGGGCCTGGCTCGTCGTCGGTGCCGATGGCGCGCTCGAAGTGACCAGCACCCCGAATCAGGACAGCCCGCTCAGCGAAGGCAAGGTCCCGGTCCTCGGTGTCGATGTCTGGGAGCACGCCTACTACCTCAAGTACCAGAACAAGCGTCCGGCCTACCTCGAGGCAATCTGGAACGTGATCAACTGGGACGTGGCTGGCGCGAACTACGACGCCGCGAAGTAGTCACGGCGACCGTCACCATCACGATACAACCGCAAACCGCCCGTGCAGCAATGCGCGGGCGGTTTGCTGGTTTGGCTCTTCTCTTTTCCTCGTTCTCTTTTCTGTCTTCATCGTTTGACGATCGCGACCTGTCTCCCGTAGGGTTTCGCTGCAACTGACCCGCCGTTCACCCGTCGACTCACGAAACGAGCCTTCGATGCGACGAACCCACCACCAGCGTCCAACCCGTGCCGTGTTCCTCCTGCTCGGCGCTCTCGTCGCCGTGTCCACCGCCATTGGCGCCCTCGCCCAGGCCCTGGGACCAGCCGGACCATCGCCTGCTTCCGGAACCGCCGCAGTGATCGCCCAGGGGGTGTACACCGTCGCCGACCGGGAATACAGTTGGCAAACCAGCACCTGGACGGCTGAGGACGGAGCGGAACCGATCACCATCCCGCACCCGGTCTTCATCCTCGCCCGGGCCACGCCCCTGCTGGTCACGGTCGAGACCACCGGACAGCAAATGCGCATCGCCAACGGCGAGGCAGCCTATCTCGGCGCCGGGCAATCGGTCCGGATGGAGACGTTCGGGGCTCCCGACACCTTCACCATGATCGAGCTCGTTCCCGAAGGTGATGGCAGTGTCGGCGCCGCCCCACTGACGGGTGTCCCATTCCGGCCGCTCGCCGGCGCGCGCGATCTCGATCTCGTCCGCAATGTCATCGCCAGCGGCGGCGAGAGTCAGATACCCGGTGGCGCGGGACCGACCCTCATCTTCGTCCTCTCCGGCCAGGTGACTGCCTCGGTCAATGGCGAAGCCCCAATGACGATCGCCGAGGGCGATATCGCCGAACTCACCGGCGAAATCACCTTCACCGGTGACGCGGACTCGTCTGAATACGTCGCCGCCTACCTTGGCGCGGTCGTCGACTTCGGTGATGAACCCACCGTGGAAGCAACTCCAGCCGCCACCCCGGCGGTGGCGCCCACGGAAGCGCCCCAGCCCACCACCGCACCCGCCACGCCGGCCACCCCGGTCGCATCGCCTGCTGGCACCCCTGTCGTAGTTGACCGCCCGGACGAGGACGACGACGGTGACGGGCTCACCAACCAGGGCGAAGCCGAGGCAGGGACCGACCCCCTCAACCCGGACACGGACGGTGACGGCATCAACGACGGCAATGAGGTCAACCAGTACGGCACCAATCCACTCAACCCCGACACTGACGACGATGGCTTGACCGACTACGACGAGATCTTCGTCTACGAGACAGACCCGCTGAATCTCGATACCGACGGCGACACGCTCTACGACGGCGGCGAGTTCGTGTACGGCGTCGACCCCCTCAACCCCGATACCGACAATGATGGCCTCACCGATGGCGAGGAGGTCTACATCACCGGCACCAATCCCGCCCTCGCCGACAGCGATGGCGACGGCATCAACGACTACAACGAGATCAACGAGTTCGGCACCGATCCGCTCGATCCTGACACCGACGATGATGGGTACAGCGACTACCAGGAAATCTTCGTGCTCGGCTCCGACCCTCTCGACCCAAACAGCCCGTAACGCAACCCTGCCAGCCTTTCCGGCCAACCGCGACTTTCCCGGACCCTGCGCGTTTACGTGATCAGCATGGGAGAACGACACCGGTTGGCTCGAAGGGGCGGCGTCGATGCAACTGACCTGGCGAGGAGATTTGGCTGGCGACGATCCTGCCGAGTGTTCACCCGACAGCGATCTCGTGTTCGTCCAGCGCGCCCAGGCCGACGCCCGTAACTTCGCTCCGCTCTACGAACGCTATGCACCAGTCGTCTACCACTACTGCCTGCGCCGGCTGACCGACCGGGAACTTGCAGCCGACGCAACCTCCGTCGTGTTCGTCAAGGCCATCACCGCCCTCCCTGGATTCCGGCCGGATCCGCGGCGCGAAGGCTCCACCTTCCGGTCCTGGCTCTTCGCGATCGCCCACAACGTCATCGTCGACACTCACCGGCGGTACCGGCCCCATCGCTCCCTCGACACCGACCTGGCCATGCACGGCGACCGTTTCGTCTCGCCGGTCACGGGTCCGGAAGAGCATGCCCTCAATATCGAGGCCGCCCGCATCGTGCACCACGCCCTTGGCCACTTGCCAGAACGGCAGCGGCGAGTGGTCGAACTGCGCCTCGCCGGGCTCTCCGGCGCCGAGATCGCGGCGGCTCTTGGCATGACCGGGTCGGCCGTGAAATCTGCCCAGTACCGGGCGTACGCCACCCTCCGCACCATCCTCAGCGACGACCTTCTCACCTCGGAGCGCACCAAATGAGCGACGCCCAGGAGCACGATTTCAATACCTGGCTGGATAGCCTCGTGGCGGGACGGTCGACCCCTGCCACGGGTGATCCAGCACACCCGGACATGACCGGCATGCGCGCCGCTGCCCGCAAACTCCATCAGCTCGCGAGGATGGCCGAAGCGGACAGCGACGTTGCCGGCAACGACGACCCGCGATTTTCAACCTGGAGCACGTTCATGCAGGACCATGCATCCACATTGCCGCCACCTTTTTCGTCCACACCATCGCGCCGGTCCCGCCCGCGGGTTGGTCCGTGGCTGACGGGTCTCAACATTGCGATGGCGGCAATGCTCATCGTCGCGATGGCAGCCGGACTCTGGCGCCTGAACGAGAATGCCAATCGAAACGGAAGTGGAGGGGACGGCAACCTCGCCTTCGCGCCCGAGACACGGACCTTCGAGCCATACGGCACCCCTGAGGTGGCCGCCGGCTTGCCGCCGGTCCCAACCGCCGACGAGTGCACGGTCGAACCGCTGTCTATCGATACAGTCCTCTGGTATTACGCCGAGCCTGGCCTCGCAGAAGGTGGCTGGACATCCGCGGATTCACCACCAGGGGAGCAAGGAAGTCAACCAGATTCGCCAGACGCCCAACCAGGCGGATGGGTGCATGAGGATGGAACGGTCGAGATTTATACCGTGACACCAAGTGTCGACTCGCTGATGGGATCGCCGCCGTCCGAAACCGAGCCTGGCCCCGCATCACCCGATCAACTGGCTTCGATGGTGTCGCTCCAACGAATGTGGATGGCGTGCGGCTTCGCCAACTCGCCGTTCCAGAGATGGGCGCTAGAAAGCCCGTCTCTGGTGGCTGCCCAACTCGACCAGTTGTTCCCAACCTTCACCAGCGAGTCGGAGGCTCGATCGATTCTGCAATCGCTCAAGGATTCAGTTCCGCTGGTGCAGGCTGGCACACCACCTGCCGAGTTGCTAGACGAGGGTCTCCATTGGTCTTCCATCATCCGTGAGGATCCAGCGTTCCAGAGTGTAGCCGTGATCGAGCCGGATAGTGCCGAGACATGGTCACTGGACGGCCGAGTATTCTGGAGCAGCTACTCCGAGTACGACACCAGGGGCGATCGGCTTTCCGATGGCGACAACAGCGAGTTATATCTCTGGACACCGGTACCGGGTGCCCCTGTGTCCCTGCTGCCCTGGATTTCTGGAGAAGGCAACTGCTTCTGGTTCGGGTTCACGTGGTACCCGGATCGGAACCAGCTGCTCTTGTCCAGCTACCCGATCTGCGGATAGGAGTGCTCCGTACCTGATACGAGTGTCGGCCGAAACGGATACGTTCCGGAAGTGACAACGCCTTTCGTTATCGACGCTGGACGGGACACGCTCCGCCCTTGCCAGAGGTGGCAAGCATGCGGGCGAGTCTCGCGTCTGGCGGGATCAATCCCCCATACGACATTCGGGAGAACCATTGAAGTTCGAGTTCGCAGGGGCGACCATGACTACCCGAAGTCGGTATCACCTGATGCCAACCGCTTCTCCATCCGGAGGGCGGTTGGCCCTGCCCCATCTCCTTGACGATCGGAATGGTTCCGCTACGATCCTGGCTGGCCGGGCACATGGACCGGGTCACCGAATACGATTCACCACGGAGCCAACGCATGACAACACCGCTCGCGATCGACGGCGGTACCCCGGTTCGCACCGAACCGTTCCCATCCTGGCCGGTCCATGGCCAACGCGAGGAAGACCTGCTGCTGGAGGTCCTTCGCAGCGGGAACTGGGGAGAACTCACCGGCACGAAGGTCGCGGAGTTCTCACGCGATTTCGCAGCGTTCCAGGCTGCCCAATTCGGCGTCTGCGTCCCGAACGGCACACTCGCCCTCGAAGTCGCCCTCGAAGCGCTCGGCGTAGGCCGCGACGACGAGATCATCACCACCGCCTACACCTTCATTGCCACCGCCGGAGCCGCCTTCACCGTTGGCGCCAGGCCGGTCTTTGTCGATATCGACCCGGCGACCAACATGATCGACCCGGCGATGATCGAGAAAGCAATCTCCCCGCGGACGAAGGCGATCGTGCCTGTCCACATCGGCGGCCATCCAGCTGACCTCGATGGCGTGCTGGACATCGCGCTGCGTCACGGCCTGCCGGTGCTGGAAGATGCCTGCCAGGCGTGGGGCGCGGCCTGGAAGGGAACGCCGGTCGGCGCGATCGGCGAGCTCGGCTGCTTCAGCTTCCAGGCGAGCAAGAATATCAACGCAGGTGAGGGCGGCATCGTCGTCACCAACAGCCGCACCCGCTACGAGCGCGTCTGGTCGCTCCACAACGTCGGCCGGATCCCGGAAGGCGGCTGGTACCAGCACGAAATCCTGGGCCGCAACCTTCGCATGGCGGAGTGGAACGCCGCCATCCTGATCGCCCAACTGGAGCGCTTGCCAGCCATGATGGCGACGAGGCAGCGCAACGCCGAACGCCTCATGGCCGGTCTCGCCGACGTCCCGGGTCTCGATCCAACCAGGGTCGACGACCGCGTGACATCTCACGCCTGGCACCTGTTCCAGATCCGCTACGATGCCGGCGCATTCGGCGGCCACACCCGCGACACGTTCATCAAGGCGCTGATCGCCGAAGGCATCCCATGTTCAGCCGGATACGTCCCGCTCACTCGCCAGAATGCGATCCAGACAACCCTCCGCGACAGGTTCGGCGCAGACGCGCTGGCCAATCTGAGCCAGGTGCCGCACGCCGATGTCGCGGGTGACCGCACCATCTGGCTGCATCAGCACCTGTTACTCGGTGACGATGCCGCCATCGACGACATCGTCACCGCCTGCGCAAAGATCCAGCGCGCCTGGGCGGATTGACCTGCGCCACACGCATCCTGGCCAACCTGCGCCGTGCCTGTCGCGAAGATTATCCGCGCTGCGGCCAACCGGCAGGTGAATCCTCGAATGTTTCCTGCCGCCCGTAGACGGTGGTATCCATGAAGCCGTACACGGGCAGGAATGGCTCACAGCCGCGCCCGCCCGTGTTGTAGGTCTTGTACACGCGGTCACCATCCCGCACGAACATGGTGTAGCCAGGGATCTCCATGTCCTCCTCGACCGTCACGCCGAAGTCACGATTGAATGTCGATTCACCGGAGGAGTACCACGGCCATGGCCAACCCCTCGCCTCGCGGTAGGCTGCCAGCTTTGCGATCGGAGCCCGGGACACCAGCGCAAAGGTCACGTCGCGCTCGACAAGGGCATCGAGGTTGGCGATCTGATTGACCGAGAACGTGCAGCTCGGGCAACCAGTCTCCCAATCCGGGTGAAACATGAAGTGCTGCACGATCAACTGGCGACGGCCCTCGAAGAGATCGACGAGCCGGACCTCGTTGCCATCGAGGTTGGTAAACCGGTAATCCTTGTCGATCTCCACCATCGGCAACCGCCGACGCTCGGCGCTGAGGGCGTCCTTGGCACGGGTGTGCGCCTTTTCTTTCACCATCAGGTCGTCGCGCAGCGCCTGCCATTCATCCTGCGACACGATGGTTGGCATGGCGGTCGTTCCTGCTGCGGTGTTCGTCCTCGCTTGCGACATGGTTCATCCTCCGGCGTACGTGACTCGTGACGTGACCGTTTGCCACGTCCTGCCCATACAGAGTCATCATCTGCCCAAAATTCATCGGTCGCTGGCAAGGTATGTCGGGTTTATTTCCGGTCCGAGAGACAATCCGGATCAGGCTGGATGGACCGCCGGGAATCCGAAATGGGCGAAGACGCCGCGATCGAGGAATCCGGCAATCTCGACGATGCGGTCATTCCGGAGCGTCAGCAGGTTGATCGCCGAAAGCCGGAACGCCGGTCCGTCAGATTCGCCCGGCTCACCATCACGCCACTGGTAACAGGCAAAGGCCAGTTGCCCATTCGCCATCGATGGGACAAAACGCCAGGGCGTCGCGAACATCCGCTCGTTGAGGAACACAGCGATCGCGTCCCGCCCATCGAACCACGCCGGAAGGGGTGGCATCGTGAACCTGGCGTCCTCCACGAGGAGTTCAAGAATGGCGGGAACATCACCCCGCTCCCACGCACCGACGAAAGCAGCTACCAGCTCGCGCTGCCGGCCTTCACCGAGTGCGCCAAGCGTCGCCTGCTGCGACTCAGCCGGGCCACGCCGGGCGATCGTGGCCCGGGCTCGCTGGGTACTGCTATTCACCGACGCCACCGTGGTTTCCAGCAGCTCCGCCACCTCCGCAGCCGGGAAAGCAAGCACATCGCGCAGGATCAGCACGGCACGCTGGGTTGCCGGAAGGTACTGGAGCGCGGCAATGAATGCCAACTCCAGGCTCTCCCGGATCTCGTACCGCGCCTCCGGATTCACCGACGGGGTAGCGGCGTCGACCAGGTGCGATGGGTACGGCTCAACCCAGCTTTGGTCGTCGACGAACTCCCCGAGATTGTGCACGTCAGGGTTGGCAGGGAATCGGTCGATCGAGAGCAACCGCTGGGGTCGTCGCGAGCCGATCCGGATGCAAGCGTTGGTAGCGATCCGGTAGAGCCAGGTACGTGGTGAGGACCGCCTCTCGAACCCGGCCATCCCCCGCCAGGCGCCGAACAGCGCGTCCTGCACGGCGTCCTCCGCGTCCTGCACCGAGCCGAGCATCCGGTAACAATGCGCCTGCAATTCTCCCCGGTACGGAGCAACCAACTGGTCGAATGCCTGGCGATCGCCGGACATTGCCAGGGCGAGCAGGGTGTCTGGTTCAGCCATGCCGGCGAGTGAACCCATGCCGCACCCATCTTTGCCGGACACGCAAACCGGGGCAGGAAGTTCCCTGCCCCGGCCAATCTGCCAATTTACCGCTCGTCGATCGGGACGAAGGTGAGATCCTTCGGTCCAACGTACTCGCTCTGGGGCCGGATGAGCCGGTTATTGGCAGCCTGCTCCAGCACATGCGCCGCCCACCCCACTGATCTCGCCACGGCAAACGTCGGCGGGAACATGTCCCCCGGCAGGCCAACCGCAGCGAGGACGGCAGCCGAGTAGAACTCGACGTTGGTGTAGAGACGGCGGCCTGGCTTGCGCTCCTCCAGCAAGGCCAGCGCGCGCTCTTCCGTTTTCCGCGAGAGTTCGAAGAACTCGGGCGTGGACGCCGTTTTGGCCATCCCGCGCAGGATCTCCGCTCGCGGATCTTCCGCCTTGTAGACGCGGTGCCCGAATCCCATCAGGCGCTTGTTGGTATCGAGGGCGTGCGTCAGCCAGGCATCGACATTGTCCGCGCTGCCAATCTCGTTCAGCATGTCGAGCACCTTGGCCGGAGCGCCACCGTGAGCGGGTCCCTTGAGGGCGCCGATCGCCCCCGTCAAGGCGGAGCTGAGGTCCGAATCCGTCGAGGCGATCACCCTGGCCGTGAACGTCGATGCATTCAGGCCATGATCGGCCAGCAGCACCAGATACGTTTCGAGCGGTCTCCAGTGCCGTTCCTCCGGTTCATTCCCAAAGAGCTGGTACAGGTAATTCTGGGCCGTGTTGTAGTCCGATCTCCCCTGGATTGGATCCAGTCCCTCGCGGTGGCGGAAGAACGTCGCCAGGATGGCCGGGAACCGCGCGGCAAGACCGATCGCCTCATCCAGATCCGGCTCGTTGTCGTAGAGCGTGGGATCGTTCGCGCCAAGCATCGAGACGCCGGTGCGTAACGCATCCATTGGGTTGGCGTTGCGCGGCAGTTCCTGGATCCCCGTGATCACCGCGTCGGGCAGGATGCGGTTGGCGCCGAATTTTGCCTCGAATTCGTCGAGTTCGGCCCGATTCGGGAGATGACCGACGAAAAGCAGGTGCGCGACTTCCTCGAAGGAAGCATTTCCCGCGAGTTCGTGGATGTCATAGCCTCGGTAGACAAGCTTGCCCTCGTTGCCGAGCACCTGGCTCAGTTCGGTGGAAGCCGCGACAACGCCTTCCAACCCGTTGGGCTTCGGGCGTTCGATCGGCGTTGCGGTCGCGGTGCTGGTCATGTAAGGAAATCCTCCAGGTGGAGCAGGTCGGTCGTCGAACGTCACCGGCGAGGCGCTTTCCGGCAGGAGCGGTTCCGTCCAGCGCCCCGGCGCCGTCGCTGGCACTACGCCATACGGGATCGACGACCCGGAAAGTGTCTCGCAATCCTAGCACGGAGTTCTCGCCTGTGGACCTCGAAGGAACGGGCGATTCAGGTCCAGGTTTCGTACCCGGACGCACGCGATTCCTGCTTCCGGCCAGTGCCGATCCGCGACCAGGCGAGAGCTCCCGCCAGCGCGATCACCCCGGTTGCCACCGTCGCTGCCAGGATCGGCGCCGTCGTTGGTCCGCCCGGTGAATTCTGGGATGGTGCGGCCAGGGTGACCTGCGGCGGCGCGTCGTCCGGATCGTCATGTGCTGGCGATGTGGTTGGTTCCGGCTCGCGGGTCGGTTCGGGCGTCGGCAGGTTCTGGCCAGGTGTCCAATGTGTATCGATCGCTTCCATCACCAACTGGGCGTCGGTCCAGCGCTCGTCGACGATGGCGACCCAGTTCTCGTCGTATTCGAGATCGGAGCCAAGGATGGCGACAATCTCGGTAACGCCGGATGCGCCCTCCCGGGCCAGGACGACGCATCCCCCGGCTTCGACGGTCGACCCCGTCTTCGCTCCGGTGACACCATCTTCGCCCGCAAGCTGGTTGGTCGACTGGCCAGTGTACGGCGTGGCCTCTGGCCCCACACTCGTGAAGTCGTACGATTCCTCACTGGCCATGCCGGCCAGCGTCGGGTTCTCCTGCAACGCAGCGAACATCGTTGCCACATCACGGGCGGTTGACCATGCCTCGTCACTGTCCTCGCCGTCGGGGTTCGCAAACTGCGTGTCGTCCAGGCCAAGTTCGCTCGCCTTGTCGTTCATGGCGTCGACGAACGCCGCCACAGCCTCGGCAGACCCGTCAGTCGTGGCCATGCCCTCCCCAACGTGCCGGGCCAGGGCTTTCGCGGCGTCGCCCCCGGAGACCACCAGCATCCCGGTAAGCAATTGCTCCACCGTCAGCGTATCGCCAGGCTGCAATCCCATCGCTGAATAGCCCGGACCGACAAGGTCGTCATTCGTGATAGTGATGGTTTCATCCAGATCGGCGTGCTCGATCACTACGAGTGCGGTCATCACCTTGGTGATGCTGCCGATAGGCATCCGTGTCTCGCCAGCCTGTTCGAGGATGATCTCCCCGGTGTCCGGATCCAGCGCGAAGACACTCTGCGCGGTTACCTCCGGAACATCGACGGTGCTCAATGCCAGCGCTGGTAACATCACCCACGGAAACACGATCGCGACCAGCACGCCAGCGTTTATGGTGCATCGCCAGCGAGCGCTCCAACCCATACCTGCGTCTCCCGAAAATCCGACGTCAGTCATCGTTCAGGCATCGCCTGCCGGATGTCCGGCGCCGTGCCGGGAGTCAGTGTAGCGGCTGTGCCTCGTTGACACGACCGAAAGGCGCTGATAGAGTACGTACACCTCAGCCTTCCCCAATCCTGAGGCGACAGGCGGCGATCCCGGGGCTCCATCCCCTTGTGATCGCCGCCTGTCATTTGTGTCCTGGAAATGCACCAGAGCCCTCGCATGGAACGATCGCGAACATCCCTGATCTGATGCCCCTCAGCCCGGCTCTGTGGAGAGGGTGCGCTCCCGGACCCACCTGGCGAACCGCGCCGTCGCTTCCTCAAGGCTTCCCTCACGCTCGGCAACGTCGATCAACTGGCGCGCGATTTCCATTGGCGCTGCTGCCAATTGCACACCGTTGATCTCCAGGAATACCTTGAATGCAACGTAGGCTGTTCGCTTGTTTCCATCAAGGAATGGCTGGTTCTGGGAGATGCCTATCGCCAGGACACACGCCTGTTCCGCAATATCGGCACCACCGTAATAGGCAACCGCCTGAGGTTTCATGACTGCTGACTCGAGCAAGTCTTCGGATCGCAGTGGAGTTGCATTCGAACCCATTGAGTGCATGGTCTGTATATGCATCTCTATAACTTCGGCAACACTCAGGTACTCAATCTCACCCGCCATTGTGGTTGATCTTCACCCTGTCACTGCTACTGCGCGAGAAATTCCAGCGCTTCTCGATCGTTCGCCAGGACATCATCGAGCGCGCGCTGAACCTGGTCGCGGAGGATGAAACGTTGCTCTGATTTGCTAGGTGTAAAGGAAATGGTGTCGCCCTTGTGGAGGTCGTACTTCTCCATCGCCTCGCGAGGGATGGTCACGACGTAACTGTTTCCCTGTTCGCGAATCTTTGCCTGGATCACGGGAATTCCCTTTCGTTGGCACAGTGCCTACCGTGGTCACAGTATACACCGTAGTCACGTTCCGGGGACTATCACAGTCATTGGTTGGCGCTTCTCGTGCAACAGGATTCCGGTTGTTTCGCGCTCCGCTTACGGCGCCGGTTCCGGGCGTGCCAGGTCTTCGCGGTAGGCAGCTTCGATTTGGCGCCGGACAACCGGGAGCGCCGCGACGATCGATTCCAGCCCCGCGCGCATCTGGGCCAGGCGCTCCGCCGACGGCTTCCCGTCACGAACCGTCGGATAGACCGATCCGGTCAGCGCCTGGCGCAACGTGGCGATGAACCGCCCGATTTCCTCGGCGGTCCCTGGATCGAGCAGGAGCCGGTTCTGGTTGAAAACATCCCCAAAAGTATAGGCCGCCTCACCGGCATCGCTCCAGGTGCCCCAGGTCATCGCCTCGACCGGAAGTTCCGCCGGCAGGCTGAGCGACTCGCCCGGCAGCAGCATCGGGTTCACCACGGATGACAGGGAGGACTCCACGCGCGCCAGGCTGGCATACAGGCTCGCCAGCGCTTCGCCCCGCCGCTGGCCATAGGATCCCGCCCGCACGTGAACCGAGCGCAGCGAAACTTCGATCCGCTCGATGTCACCTTGCTGGCGAACGCGCAATTCCTCGATGGCGCTGTGGACCTCGGCGGAGAGATCGGGAGCGGTCGTCGCCTGATGCTCGATCCTGGCCAACCGGGCATCGAACTCCCGGCTCCGTCCCGCGGCCGTTCGCAGTTCGCCCAGGACCTCTTCCCGAAGGCTCCGGATCATTTCGTCATCGATGGTCGACGACGGCGGAATTGACGGCATCACGACGCCGGTCTCGATCGGCACCGGAGCGGTCATCCCGGATTCCGGCTCCCGCCGCGCGATCGCGGCACCCGAATCCATTGCCTGCCGGAACCGGCGCGATCCCGTCAACCAGAGCTGGGCAGCTTCCGGACCCGCCTCCTTCCAGTAGAGATACCCAACCCCACCAACTGCCCCCAGCAAAAGGAGCACGACCAGGGCGATCAAAAATGGTTCCATGACGCTTGTTGCCGCTTTCCACATACCCCCGGCAGGGGAGTCCGGTGCCAATGCATCAATAGTAGCGACCTCGGCGGTTGCGCGGCGCTCTCAGGGAGTCCACGCGCCGAAATCCGGTGCTACACTCACCATCCAGGCCCAGGCGACACCGGCGCCCCATTCACCGGTCGCATCCGCCACATGGATCGCTCAAGGAGTACCCGCATCATGCAGCAGACCCAACGGTCCGCCCCCGCCAGCGGCGCTCCCGCACCCGCCACGGGCACTCCTCCACTCGCGGCCGACCTTCGCGCCCAGCGCGCGGCGCAAGAAACGGCGAGCGTGCTCGAAGCAGAACTCGCGGACCGGATCCAGGGCGAGGTCCGGTTCGACACCATCAGCCGGATGCTCTACTCCACCGATGCCTCCAACTACCAGATCGAACCGATCGGCGTGGTCATCCCGCAGTCGGCGGACGACATCATCGCCACCGTCGAGATCGCCGCCAGTCACAGTGTGCCGATCCTGCCACGAGGCGGCGGCTCCTCGCTGGCGGGCCAGACCGTCGGCGCCGCCCTGGTCATCGACACCTCCAAATACATGAATCGTGTCCTGGGGTTTCACCCGGAAGAGAAATCGGTCACGGTCGAGCCGGGCATCAACCTGGATATCCTGAACCGCCAGGTCAAGGCCAGCGGCCTCATGTTCGGCCCGGACCCGTCCTCCTCGAACCGGGCGACCATCGGCGGAGTCATCGGCAACAATGCATCGGGGGCGCATTCGATCCTCTACGGGATGACGGCGGACCACTTGCGGTCGGCACGCATCCACCTCGCCGACGGCGGCACCGTCGATCTCGGCCCGGCAACCATGCCCGATCTTGTGCAACGATCGCAGCAGGAGGATCCCCTCGGATCGCTCCTCAAACGGATGCTCGCCTTCCGTGACACCCACCGCGAACTCATCGCCCGCGACTTCCCTCCCCACTGGCGGCGAGCAACCGGGTACTCGCTCGGGGAGTTCGTCAAACCGGACGACGCGTTCAACCCCGCCAGGTTGCTGGCATCGTCGGAAGGCACCCTGGCAACCACCCTTAGCGCCACGATCAACCTGGTCGACGTTCCACCCCAAACCGGTCTCGTCCTGCTCCAGTTCGACGACCTGATCGCGGCGATGGAAGCAACGTCGGTCATCCTCGAAACCGACCCCTCGGCGATCGAACTCATGGACCGGATGCTGGTCAACCTGACCCGGCAGCAACCCGGCTACGCCAGCCAGATCGCGTTCATCCACGGCGATCCGGCGGGCATTCTCTGTGTCGAGTATTACGGAATCAGCGAATCGGAAATCCGCCGGAAGTGTGACCACCTGGTGCAACACCTCCGCCAGCACCGGGTCAGCCTCAGCACCGATCCGCAAATCGTGCTCGACCCGAAGCGCCAGGCAGATGTCTGGTCCGTGCGCAAGGCCGGGCTCGGCCTGTTGATGAGCGTCAAGGGCGACGCCAAACCAATCCCGGTCATCGAAGATGTCTCGGTACCGGTCGCCCACCTGCCGGAGTTCGTCGCCGCGGTTCAGGAGATGGTCGCGAAGTACGACACCACTGCGGCCTACTACGCGCACGCCTCCGCCGGTTGCCTGCACATCCGCCCGTTGATCAACCTCAAGGAAATCTCAGGGGTCGAAGCGATGGTCGAAATGGCCCACGCTGCCGCCGAAATGGCGCACCGTTTCGGCGGGGTGATGAGCGGGGAGCACGGCGACGGGCTCCAGCGATCGGAACTGAACGAGATCATCTTCGGCCCCGAACTCTACGCCGCGATGCGTGAATTCAAGGCCATGTTCGACCCTCGCGGCCTGATGAACCCCGGCAAAGTGGTCGACGCTCCGTCGATGACCGAAAACCTGCGCTACGGCCCGAAGTACAAGCCGCTGCAGCTCAGGACCAACCTCGATTTCACCCGCGAAGGCGGCTTCCTCGGGGCCCTCGAGATGTGCAATGGCGCCGCCGTTTGCCGGAAGCTCAAGGCGGGGACGATGTGCCCGTCCTACATGGCGACCAAGGACGAGAACGACACCACCCGTGGCCGCGCCAACGCCCTCCGCAACGCCCTGGCCGGAAACATCCTGACCCCGGACGACTTCGCCAGCAAGGAAACCTACGGCACGCTCGACCTCTGCCTCTCGTGCAAGGCCTGCAAGACCGAGTGTCCGTCGAGCGTCGACATGGCGAAGATCAAGACGGAGTTCCTCGCCCAGTACCATGAGAAACACGGAACGCCGTTGCGGGCTCGCCTCATGGGGCACATCCACACCGTCTCGAAGATCGCTGCCCCGGTCGCCCCCCTCGCCAATCTCGTGATGCGGACGCCGGTCGCTCGGCCGGGAATGTCACTGCTCGGCGTTCACCGCGAACGCAAAATGTCGGCCTTCGATCGCAACACCTTCGTCCACCGCTGGCGGCGCTACCGGAAGCACACCCCTGTCCCGGCCCAGACGCGCGGCAAGGTCGTCTACTTCCACGACACATTCGCCACCTACAACTACCCGCGCATCGGATTGGCGGCGGTCAAGCTGCTCGAAGCCGCCGGATACGAAGTGGTAGTCGAAGAGCGGCGATCCTGCTGCGGCCGCCCGATGCTCTCGAAGGGCCTCGTCGATGCCGCCCGCAAGACCGCCAGGCGCAATGTCAGTGTGCTTGCGCCCTATGCGAAGCAGGGCATCCCGATCATCGGGACCGAGCCCAGTTGCATCCTGACCCTGCGTGACGAATATCGCGACCTGCTGCCGAACGACCCGGATGTCGACGCGCTGGCAACCAATTCGTTCATGATCGACGAGTTCCTGGCCAGGCTCGACAGGGCAGGCGACCTGGGTATCTCCTGGAAGGATTCGACCGGTCCCGAGGTGTTCTTCCACGGTCATTGCCACCAGAAGGCGCTGATCGGCGTCGGCCCATCAATGGCGATCCTCTCGGCGTCGGGATGCCGCCCCACCGAGAGCGGCGCCGGCTGCTGTGGCATGGCGGGCTCGTTCGGGTACGAGGCGGAACACTATGAGGTCTCGCGGAAGATCGGCGAGGAGCGGTTGTTCCCGGCGATCGAAGGCACGTCGATGGATGTCCAGGTCAGCGTCGCCGGCGTCTCGTGTCGCCAGCAGATCGAACACTTCACCGCTCGTCCAACCCGGCACATCGCTGAGGTCCTGGCTTCCCGGATCGACCCCGGACACGTCTGGACCGCACCCGTCACCGCCGAAACCGTCCAGGCAGCCGACTGAATGATGGACCCCTCGGAGGATATTCCCCGGAACGAAACGGCGGCCACGCTCCAGGACGACGCGGCGTTCGGACCGTGGCTCGACCAGCTCCGGCAGGTGGGGCCGCCTTCGGCGCCCGTTGACATGTCCCTTTCCATCGACGCCGGCGACGTGTTGACGTTCCTCGACATCCCGCTGGAGGATCAGCCGGCCTTGCTTGCTGCCAGGGAATGGATCGCCGCCGATCCGGCGCTTGTGTGGGTCCTCGAACGGTCGGTAGAACTCCTGCGCCAATCCATGGAGCGGGTCGACGGTCCCGAGGAATTCCCGGCGATGCCCGCGGCGCTGGGCGAACATGGCCGGTACTTCTACCCGTGGGTGTTCGCCGCGATCCTGCCGGATACCCTCGCCACCACCCGCGCTCGCGGGATTCCCGACGAGATCGTCCGCGCTACCCTTGCCGATGTCGGTCGCCACCTGCTCATTCATCGCGCCCAGCACGGCACCGGGGGTATGGCCTGGCAGGGCTGGCCCATGGTCCACGCTCGCGGCCTGCTCTTCCAGCTGGGCCGCCTCCAGTTCGAGCGCGCCAGTCTCGGTGGCAGGACCAGCGCCGGAATTCGAGCTGCCGGCTTCGATGCCACCAAGGGTGAACCCTGCATCGCCGTACACATCCCTGGGTACATGGGACCGTTCACCCCTGCTGCCTGCGACGAATCGTTCGCCCAGGCACGAGCGTTTTTCGCTCGCCATTTCCCTGACGAAACGTACCGCTACGCTGTTTGTCACTCCTGGTTGCTCGATTCCCAGCTCCGCGAGTACCTGCCGCCAGACTCCAACATCATTACCTTCCAGCAACGGTTCCAGCTGGCCTACACACCGGATGCCGACGACCGGGTGACGCTTGAGTTCGTCTTCCGCACGCCCGACCGGCCGCTGGAGGAACTCCCGCAGCGCACGACACTCGAGCGTGCGGTGGTCTACCATTTGCAGAATGGGCGGCATTGGCACGGTGGCGTTGGATGGTTACCGTTTGCCACCACCGGAAAGGATTTCGCGCCATGAATCGCATCCGCTCCCTGGTCTTCGCCCTGGCTGCGGTTGCCAGCCTGATCGTCTCAACCACCCTGGCACAAACCCCGGCCACCAGCGCTCCGCCGGCGATTTCCGAGCTCGAAGGGATCGAATCCGGAATCGGCCGCACGTGGAGCCTCGACTACGAAGCCATCATGGCCGATGCCACTCCCGGATCGGTTGATCTCAACAACTGGCAGGGGCTGTCTGCCCTCAGCGTCCAGATTCTCCAGTTCGACAGCGACGACCATGCCAGCGCCGCCTTTGCGTTACTCGAGACATCGATCGCCAGCGAGATTCCCAATCTCGGCCAGGATGGGTCACTCAAGGTCTCCAACGAGGACATCGACAACCTTGGAGACGGCGCCGTCGCGTCAACCCTTGTCACCACCACCGACACCGGCGAAACCCACCTGCGCAACGTCCTCGTTCTCGACGACCACCTCGTGATCCTGGTCTCATCGCTGGCGGGAACCACCGAGAGTGCGGCCTCTGCCGAAGCCCTCGCGGCCTACATCGTCAATCAGGGTGAAGTGAGCCCGGATCCGGTCTCGTTCGACCCGGCCGGCCTGTCCAGGGGCGGCCTCTGGGGTGTCCTGCCACAATCAGGCGATTCGATTCTGGAGGGACTCGTCGTCGTTCGCGACGACCAGCTCTATCCGCTCCCGCAGGTCAATGCCTGATTCCCGCCACCCGTGGCGGTGACCCAAATCCCGGTTCACAGTGTTCGATCTGGTTCAGGATTTCGTAACAGGAGGTAACACCAATGTCCAGCCTGGCAAGACGTATGGCTATCGTGCTGCTTGCAGCGCTCCTGTCACTTCCCTTCGTTGGCGTGTCCGCCCAGGATGCCACGGAAGAAACCATCTTCGACAATCCGGAACTGCTCACCGGCATCCAGTTCGCGGTCTCCCGCGACTGGGCATCCACCGCGGACCTGAGCACTCCCCCGGCAACAGGTGACTCGTTGGTCTATTACGCGGGGGCGCTCGTCTACGAATTCGACAACGAAGACAATGCCGAGGCCGCCTTCCGGCAATTGAAAGACGCAATCGGGACGTACGTCACCGAAGAATTCGATCTGGCTCCCGATGAATTCACCACGGAAAACCTGGATGACGACGAGTTCGCCGTCCATGGACTGATCGAAGAGGGCGACGAGCGCGCGTACTTCCGGTACCAGGTCGCCGAGGACGACGAGTACATTTTCGTGAGTGCCTCTGCAGCCACCGACGAAGCTGCATCAAAAATTACTGACGACCTGATCGAGTACATGGAAGACCAGGACGACGATGCGACCGGCCTCGGGGAGTTCGCCGAAGACGGCAGCTCCACCGGCGGACTCTGGGAATTCTTCCCGTCTGGCGACGCCAGCATCCTTCAGGGACTTTCGGTCTCCGGCGACAACATCGTCTACCCGGAACCTGATGACGCTTCCTGATCGCGATGGAACCAACTCGGGCGGCTGGACGTTATGCCGACGGGAGGTGCTTGCGCCTCCCGTCGGGTCGTCGAAGGACCACCTGACGTTTTTGATCCAGTCAATGGGAGGACACATGGCTCTATTGCGCCGGATGACCGGCTTGATGCTCGCTCTGTTGCTTGCACTCAGCTTCCTGCCCGCCGTCGCGCAGGATTCCGACGACGACCTCAGCGAGGACCCGCTTGACGACCTGAGCAGCTTCGAGGGCGTCGAGTTCGGCGTATCCCGGTCGTGGTGGATGGACTTCACTGCGGCGATGCAGGAAACCCCGACCGGTGAGGACGACGATCCCTTTGCCGACCTGACCGGTCTCTTCCTGATCGGCGGCGTGATCGTTGAGTTCGAGGAAGACGGCAACGCCGAAGATGCGTTCACTCGCTTCGAAGACCTCAGTGACGAGGACCTCGCGAGCGACATGGGTGACGACGACGCCACGGTCGACCGGGAAGAAGTGGACGATCTCGGTGACCAGGCGATGGCGTTCGTGATCACTGCGGAAGGTGACGACTTCGGCGGCCTGTATCGCTATCTGGTGGTTCAGGATGACGAGTACCTGCTGATCGCCATCGCCGCGGGCACCACCGAAGACGATGTCGCCACGGTCGATGACTTCGCCGAGGCGATGGTCGACAATCTCGACGGGCAGTCCGGCCTCGGAGAAGTCGACGATCTCGGCGGATCGACCGGCGGTCTCTGGGAGATCTTCCCTGACAGCGACGACGAAATGTTCGAAGGTCTCGTGCCACTCGGAGACGAGGTTATCTATCCGGAGCCGGACGAAGACGAATCCTGACGGATGTGCCGCACACCAAGGTCGATCGTAACAGTGCGGAAGGGACTCCTGTTGTGGGTCCCTTCTGCGGTCCCTGACAAATTTCGTCCATGTTTTCGTGCCAGGAAGAGACCATGTCACTGCTTCGCCGGATCGCCTGCCTGCTGTTTGCCCTGACGCTGTCCCTGTCGGTCCTTCCCGCATTCGCGCAGGATGACGGGGAAAGCGACGACCCACTCGATGACCCCAGCCAGCTTGAAGGAATTCAGTATGGCGTCCTCCGGATGTGGTCCGTCGACTACGCGGCGCTCATGGCCGTGACCCCGGAAGACGAAGACGAAGATGTCTTCGCATCGATCGAAGGTCCGCTCTACGTCGGCGGCATGATCATCGAATTCGATGGCGACGATGACGCCGAGGCCGCATACGACCTCTACGCCTCCCTCGATGCCGAATACTTCGTCGAGGATACGGACGAGGACCCCTCCTCGGTGGACATCTTCGACATCGACGACCTTGGTGACGACGCGTTTGGCATCAAGTTCGACGCGCAGACGGACACAAGCAGCGGACCGAGCGCGTTCACGGTCGCGCGGGAAGACAACTACCTGGTCATCACCATCAGCTCCGCCAACAGTATCGACGACACCGGGATCGAACAGGAACTTGCCGAGGCCATCGTCGACAATCTGGACGACCAGTCCGGGCTCGGCGATGTTGTCGAAGACGGCACGTCGAGCGGTGGTCTCTGGGATGCCTTCCCGGACGATGACGACGACATGTTCGGCGACCTCATCGCCGGCGGCGACTCCGTGATCTACCCGGAAGAAGAAGGCGCGTCCTGAGTCCCAATGGCATCCTGCATTATGCCCCGGCCTGTGAACCTGCAGGTCGGGGCGTCGTTAATCGCCACGCGCTGCACCGGGTTTCGTGGAGTTCCACCATGCTCGTCGCCATCGGCTCAACCAATCCGGTCAAGATTGCCGCGACAAGTGCCGCCTTCCGCGCGGTCTGGCCACACGAGTCCTGGCTGTTCGAGCCAGTTGCAACCCCTTCGGGAGTTGCCGACCAGCCAATGAGTAACGGCGAAAGCATCCGCGGTGCGCGCAACCGAGCCAGTCGCGCGCTGGCCGCCGCCGATGACGCCGCCTATGGGGTCGGCATCGAAAGCGGGCTGACGGAAATCGAGGGGATGTGGTTCAGCACTGGCTGGATCGCCATCTTCGACCGGTCCGGCCGGGAAGGACTTTCGAGTTCAATGATCCGGCCAGTTCCCCTGCCGTCGATGGCGCTGGTCCAGACAGGCCACGAACTCGGCGACGCCAACGATGTCGTGTTTGGCAAAACCAACAGCAAGCAGGATACCGGCCTAATCGGATTACTCACGAACAACATCCTCACTCGCGAGGGCGTCTTCCGCGACGCCATCATCAGCGCGCTGGCCAGATTCCTGCATCCCCACCTTTTCGAACCTGCCTGAGCGCCTCCAACCTTCCTTTCATCATCCGCCGTTACACTGCGATGCGACAGTGGGTCTGAGGGATCAGAGGGAAGGGCCAAAACGGTGTCACCTGCACGATTACTGAACGCTCGACAGAGCCGGAGACGAGTTGTTGGGGCCGCTGTGGCGACGTCGATGGCGGCGACCTTTCCCGGTGCACGGGTTGCCGCCGCTCGCCAGGAGTCATCCACGCACGTCCAGGCCGTGGCATCCGCGCACCGGTTGGCTACCGATGCCGGCATCGCCGTGCTTCAGGACGGGGGCTCGGCCGCCGATGCGGCGATTGCCGTCGCCGCGGTGCTGACGGTGGTCGAAGGCTGGTTCTCCAGCGTCCTCGGCGGCGGCACCTGGGCGCTCTACTACAGCGCGTCGACCGGCGAGATCACCAGCCTCGACGGCGTGGGTCCCACCGGCAGCCTGGCCACCCGCGAAGACTACGCGGAGCGGGCCGGCGAACCGGGCATCCACCAATCGAACGTGCCTGGCGCCTGGGATGGCTGGATGACCTGGCTTCGTGAGTATGGCCGGCTGGACCTTGGACGCCTGCTTCAGCCGGCGATCGACCTCGCGCGGAACGGGCACGAGGCGAGCGACCAGCTCGAAATCTGGGCCAAACGCCTGGAGGACGAAATCCTCGAGTTCCCCGATTCGAAAGCCATCTACGCGCCAGACGATGCCCTCCCCATCAAGGGCGATACCATCGTCATGGAGAACCTGGCAGCCACCTTCGACGCTCTTGTTGCTGCCTACGATGGAGCGCTCGCCGAATCCCGCGAAGCCGCCATCCAGGCTGCTCGCGACCATTACTACCGCGGTCCCATCGCCGAGGCGATCGTGGCGTTCTCGGATGCCAACGGCGGCTACCTGACGCTCGAAGACTTCAACGGGTTCGAGGCTGAACTCGTCACCCCGCTGTCGATCACCTACCGCGACGACATCGTGGTCTACGAAAACCCGCCGAACAGCCAGGGCATCACCATGCTGCTGGCCCTCAACATCCTCAAGGGCATGAGCCTGGAAGGTCGCAATGTCGACAATCCGGACGCGGTCCACACCCAGATCGAGGCGATGAAACTCGCTTTCGCGGACCGGTACGCCCTCATTGGCGACCCGGCCCGGATCGAGATGCCGATCGAGGACCTCCTTTCCGACGACTATGCTGAACGGCAGCGCCAGCGCATCGATCTGTCGCAGGCGATGGCCTGGCCCATTTCCTCTGGCATGGGCATCGATGTACCCGCCCACACCACCACGTTCCAGGTTGTCGATCGCGACGGGAACTGTGCCGCCGTGACCACCAGCCTGGGAGCGCAATTCCTCGTCGTCGGCGATACGGGCATTCACATCAACAACCGGATGCGCATGCTGTCGGTGGAAGCAGGGAATCCCAACGAACTGACTCCCGGCTACAAGGTGCGGCACACCTCGTGCCCGTACATGGTCTTCAAGGGTGGCCGGCCCTGGTTCCTTGGAGGAAATACTGGCGCGGATTCCCAGACCCAGGGGCAAGTCCAGCAGGTCACCAGCGTGGTCGAATTCGGGCTCGGCGCGCAGGAGGCCATCAGCCGCCCTCGCTGGCTTACCACGGCCTTCCCGTCCGGAACCTACGAGTGGGAAGTCGGAAACCAGCTACGCATCCAGGAAGGCTTCTACGGACCGCTGGTGAGCGTGCTGGAGGGACGAGGTCACGACATCGTCGAGGGTGAAGGCACGTTCGGCTCAGCCAGTATGGTCATCATCAGCGAGGACGGCACCGATGCGGACTACGGCGTCGAGCCGGAATTCGAGTTCGCCGCCGGAATCGTCATCCCCGCCGGCTCATAGTCCGCTCCCGCCCTCTGGGTGTTCCGTGAAAAAGCGATGAATGCCACAATGGCTGGCATTGAATCGCTTGCCAACCGCGCAGGAGAACCCCGCATGATCGTCCAGGAAATGAATCCGAGCCGCTACCTGCTCCTCCGGCTCGATCCGGGACAAGACCTGCTCGCCGGCATCCAACAGGCAGTCACCGATGCCGGCGTCATCCACGGCTCGATCCTTGCCGGAGTCGGCTCGCTCAGCACGTTCCACTTCCATGTGGTCAGCACGCCGGTGATGCCCCCAGACAACGCGTTCGTCAAGGGCGAAGGTCCATTCGACATCCTCACCGTCACCGGGGCCATCCTCGATGGCCGGGTCCACGCCCACGTCACCTTCTCGGACACGGAGATCGCGATGGGTGGCCACCTCGAACCCGGTTGCACCGTCCTGACCTTCGCCATGATCTCGATCGTCGACCTCACGACACCAGGGCTGGAAATGGCCAAGTGGGATCATGTCGCCCGTTGACCGGCAGTCCGCTCGCCCTGGCGCAGGTGCTCGCTGAGCCGGTTTCGCTGGTCCGCAGCACCTGACGCGCACTGGTGCATTTGCACTACACTCCCCGACTGGATCGTAACAGCGTCCCTGACCACGCCCATCCGATCCTGGCTCTGCGCCCCACGCCATCAGCAACCTGCCATGTTCGCAATGGGAGTGAACCTTGGGACTACTCGGTGACCTGACCAATTGGGCAAAAGACATTGTCGAATCGGCAGGCTATATCGGCATCTTCCTGATGATCGTGCTGGAAAACGTGTTCCCGCCGATTCCATCCGAAGCCATCCTGCCCTTTGCAGGATTCCTGGCCGGCGAGGGCAAGTTCTGGCTGCCCGCCGTCATCCTGGCCGCAACCGCCGGGGCCGTTGTTGGCGCGCTCATTCTCTATGGCCTGGCCGCCTGGTTCGGCGACAGACGCGTGCGGTGGCTCATCCTTCGTTACGGCAGGTGGTTCGCCATCGCGGAGTCCGACCTCGACAAGGCCAACGGCTGGTTCGACCGGCAGGGTGGCAAGGCGGTATTCGTCTGCCGGATGATTCCGATCCTCCGCAGCGTCGTCTCGCTGCCCGCCGGATTGCGACGGATGGCACTGACGCCGTTCATTCTCTACACCGCCGCCGGCGCCGCGATCTGGAACAGCATCCTGATCCTGGCTGGTTGGTGGCTGGGCCGAAACTGGGACGAAGTCAGCACGGTTGTTGACTATCTCCAGATCCCGGTCATCCTGGCCGTGCTCGGTGGCATCGCCTGGTTCTTTTGGAAGAAATGGTCGGCCCGCCAGGAAGCTCGCAACGCCAACGCTGGCGAGCAGGTCTAGCCCTCACCGGGCAATCAGATTGACAATTCCCCCGTCGAGAGGCGAAGCTTCCCTTTCGTAAGCAATGGGATGTGCGGGCTGCACATCCCAAGTTCGCCATCGCACGGGGATCCCTTGTCATGATTGGAACCGATCGCCTCACCCTCGCCATCGTGACCGGTAGCGTTCGCGACGGTCGCTTCGGCCCGACCGTCAGTGCCTGGTTTACCGATCAGGCGACCGCCCACGGCGCGTTCGCGGTCGACCCGATCGACCTCGCGGACCTGACTATTCCGGAAGATATGTCGACCAACGCCGATGTCGAGAGCTTTTCCGGGCGGATTGACCGCGCCGACGCGATCGTGATCGTCACCCCGGAGTACAACCACAGCTACCCTGGCCCATTGAAAACCGCCATCGACGCCCTCAAGCAACCGTGGCACGCCAAACCGGTCGGCTTCGTGGCGTACGGAGGGATGTCTGGTGGACTTCGCGCGGTCGAACCGCTCCGCGTCGTCTTTTCCGAACTGCACGCAATCACGATTCGCGATACCGTGAGCTTCCACCGGGCGCGCACCCAGTTCGACGAGCAGGGTCAGCCCATCAACGCCGCCGACGTCAATGCCGCGGCCGCCGTCGTGCTCGACCAGCTCGAGTGGTGGGCGCTGGCGCTCCGGGAGGCCCGGTCGAAGCGCCCGTACGGCCAGAAAGTTGCCGTCTAGCTCACCATCGCAGTTCCGGCCGGCAATCGTGCGCGGAAGATCGAGCGTGATTTCGTTTACCAACTGAACCAATACCGATACGATGTCGTGGACGTCTCGTCGTGACCGGCAGCGAACAGGACAGCCCCATGCTCAGGATCGGCATCGTCGGCTCGGACAATTCCCACGCGCTCGCCTACGGCTCGCTCCTGAACGTCGAACAGGCGGCTGGCGATACAGCCAGGGCCGTTGTCATCTGGGGCCAGGAAGCCGAGCGCACCGATGAGGTCGCGACGAAGGCAGCCATCCCGACCATCGTGACACGCCCGGAAGACATGCTCGGGCTGGTCGATGCGGTCTTCGTCGAGGACCGTCACGGCGGACTGCATGCCGAACATGCCCTGCCGTTCCTCGAAGCCGGACTGCCCGTTTTCGTCGACAAGCCGCTCGCCATCACCCTGGAAGACTGCGGTCGCCTGATCGCGGCGTCCATCTCGTCCGGCGCGTTCCTCACCTCGTTTTCGTCACTGAGGATCGCGGATTCGACCGACGACATCGCTGCCCGGATTCCGGAAATCGGAGAAATCCGCGCCGGCCAGTTTGCAGGCCCCTGTGATTTCGAAAGTGTCTACGGCGGCGCCTGGTTCTACGCGACACACACCATTGAAATCGCCATCCGCCTTATCGGCGAAGACGTACGATCGGTCAGGGCAAGCCAGCACGGAAATCAAGCCGTCGCCACGCTGGCCTGGCACTCGGGGGCAACGGCCGCGCTGTCGTACATCGGCGACGCGCAGTACCACTTCCACGCCACCCTGTTCGGAACGAACGGCATGACCACCGGCGAAATCCTCGCCAATCACGAGGGGTACCGCAAGGCACTGGGCGTGGTGCTCGACGGCATGACGACCGGTGTTCCCCCCTTCTCCGAAGACCAGATGGTGCGCCCGGTTGCCATCGTCCACGCCATCGAGCGGTCGATCGCTGACGACGGTCGTGAAATCGAGGTCGACCCCCTGATCGCCTCCACACTCGGTCTGTAACCGTATACCAACCTCCGGGTGAAACAGCAACTTTCCTCGTCGGGGCGACCCTCCGTGGTATCTGCTCCAACAAACCCCAGGCGACGTGCTCCTGATCCTTGTCATTTCGAGGCG
>CAZSUN010000052.1:0-4083 GCA_964610045.1 uncultured Sphaerobacteraceae bacterium
GACCTTCCGAGCCGCCAGGCAAGGATGTGTCGGACTGGAGGGTGGTCGCTGGCAATACTGCCGACGATCTTCCGTCAATTTCTGGCGACAATCTCCTGCAATCCTGTATCGACACGTCACGCACTCGCCGTCGGAAGGGAGCACATCATCGAAACGTCAACGTCCTCTGGCGGATTCATGCGAACCCTCGCCCTCGCCCGCGATGCGACCGCTTCGACAAGGTGGCACGATGCGGCGCGACGCTGGAAGGAGGTCGTCTCGATAAATCCCGTCAACGGGGCCTGGTGGCAGGCCCTTGCCGAAGCCCTCGACCACCTCGACGACCATGAAGGTGCGCTGGAGGCGTGGTCTCGCGTCTTCGACCTCCGCGAGGGATTGCCGTCGCGAACCGCGATCCGGATTGCCCGGTGCCATGCCCAGCTTGGCGACAACCGGCACGCGCTGGAGTGGATCGAGCGCGGAATGGAACTCGGATTCCCCGACCTGCACGACCTTCGCGATGACGACGCCTTCGCGGATCTCCGTCTGGGAGCGGCATTCCGCATGCACGCAGGAATGCCGGAAGCGGGTCTCGATCGTGACGGTCAGTGGCAGGCCGATGTCCGCTTCGCTGCCGGCGAGATCAAGCGTCGCGCCTTCCGACCATTCGAGAAACTTGACGAGAGGGAATTCGACGCAATCGTCGCGCGCATCGTCGAATCGGTGCCGGACCTTACCGACCACCAGGTCATCCTTGAGCTCACCAGGCTGGTGACGCATCTCAACGATGGACATGCCCGCGTGCGGGTGCCGGAAGATCGGGACGATCTCAGGCAGCAACTACCCCTGCGCCTGTTCGATTTCGAGGAGGGCCTCTTCGTTACCGCGGCAGCTCCGGAATACGAGCGCCTGCTCGGCGCGGAGATTCTCCGCATCGGCGATCGCGACATCGCGGACGTGTCCGCCACTCTGGACCCACTCATTCCTCGCGACAACGGGAATTCGCAATGGTTCCGCAACTGCCTGCCGGACTGGCTCGTGCAAACCTCGACCCTGCACGCCCTTGGCATCACCAGGCAGCCAGACCAGGCAACGTTGACCGTGCGTGACCTCTCTGGCGACCTGCGCACGGAACTGGTGCGCTCATCCGCCCCTGGTACAACGAACGCCCCATGGATCGAACTGCACGATCGGCTCGACGCACCGGTCCCGCTCTCCCTGCGAAACACCTCGCTCCCGTATTGGTTCGAGTACCTGCCACAGGATCGGGCGGTGTACGTCCAGTTCAACGCCGTACGCGACACTCCATGCGAAACCCTGGACGCCTTCGGACATCGCCTCTACACGTTCGTGTCGCACCACGGGGTGGACCTCCTAGTCATCGACATGCGCTGGAACGGGGGCGGCAACACCCTCCAGGAATGGCCGCTCCTCCGCCAGATCATCGCCGACACCAGGACCAACCAGCCGGGAAGCCTCTACCTGATCGTGGGACGCGGCACCTTCTCCGCCGCCCAGAACGGCGTCAACTTCCTCGATATCCACTCCCATGCCACGTTCGTTGGCGAACCAACCGGGTCGAGCCCCTGCTTCATCGGCGAAACACGCCACTTCACCCTGCCGCACAGCAAGGTGATCATGAACGTCGGCGATCTCCACTGGGTCGGCACCTGGCCCGGCGACAACCGGACATGGATCGCACCAACCCTGTACGCACCGCCAACCTTCACCGCTTGCCGCCAGAACCGCGACCCTGCCCTCGAGGCTATCCTCGCCCTCCACGAGCGGTACCCGGCCTGATAGGGGATCCTGTCCAACTCCCGGACAGGTTCGCCGGTTCCCACCATTGCTGTCATGCCGGGCGTGCGCGGCGGCGCAGCGATATCGACCCACCCCGCAAGCCGGAAGAAGTCGCCCCATCCCTCCGCTGCTATCATGGCCGCTCGACCGAATCGGAAACCGAAAGGCCCAGCCATGACCGCCACCCCGCCCGCCTTCACCGAAATCCTGCAAATCGCCATCTGCGTCCGCAATCTCGATGCCACCATCCGGCACTACGAGGAAGATTTCGGCATCGGCCCCTGGACCCGGTGGGACACTACCCCGGAATTCTTCCCCGACCAGCACGAACACGGCGTCCCGGTGGCGCACACCACCCGGTGCGCCGCCACCACGATCGGCACGCTCATGCTCGAGGTCTTCGAGCCGCTCAGCCCAGACAGCATTTTCAGCAAGTTCCTGGAAGAGAAGGGGGAAGGGGTTCACCACATTGGCGTCCGCACGCCGGATTTCGATGGCCTCGTCGCCGAACAGGCTCGCCAGGGCAACACGCTCCCGCTCCACGGCCACGTCCAGGGCATCGATGTCGCCTACCTGCCCACCGACCGCACCCTCGGCGTGCTTCTCGAAGTCTTCAAGGCACCCGAAGGTCACCCGCTCAACGAGTAGCCCCACCTGCACCGATTACTCATTTCTCTATTCTCTCTTCTGTTTCCTCTTTCCTCGCCGGCCTTGACGCCACGCCCGCCCCGATCGTATCGTTCTGGCACATTGCTTCCCGTTGTGTAGTTTTGGAAGGATCCGGGCGATGCAGGGCACTCAGGGTATGGTGACCAACGGCATCCCGCTGCCAATCGTGGCGCTCAATCGCTGGATCCTGCTCGGCGGCGTCATTCTGGCGTTCGTCCTGCAACAACCGTGGATCATCGCCGCGCTGCTGGTAATGCTGCTCTCGGCGATCGCCCTCGGACCACGCGGCAGCCTCCCATTCCAGCTCGGCACCCGGCTGATGCCCGATCGCATCCGCACCGCAAAGGATCGAGGCGAAACCGAGGACCGCCGCCTGATGCGGTTCAACAACAGCATCGCCGCCGTGCTGTTCGCGCTCTCGCTGGTCAGTTTCGCGCTGGACGCACCGGTTCTCGGCTGGATCCTCGCGGGCATGGTCGCCGTCGCTGCCGGGGTCGCCCTCGCCGGATTCTGCCTCGGCTGCTTCCTCTTTTACCGCTTCCGCCTCGCCCAGTTCCAGTGGCGGTCGAACTGATCCCGCCTGCGGGTATCCCCAAACGCCTGCGAACGGTTCGGTCGTTCGGAGAGACCGCTCACCTGCCAAACCTGTTTTCTGTCTTCTCCTTCCTGTTTTTTCTTCCCTCACTCCTCCCCCGGCACGTACTCGTCCAGCAGGCGCTGCAAAACGGTCGCCTTTCGCGCCACTTCATCGCTCTCGAACCGGCCGATCTCGAACAGGCCGGGGAGTTCGTCGTACAGCGCCGGTAGCCCGAGATGCTCGACCACCTGTTCGCGGATCCACTTGTCGTAGGCAATCGGGTACTGCCTCCGGTGCAGGAACAGCGCCTGCATGAAGAGATGGAACGACCGCCAGAGCCGGGCGTGCGCCTGGAAATACTCACCCCGGGCGGCATACGACGGGATGAGCGCCAGGTATTCGACGCACTGGGTACGCACCTGCCGCAGTCGCGCGAGCCGCAGTTGGTCGTCATAAAACGGCAGCCACGCAGCCCGGAGGGTCCGGTAGGTGGTGTCCCGCTCCCAGAGCGGCGCGCCCCAGACGAACCAGTTGCCGATCGCCAAATCGAACCCGTCCGGGTACTCGTCAGCGGCGTGCTCCGGGGGCGCGATCACCCCGCCCTCGATGTCGAGGTGCAGCACGGCAAACGGTCCGGACGCGAGGTACGCCGCAATGCGAGGATCGTGGCGCCGGAAGGCCTCCCAGGCGTCGTTGAGAGCAGCCATGTCCATGCCGGGCGCGACGAACACAACCATGTCGAGATCGCTGTCGGGCGTCGCCCTGCCCCGGGCGCAGGAGTTCACCAGCAACACCGTCCCCGTTTCCTCGCGGGCGGCGAAGAACTCGACGATCGAGGCGGCCGCGGCGGCGTGGGCTGATGTGGGGTAGGCATGAACAGGCACAGGGAAATCCATTCGGGAAACAACAGGCGGGACAAACGGTACCAGGGCACATTCCAGAGACGAACCGAGGATCGCGAGGGTTGCATCGTGCAGGCGTTGATGTCCAGGTGGCGCACGGAATCCGTGATCCCGCCCCACCAAACCGGTCATCCTCTTTTCTCTCTTCTCGTTTCT
>CAZSUN010000052.1:4183-9336 GCA_964610045.1 uncultured Sphaerobacteraceae bacterium
TTCTCGTTTCTTTCCCGTCCCTCGCCTTGACGCTCCCGGCCGGTGTTCGTACCCTAGTTCCCAATACTTTCCGTTGTGTAGTGGCTCCTGCTGCGACACACTCCTCGCAGGTCACCCGCACATCGCAGGACAGGAGTTCCCGGCATGACGCGCACAGGCCGCCTTCGGCTCGGCATTTTCTCCTACCTCGAAGGTGAGGGCACTCCCCGCCAGAACTTCTGCGAAGCTACCGAGATGTACACCCTTGCCGACTCCCTGGGGGTCGATGTGGCCTGGGTGGCGCACCATCACTTCGCCCGCATCGGCGGTCTGCCCTCGCCGTTCATCTACTTCGCCGCGCTCGGCGCTCGCACCAGCCAAATCGGGTTCGGCACGGCGGTGATCCAGGTGCCGACCGAGAACACCGTCCGCCTCGCCGAGGATGTCTCCGTCCTCGAAGCCCTTTTCCCGGGCCGCCTGCAACTCGGGCTCGGCACCGGGTTCACCACCGATGCCGGCCTCCAGGCGTTCGGTCACCCGGAAGGCACCAACAAGCGCGCGGTCTACGATGCCGCCGTCGACACGCTCTACGGCTACCTTCGCGGTGACCGGATCACCAGCGATGGGGGAGTGCTCTACCCGGACGGTGGTGACCTGCCGAACCGGATCTGGGAATCGCCCGCTTCGGTGGAGAAGACGATCGAGGCGGCACGGCGCGGTAGCGGCCTCCTGCTCTCCCGCGTCGCGATCGGCGTCTCCGACCGCGACACCGACGATGTCCAGCGCGAACTGGTCGACGCCTACTACAGCGCCCTCCCGGACGGAGTTGAACCCCGGCTCGGTCTCTCCCGCACCGTCTGGACATCGAACGATCCTGAAGCCGCCTACGAAAGTCTCGCAGCCGGATTGCTGAAGGGCGCGCAGGGTCAGCGCAACGGCCAGCCCTCACCCTATCAGGGACGTCCGGTCGAAGACCTGTTCGACATCTTCAGCGTGCATTGGGGCACCCCGGATGCGGTTGCCCAGTCGCTGCTGGCGGAACCTCTCTGGGACGAGATCACCGACCTCATCTGCCAGGTCTCGCCTGGAACGCCCACTCACGAACAGACCCTGGCTGCCGTCGAACTGCTTGCCACCGAAGTCGGTCCCCGCATCGGCTGGACCCCGAACCGGTAGCGGCGACAGGCCCCGCGTTATTTTCCGGCCGGTTGGGAACGGTCGCAGGCGCCGCATCCCCCGGCCAAACCTCCCGGGCAGGCTGATCGTGGCGGATCATTCACGCGGTCCGGGGAGGAACAGATCCATGCTCCAGGCGGGCGGACCCTCGCCATCATCGATCAGTGCCGTCCGCACGAATCCGGCTCCTTCATAGAGACGCAGGGAACGCTCGTTGTACGTGTAGACGCCCTTCACCCTGAGGGTCTCCCAACCCAGCGCCATTGCACGCGCGATCAGCAGCCGCAGCACGCGACGGCCAATACCCCGGGAGCGGAATGCGGCAAGCCCGATCACGATCGGCAGGCTGTCGGGCAGGAGCGAGGCATCGCCGATCGGGAACCAGTCCTCGATCCCGCGCGCCTCGATGATGTACAGCTCGCCACGGGCATCGAGATAGTCGAACATCCTGGCAACCGTCGCTTCGTCGTATGGGGCAACGCCTTCGCCTTCGGAGAGACGGAGGACCTCGGGATCCTGGTACCAGCGTACGGCCGCCGCGACATCGTCCGGCAGAACAACCGGCCGCAGGCGAATATCCAGGTCGCGAAGGATACCAGTCATCGCCCGGTCACCCTGAACGGTACGTCGCGCAGGCGAATACCCGTGGCGGCGAAGACGGCGTTGCTGACCGCGGCGGCGGCCGTGCAGATGGCCGGTTCGCCCGCGCCGAGCGGAGGCTCGTCCGGCCGGTCGATGAGGACGACCTCAATCTCCGGCGCCTCCGGGAACCCCAGGATCCGGTACTCCCGCCACGTCAGCGAGGTGATGCCGTCGACGTCCCAGGTCACCTCCTCGTACAGCGCCCTGCTGATTCCCTGGATCGTGTTGCCCTCTACCTGGTTCCGAACGCCATCGGGGTTTACGATCAGGCCGCAATCGTGAGCGACGATCGCCCGTTCCACCCTGATCTCGCCCGTATCCGCCGCCACTGCCACCTCGGCGACCGTGGCCACGTAGGCGTACTCGTTTTCATACCGGGCGTACGCGATGCCACGCCCACGCCGGATGCCGTCGGACGCAACCAGCGGCTCGCCCCAACCCGCCCGCGCCGACGCTGCCTCAATGACGGCGATCGCGCGCCGATCATCAAGGTGACGCAGGCGGAAGGCGACCGGGTCAGATCCCGAAAGGTGCGCCAGTTCGTCCATGAAGATCTCGTTGGCCGTCGCGTTGTGGAACCCACCGAGACTCCGCAGCGACGACTGGTGGATGGGCGTTTCCGGCACCCAATTGACGGCGATGTCGACATCCGGAATTGCATAATCGCACGGCGCATTGCGATTGCCGCCACCGTTGCGGCGAGGAACGGGTACCAGCGACGGATCGACGAGTTGCCCCGCCAGCAACCGGGCCGGGTCACCGCCGGGACGGTTCGAGTGGGTCGGGGTGAACACCTCGCGCCGCCAACCCACGATCCGGCCACTCGCATCGAGCCCGGCTGCAAGGTCCGACAGCATCGCCGGCCCCTTCGGTTCCCAGGCAAACTCATCCTGCCGCGACCACTGCACCCGAACCGGCTTCCCGACCGCGTGGGAGAGGATCGCGGCATCGGCCGAGGCGTCTTCCGACCCGTTCTGGCCGTAACACCCGGACCCCTCGCGGTAGATCACCCGCACCTGGGATGGGGCCAGCCCGATCAGCGGCGCAAGCGCCGGGGCCAGCGCGTGGACGTGCTGCGAACTCGACCACACTGTGGCGGCGTCCTGCCCCACATCCGCCACCCCGCACGACGGCCCCATCGAGGCGTGCGCCTGCCAGGCCTGGCGATAGGTGGCCCGGTGGACGAGGGCGGCACCGTCGATCTCCGCGGTCGCGTTACCCGCCTGGACGATCCTCTCGATGGTGGCTGGGACGTGTCGTAACCGCTCGAACCCTGCGTCCTGATCAGGCAACGGCGTCAGGCCCTCCCAGCGTATCCGGATCGCCTGGGCTGCCTCGATCGCCTGCTCCTCCCGCTCGGCCACGACCCCGACGAAATTCTCCCGCCGCACAACGGCGACGATACCCGGCATCCCGTTGAGCCTGCTGGCGTCGACCTCCACGACCCGGCCACCGATGCCGGCGGTGATCCGCCGGTGCGGCCGCACCACCCGCCCGTGGAGCATCCCTGGCAATCGCAGATCGTGGATGAACGCATCACCACCGGTCAGTTTCGCCGGCAGGTCGACCCGTGGGGCCGAGACGCCGATGGCGGAACCCACCGAACGAGTCATGAACGCCGCCGGGGATTCATCCGGGTCAACGGCGATCTCTCGGGCCAGATCCTGGTAGGGAATCGTCCGGTCCGGTTGGCCTACCACCCGAACGCCACCGTCGACCGTTTCCAGGTCGGCCGGAGACACCTCCATCCGGGTCGAGGCGGCGATTAGCAGCGCTCGCCGCAGGTTCGCCGCATCCTGCCGATACCGGACGCCCGTCACCTGGATGGTCTTGCTGCCGGCGGTCGTTCCCTGGTCCGGCGTCAGTGCGGTATCTCCCATCACCGTCGTCACCCGGGCGGCAGGAACATCGAGTTCGTCCGCCACCAGCTGCGCGAGCGCGGTCGCGACGCCGGTGCCAAGCTCGACCTTGCCGGTCAGCACAACGATCCCGCCATCCGGAGCGATCCGGATCAAACCGTCGCCAGCGGGTACCTCGGTACTCGCCGCGCGCGGCGGCATCGGCCAGGTCGGGGCGCTGCCAGGCTCGCCAGCGGCTACCCGGCGGATCGCCTTCAGGATCCGGGCGTGGGCGCCGCAGCGGCAGAGCGTGCCCGCCAACGCGGCACGAATCTCGTGCTCGGTGGGATGCGGATTGGCGCCCAGCAACGCCGCCGCCGTCATCACGATGCCGGGGCTACAGTAGCCGCACTGGGCGGCCTGCTCGTCGAGGAACGCCTGCTGCAGCGGGTGCAGGTGTTTCGAATCCTGGAGAAGCTGGCCTCCGGGACACCCCACGCCACGCGCACCTTCAGGCAGACCCTCCAGCGTCGTGATCCTCGCCCCGTCGAGTTCGCCAACCGGCACCTCGCAGGCGTGAATCGCCTTACCCTCCCTGAGTACCGTGCAGGCGCCGCAGCGACCGAGCCCGCAGCCGAACTTCGCGGCGTTCAGGCCGAAGTCGTTCCGCAGGACGAGCAGCAACGGCGTACCGGGGTCAGCAACGACCTCATGGCGCGCGCCATTGACGTGGATCGTGATGGACATCGCGGCACTTCCCTTTCCGATGTCCCATCCTGAGCCGGTATGGGCTGGCCTGTCAACGACCGCGATGGCGGCGCTGCCACTTCCCGGCGATGATGGCTGATGACGATATGGGGGACGTGATGGACTGGAACCGCCTGACCGACGACATCGCCCACGCCTGGCAGACCGACATCGTGGATGCGCACAAGCAGCCACAAGCCGTGCTGCTGGTGTCGTTCCTGGTCACGTTCACGCTGGTCCGGTTCATCACCCATTCGATCCGGGCGCACCGGTTCACGTTCATCTTCCGGAACGTCGGGGTTGGCGGGACCCACCTGCATCACCTGGTGCCAGGCATCATCCTCCTCATCGTCAGTGGCTATCTCAGCCTGGCGCTGGATCCCGCGTTCCCGCGCGAGCCGATCGCGATGTTCTTCGGGATCGGGATGGCGCTCACGCTCGACGAATTCGCGCTCTGGCTCCATCTGGAAGATGTCTACTGGGCGAAGGAGGGGCGGCAGAGCGTGGATGCGGTGGTAATCGTCGCCACGCTGCTCGCGCTGGGCATCCTCGGTCTCGGCTTCTGGCAGGATGTCTTCACCGCCATCGCCAACGCCTTCTGACCCACAGATCCATGAATGTACCAGGGAAACCGGGCACTTGCAGGGTGGGCCCTGCGTGGTCCGCCGCAACGCCAATAGGCACGATGTCTTTGTCACTCCGAGCTTGCGAGGAATCTGTATCCCTGCCCAGGTACAGGATGGCGATCACGGAGGATCGCCGCTACGAACA
>CAZSUN010000052.1:9436-24759 GCA_964610045.1 uncultured Sphaerobacteraceae bacterium
TCCAGAAGTCGCAGCCCTTCCCGCATCACCGTATCGTCCGCTCGCAACCTGCCGGCGGATCATTTCCTCGAGTTGGGCCGGAATCGTTCCATTCATTGCAGGTGTCCCTTCGTTCATCCGTTCGATACCAGCGTAAAACTGCGATGGATGCCCGGACGCGTGCCATCGTTGGCCCTATACTTGCGCGAGAAAACTACTCCGCTTTCCGGGAGCACGAACGTGAGCCAGCAACCACCTGTTACCTTCCAGTCGATGTCCACAGGACCCGGCTGCCTCGTGCGCCTGATCTGGTACATCTTCATCGGCTGGTGGCTCTCGGGCATCTTCATCACGGTCGGCTGGGTGTTGATGGTCACGGTCGTCGGCATCCCGTTTGGCTTGTGGTTCCTCCACCGCGTGCCGTGGGCGCAAACGCTGCGACCGCGGAACGAGACCATCTCCTGGAGCCACGACGAATCCGGGGCGGTCACGGTTAACCGCGTAACGACGCAGCAGTACCCAATCCTGATCCGGGCAATCTACATCATCTTCGTCGGCTGGTGGCTGGGCGCGATCTGGCTCTCTATCGCGTGGCTCCTCGGCCTCCTGATCGTCACCCTCCCGATCTCGATCCTGATGATCGACCGCTCGCCGTTCCTGGTCTCGCTCCAGCGGAACTGAGCGGCACCGCCAGGTGAAGGTTCCGACACCTCCCTCACCCGGCCTCCCGGTACAGGGTCAGCGCGTCAGCCACGAGGGCGATCACCTTCGTGGTGTATTCGTAGGTGGTCGAAGCCAACGCCCCGCAGATGACGTGCGCCACCCCGGCCTCGCGGTAGCCACGCAACCCAGCCGCGATCTGCTCCGGCGATCCGGTCAGGACGCGGGCCGGGTTCGGTTCGTCATCGAGCGCCTCTGGCAGGGCAACGTGCACCCCCGCAGTCACGCCGAGCGTGCCGGGATCGCGGCCAACCTCGATGCAGGCCGCTTCGAGTTCGGCTCGTGACTCCGCGAGGGCCGATGCCTCGCCAAACCAGGCCATGTTCCACAGGTCGGCGTGGGTGGCGGTCAGCCGCAACATACGTGGGCCGCGTCCCGCGACCAGGAGCGGGATTTGCCGCTCCGGAGCCGGCCGGAGTTCGCAATCGGGCGCGCTGACGTAGGTGCCGGTGAAGTCGACCTTCCCGTCCCGCAGCAGTGGTCCGATCACCTGGAGCGCCTCCTCGAAGCGGTCGACACGGTGATCGTACGGATAGCCGAAGGCATCAAATTCCGGCCGGTGGTAGCCGGTGCCGACGCCGAGGATCAGGCGACCTCCGCTGATGCCGTCGACCGTCACCGCCATCTTGGCGAGCAGGGCCGGGTTGCGCCAGCTCGCCGGCATCACCAGCGTTCCAAGTTCCACCTGCTCCGTCGCTTCGGACAGCGCCGAGAGCACCGACCAGCACTCCTGCACTCCCATCGTGCCGTGATCCGGAAAGCGGTACAACAGGTGGTCGTAGGTCCAGACCGAATCGAATCCGCCCGCTTCCGCCTGCAACGCCAGCGAGCGGATCTCCCTCCACGACGGCGGCCGTCCCAGGTCCGTGTCCTCACCCAGCGGCAGAATGAACCCGATCTTCATGAGTGCTGCTCCAGTCGCGATCCAGCATGTGACGAATGCGTCATCCACCGGGAGCGCCAACGCCGGTCCGGGATCCCCGGACATCGTCACGTACGCCGTCATCCCGGTGCATGGGGTGGTCCGGTGTGAGACGGCATACCTGTTACAACCATTTGCGGAGGAACGCCGTGGCTTCCGCCCGCATGGTAGCGGTTTCCATGTGGCCGCAGGCGTGGCGTGACAGCCGCCAGCGATCGCCGGCGTCGAGGGCCATGTATGCGGCGGTCACCTCGCGGTCGATCCTGTCGAGGCCGGCCGGGGGCGTAAGCCGGTCGTTGACTCCCGCCAACCCGAGGTGCGGGCGCGGCGCGATCAGGGCGTTGATCTGCCCCGCCGTGAAGTGTTTGCGGAGAGAGGGCACGTAGTAGTAGATACCGTGCCCTTCCAGATTCCGCGTTCGCTCGATCTCGTCGAAATCGGTGAGGCAGCAGAGGTCGATGCAGACCTTCACTCGTTCATCGAGCGCGGCCAGCCACCAGGCCATGGTCGACCCCATCGAGAGTCCCATCGTCCCCAGCCGCCGCTCGTCGATCCCGGGGTGCGAGGCCAGCACATCGAGCGCGCGGATACTGTCGTAGACCATCATCCCCCACATCACGCGGCCATCCCACAGCATCTGCCGGAAGATCTCGCCCTCGGTCCGGCCACGCCGCTCGCCGAACGCCCAGGTGTCGGCGCAGAGCACGGCGATGCCCATGCCGGTCAGCACGTCGGCCCAGGGAGGTTCCTGGAGGTGCGACCGGCCACGAATCACCTCGTCCTTGCCGAGCGCGTAATCACCCCCGTGGGCATGGTGGTACAGAACCGCCGGGACCGGTCCGGTCGTCTCCTTCGGCCGCGCCAGGCAGGCGGGAACCGGTTCGATTCCGTTGAGGTCGAGGATCAGGGTATCGAGCAGGTATCCGGGTTCTTCCCGGGTGGTGACCAGTCCGGCGGAAATCGGCCGGTCGCGTGGGGGCAGGTCTCCCAGCAGGTCATACAACTCGCGGCGCCGGGACGTGGGTTCGGTTGGCATCGGTCCTCCTCGCAGCAGGCAGAATCTCGCCACAGTATCGCCGCGACAGGATGCTGGTGGGAAATACCGGAAATGGGGATACACAACGCTTGCCGCATGCCTGCTCGTTGCGTATTGTTGGCGCATCGGGACCACGTTAACGGAAATCTGCCGTCGTGGCATCACCATCGACACTGGAGCCTCCGCATGCCCCGTTCACCCAGGTGGTCGCTTGCTCCCTGCCTGCTTGCCCTGGCAATGTTGGCGGCACTCCTGGCGCCCTCGATGACAGGCGCCCAGCCCGGCACGAACCAGCCACCGGGCTTTACGCCGGACAGTAACACTGACTGTGGCGCCCCTCCCGGACAACCCTGCGCCGGTGACACCCAGCAACCGAGCCCGACACCAGATGGCGATTCCATCTGCGATGTGCCACCGGGCCAGACCTGCCCGGGCGACACGCAGCAGCCCAGCCCAACCCCGCCCGCCGGGAACGAGGAGGACCCCAGTCAACCAGGCTTCGCCGCCACCGGCATTCCCGATGCCGGGCGTTGGATGGGCGGTCCGGAACGGGCTGGGGAAATGCCTGGTCCGGGCATCGGCGAAGATCCGCCACGGGTGCTCTGGAAAACCCCGATCGGCAGCGGCGCAGTTGTCTCCGCACCAGTGGTGGCGAACGGCCTCGTCTACCTCACCAGCGGCGGGGTGGTGTACGCCTACCATACCGAATCCGGCCTCCCAGCCTGGAAGTCGGACCCTGACTACAACGCTGTTGGCCAGGTAGAGGTGATGAACGGTGTGGTGTACGGCTACTCCGGTCACGGCTGGATCTTCTCGATCGACGCCGGCAGCGGGGCGCCCATCGCCGCGATCGAGCACCCTGCTGCCGGAGCGGCATCCTTTTTCGTGGTTGCGAACGAGCAGATCCATCTCGCACTTGGCAGCACGCTGGCGGCAATCGATCCCCTCACGTTCACCGAGCGATGGTCCATCCAGCTCCCCGGGTATGCCAATGGACTGGCTGTCAGCGGTGACACGATCGTGATCGGCGCCAACGGCACCATCCTCGGTCTGGATGCCTCCACCGGCCAGGCACGCTGGCAGACCCTGGTGGTTGCCAGTGCTGACGCCTATGGCTCCTATGGCGGGCTGCAAACGGCGATCGCCGGCGACCTCGTGTTCGTCAATTCGACGATAAACGAGCTTGTCTACGCCCTGAGCCTCGCCGATGGTCACGAAGTATGGAGCGCTCCCTCGCCCGGCATTCCCACCGGCAATGTCATCAACGGGTACTTTTACTCGACGCCGCTTGCGGTGGGGGAAGGGGTGGTCGTCTTCCCCAGTGCCCTCGGCCACCTGACCGCCCTCAGTGCGCAGGACCACACGAACCGCTGGTCTTTCCAGGCCGAGCATTCGACTTACGGCTACGCCAACCAAATCGACGGCGGCGGCATCGCCACCGTCAAGCAGGTCGAGTATCGGTCGCCGGTCATTGCCGGGGATATGGTGTACGTCGGCGTCTGGTCCTTCATGTCATGGGCGTCGTCTGCCGGGTCCGGGGAGGCGGAACCCAAACCGGTCGGGATCTCGGCGTTTTCCCTCGAAACTGGCCAGGAGCTCTGGTTCACCGACCTGGCCCATCCCGCCGCCGACGGACTGGCGATCGTCGATGAGATGCTGATAGGAGCCAATGCCGATGGCGTCTTTGCCCTCGTCAGCCCCGGCTTCAGCGGCAATGATGGCGAAGGGAACGACGGCCAGCATGATGACGAAGAGGACCCGCCCGGAGGAACCGGCGGCGACGCCAGCAGCTACGTCGACGCCGTACGGGCCCACAACGACGCCCTGGTGGCCAGCGTCGCCCGCGCCGGGGAAATCCTGTCCCAGGACGAGGTGTCGGATGCGGACCAGGATGAATTCGCGGGCATCCTCCAGCTCTGGGAATCGGCGCCCGGGCAGGCCGAGGCCATGACCGTGCCGGATGGCATGGCCGATATCCAGGCGGTGTACAAAGCCGCTGCCAACGCCTACGGCGATGCAGCCGCAGCGGTATTCGATCTGGCAGAGGCGGATCCGGGGTCTGCCGAAGCCGGTGAGGCCCAGCAGGCATTTCGCAGCGCCCTGGATACTGCTGTCGCGCTGTCATCCAGCCTGGACACCCTGCTTTCCACAAGCCAGGCCATCGTCATCAGTCGCTGACCGGCCGCCCACGAGACTCCTCCCGACCCGGAGTGGCGGCGGGGGAGGAGTTTCGTACCGGGTCACACTGTGCGACCATCCGCAGGTCTGACAACGCGAGACGGTGCGGACATGATTCAGGCCGATAACGAAGGACACGTGTGTGGAACTGAGGATCGACGGCAAGGTGGCCCTGGTGACAGGGTCGGACAGTGGGATCGGGCGGGCAACCGCGGTGCTCTTTGCCGAGAGCGGGGCCGATGTGGCGGTGCACTACCACAGCGACCGGGCAGGCGCCGAGGAAACAGCCGCCCTGGTGCGTGCGGCCGGCCGAAAGGCAATCGTGGTGCAGGCGGATATCGGCGACGAATCCGCCGTGGACCGCGTGTTCGCGGAGATCGATGCCGCCTTCGGGCGGATCGACATCCTGGTAAACAACGCCGGACAGGGCGGGGGCGGCCCGTTCCCGGACATCACCTCGGAACGATTCGACCGGGTTATGAAGACGAACCTGTACGGGCCGTTCTATGCCACCCGCCTCGCCACCCGCCGGATGGTGGACCGGGGAGAAGGCGGCAGGATCATCAACGTGACCTCGGTGCACCAGGAAGCGCCGGGGTACGGCTCGTCGGCGTACCATGTCTCGAAAGGCGGATTGCACAACCTCAGCCGGAGCACCGCCCTCGACGTCGCGCAGTACGGGATTACGGTGAACAGCATCGCGCCAGGCATGATCCTGACACCGATGAACCAGTACGCGATCGACGATGCGGAGCGGCGGGCGGCGGCGGAAGCGCAGATCCCGATCCGGCGGGCGGGCCTGCCGGAAGACATCGCCAACATGGCGCTCTTCCTGGCATCGGACGCGGCCAGCTACTGCACCGGCAGCGTCTACTACGTCGACGGCGGCTGGATGCTCGCCTGGCCCCCGGTCTGACCCACACTGCCATCGCGTCGGACCGATCCCGCGTGGTCCGCCTACCGGGAAGACTGTTCGGCATTCATCCACTCGGATGCGACGGCTCGAATCTCACGCAGCGCCACGTCCTCGGTGACGTCATCCGGGTCATCATCGTATTGGTAGAGGATGTTCGCGATGTCCCAACCAACTCGCAAACCGTCGGAATCGGCCGCCATCAGGGCTTCCCATTCGGCCATGCTGAAACGGTTCCTGAACAGCCCGATTTCGTCGATCCCTCCAGAGACGATTCCCCCCAGGATGTCGAGTATCAGTCCAGGATCAGTGTCCTGTCCCCTGGAAGCGACCATATTCCAGAACCTCTTCAACCACTTGCGCCTGGGCGATCTGGCCGTGCATCGTCAGCATACGTGCGAGCATCTGTCCTGGCAGCCCTGCCTGGGTCCACGTTGGATACCGGGAACCATGTCAGTCATCCTGCGATTCACCGCTCCTGGCCAGGAAACATCGTTCGATGTACATGGCTATCTTGAACCGGACGGGAATATCGGTGCGTCCGGCATGCTTGACCCCAAGGCGATTCACATCCCACACCGGTATCATTTCGTACCAACCCGTGAGCGAACACCTCTGACAATCGTGGAAAGGGCAAACCCATGACGTTTCTCTACACCGGGGCCTACACCGAGGCTGACGCTGGGCGCGCCCAAGGTATCGGCGTTCATCATTTCAACCCGGACACCGGCGCCATCGACGACTTCCAGTACGCCGGGAACATCGCCAACCCCTCGTTCCTCGCCCTGGGACCGGATGGAGAAACGCTGTACTCCGTTGCCGAATCGCCGGGACCCGGCAGCGTCGTCGCCTACCGGCGCGATCCCGAACTCGGCACCATCACCGAGCTGAACCGCCAGTCCAGCGAGGGCCGGGGTCCCTGCCACCTCGCCATCGACCACTCGGGCCGATACGTGCTCGTCGCCAACTACGGCAGCGGGCAGGTCGCCGCCCTCCCGATCCTGGACGACGGTTCGCTCGGTCCCGCCACCGGCGCGGTCCAGCAGGAGGGGGCATCGCGCGTCAATCCGGAGCGGCAGGAGGGACCGCACGCCCACATGATCGGCTCATCGCCGGACGGCAGGTATATCTACGTGCCCGATCTCGGGGCAGACAAGGTGTGCTGCTACACGCTCGACGATCACGGCGCCCTGGTCCCAGTGCCGGACGGGGGTGCAACCGCAATCCCCGGCTCCGGACCCCGGCATTTCGCCTTCTCGCCCGATGGCGGCACGGTCTACGTGCTCAACGAGCTCGGGTTCACGCTGGACCGGTACGCCTACGACGCAGCAACCGGCGCGCTCGACCGGCTGCAGCAAGTGCCCACCCTGCCGGACGGCTTCAACGAGTACAACCTCTGTGCCCACGTCGTCGTCTCGCCGGATGGCCGGTTCGTCTACGCTTCCAATCGCGGGCACGACAGCATCGCCGCCTGGTCAGTGGGGGAAGAGGGCGCGCTCACCTTCATCGACTGGATCCCCGCCGGTGGCAACACTCCGCGCAACTTCTCGCTGGATCCGACCGGCAACTGGCTCGTGGTCGCCAATATGGGGTCCGACGATGTGGTGGCGTATCGTCGCGATCTCGCAACCGGCCTCACCACCGGCGAGCCGGTCGTGACCAAACTGGCGTCGGTCTGCTGCCTCGTCTTCGCGGAGTAAGGACGGCATGAGCGGCGAAACCCGATCCTGGCAGGATATTCGCGACGAGAGCCCGGACTACGTCGGATTCGACCAGCCGCCCGGCTACCCCGATCCCGTTCCCACGCCGGATCATCTCCGGCGTGGGGCCGGCGCCCCACCGGCTCCCGGCAGCCCGCACGATACGGCTGTCCGGATCTTCCTCGGTCACATCGAGGACGACGATGCCCGCCTCGTGCATGGCACGATCCTGGTCAACGGCGAGCGCCGGCCCCACGCCTGGGTGGAGGTCCCGGAAAATCTGGTTTGGGACGGCGGGACCCGACGCTTCTACAACTGCGCAACCTGGAGCGAACGCCTGCACCCGGCCTCCGACCGTCGCTACACCCGATCGGAGGCCGCCCGCCTGCTGTTGACCACGTCGGATTCCGGCCCGTGGGATGCCAGCGCCGCCTGAGACGACCTCATGACAAGGATCGCCGGCCGGGGCGTCGCATCGCGTCCTCACCGCGGAGGGAACGTTGCCTGGCGGCATCTTCGAGGCGTACCTGGAAGAGGTGTTCGAGCGGGTGACTGCCCGCGATCACCGGCGGTGGGGGAACGCTCGCCGCGCCCGCGAGCATCACGTCGATCGACCACGCCACCCGGTCTTCGAGGGTGGCAGCCGAGAGATGGTAGGCGAAGATCCCGATCGAGGGGTGCCGGTGCAGCGGCATCCGGTCCAGCATCTCCGAGAACCATCGCTCCAGCTGATCCGGCTCGTCGATTCCGACCTGACGGTCGATTTCGTCCCGCTCGGCCGCCATCGCCACCACCAGCATCGTCAGGCTGTCGATCAGCCAGGCGATCTGGCTGTCCATGAGTCCACCTTCGCGCAGGCAATCCACAAGGTAGGACATGATCCGGTACTGACCGTCCTCCGCGGCATCCGGCTCGTGCGGATCGCCCGGCAGCGTACCCAGCACCACGGCCGCCAGGCCCCGATGCGCGCGCAGGGCCGCGAGCGAGCCGAGCATGACCGCGCGGACGCGTTCCTGCCAGGTACCGGCATCGGGCGACGGTAGGGTGACCCCCATCGACACCCGGTCGATGACACTGTGCAGCAGATCCTCGCGATCCCGGAAGTAGACGTAGAGCGAGGCGGCGCCGGTGTCGAGCACCTGGGCCACCTTGCGCATGGAGAGCGCCTCCACACCCGCAGCATCGATGATCCCGATCGCGGCATCGATGATCGATTCCCGCGACAGCGGCGCCTTCGCCGGCCGTTCGCGGCGGCTGCGCGGCTGACGCTCGGCGGCTGCATTCCGCTCGCGGGAGCGCCTGGACTGTGACGTTGGCTGAGGCAGATCGTTCATGGACGAAGTGTAGCACTTGACCGAACACCGTTCGAAACGTACAGTGTTCGTAGCGAACGGTGTTCGCGATTCGTGTCTCCCTTCAACCGGAAGGTCCCAATGCCTGACATCACCTCCCAGTCCACCGTACTCACCTCGCGGGCCCGCTGGCTCGTCCTTGCCACCATCCTCATCGTGGAAATCCTCGACATGATGGATGGTTCCGTCACCCAACTCGCCGCCCCGGCCATGGCCGCCGACCTCGGCGGCGGCCACGGCCTCATCCAGTGGCTCGGCGCCAGCTACATGCTGGCAATGGGCGTCCTCCTCTTCGTCGGCGCCCGCCTCGGTGACAAGTACGGCCGGCGCCGGATGTTCCTGATCGGCCTGACCGGCTTCATGCTTGCATCGGTCGCCGTTGGGGCCGCCTGGGATCCGGCATCGGTCGTTATTGCCCGCCTCGTCCAGGGCGGCTTCGGCGCCTTGATGCTGCCGCAGGGGTTCGCCATCCTCGCCTCCATCTTCCCGAAGGACGAACTCGGCAAGGCCTTCACCTTCTTCGGGCCGGTCATCGGTGGGTCGGCCATCTTCGGCCCGATCTTCGCCGGCTGGCTGATCGACGCCGATGTGGCAGGGCTCCACTGGCGAGCAGTTTTCCTGATCAACCTCGCCCTCTGCGCGGCTGGTCTCATCGCCGCCTGGCACTTCCTCCCCCGCGATACCCCGAATCCCGCGGTCCGGATCGACGCGATCGGCGCAATCACCATCGCGGCCACCATGTTCGGCCTGCTCTGGGGCCTGATTTCGGGGTCAGAACACGGCTGGGGCAGCAATGCGTGGCTCCCGATCACGGCTGGCCTGGTGTCGTGCGTGGCCTTCGCCTGGCGACAGTCCCGTGCCCCGGAACCGCTGGTCGCGCCGAGCCTGATCCGCAATCGCGGCTTCACCGCCGGTCTCGCCGTCGGCATGGTCTTCTTCGCGGCGATCACCGGGATGATGATGGTCAGCTCGCTCTTCCTGCTCACCGGCCTCAACTACACCCCGCTCGAAACCAGCCTCGCCACCATGCCGCTCGCAGTCGGGATCGTCCCGGGCTCGATCCTCGCCGGGGCCCTCATCCAGCGCTTCGGCCGCCGGTTGCTGGCGGGAGGCCTGCTGGTCAGCCTGCTCGGCACGGCCGGACTCTGGAGCACATTCCACCGCTACGGCATGGACACCGGACGCTGGGACCTCGCCATTCCGCTGCTGCTCTGCGGGTTCGGTCTTGGATTGACCTTCGGCAGCATGGCGAATGTGGCGATGGGCAGCCTGCAACCGGACGAGGCCGGCAGCGCCTCCGGGGCCTTCACCTCCATGCAGCAACTCGCCAGCGCCATTGGCTCGGCCGTCATCTCCACCGTCTTCTTCAGCGCTACCCTGTCCGACCACATCGACGGCACGATCGGCGCCAGCCTCCTGATCGTGATCGCCGCCATCGGCATCAGCCTGCTGGCGGTGCGCCTGCTGCCAGCCCAGGCCGCGGCTGAGGCGGCACATTAGGTGTCCAACCCGCGAACCGGTGCAGTCGCCGCCGTGGCGCCCGATCCGGTCGTTGACCGGGAGCGCTCGTGCCGAGACCTGTCAGCCAATTGACGCAACCGGCATTCCCGAACCACCATGGGGTCTTACGATACTGCGATCCCACCGGAAAGGACCCCAATGGCCGCCTCCGCCCCGGATTCCCATCGCGACGACCTCATCGACCGGATCGACCGCGCCATTGCCGAGCGTGAGCATGACCTGATCGGCCTCGTTCGCGACCTTGTCCGCATTCCCAGCCTGCTTGGGCAGGAAGCCGCCGTGCAGGAATACGTTGCCGGCTACCTCCGGCAAGCGGGCATCGAGCCCGACGTGTGGGATCTCGACGAGGCGATCCGGGATCTCCCGGACGCCGGTGCCAGCGGCGTCCCCTTCACCGGGCGACCCAATGTCACCAGTACAATCCGCGGGAGCGGCGGCGGGAAATCTCTGATCCTCAACGGGCACATCGACGTGGTCAGCCCGGAACCGGTATCCGCCTGGAGCCACGACCCCTGGGCGGCGGAGATCGTTGACGGGCGGATGTACGGCCGCGGCGCGTTCGACATGAAGAGCGGCGTGGCCATCAACCTGTTCCTGACTCGGCTCTTCCCGGAACTCGGCATCCGGCTCGGCGGCGACCTCTCGCTCCACTCGGTGATCGAGGAGGAGTGCACGGGCAACGGCTCGCTCGCCGCCAGCCTCCGCCAGACCGCCAACGCCGCGATCGTCACCGAATCCGTCAACCAGCAGTTCATCTGGGCCCATCTCGGCGTCATGTGGTTCCGTATTTCCGTCACCGGTCGCTCGGCCCACGCTGGATGGGCCTGGCAGGGCGTGAACGCAATTGCGAAGGCAACCTCGATCATCGACGCCCTGGTCGACCTCGACCGGTGTCTGGACGAACGTCGTCACCCGATCTGGGATAACGACCACCACCCGATCAACCTGAATGTCGGCACCATCCAGGGGGGAGACTGGCCGAGCACGGTCCCTGGAAGCTGCGTCATCCACTGCCGGGTCAGCTTCTACCCCGACCAGACGGTTGCGGAGATGCGGGCGCTGATCGAGGACACCGTACGGGGGGCGGTTGCGAACGATCCCTGGTTCGCGGAACACCCACCGGTCATCAGCTACGACGGGTTCAGCACCCGCGGCTCGGTCGTCTCGCTGGACGAGCCGTCAGTGCGCCTGCTGGAGGAGCATCACCGGCGCGTCACGGCTGAGCCGCTGGAGCACCGGACCGGCACTGCCGTCAACGACATGCGCTACTACAACTTCGCTGGCATTCCGGCAGGATGCTACGGCGCGAAGGGTGGGAACGCCCACGCGGCCGATGAGTGGCTCGACATTTCGTCGCTGGTTCCGACCGCGCAGGTGATCGCCGGGTTCATCCTCGACTGGTGCGGTGTTGCTCGGGAGTAACTGTCATTTCGAGCCTGCGGGAAATCTGGTCTCCGTTCACATCCGGACGCTCAGTCCAACATGGCAATTACCGAAACGACACCTCACTGCTTCGGAATGACCATCCCGTGGAGGGTGACGTGACCGTCGAGCTTCCTGCCACATACCTCGAGATGCCGCGCTGGTGGCACGGTGGCCACGACTGGCTCGCGGCCCTCCCCGCAGCCATCGACGACGCCCTCGACCGGTGGCAGCTCACCCTCGATGGTGAGCCGATGCACGGTTCGAACGCCCTGGTGCTGCCGGTCCGGCGCGAGGGGTTTCCCCTCGCCCTGCGCCTGACACCGCCGGACGACGACATCGCCGCCGAGATTCTTGCGCTTCGCTTCTGGGACGGCCGCGGCGTGGTTCGCCTGCTGGACGCCGATCCGGAACGCGGTATTTCGCTGCTGGAACGGCTCCACGGTAGCGACACCCTCGCCTCGCGCCCTCTCGCGGAAGCGATGCCTACTACCGCTCGGCTGGCCGCCCGCCTCGCGGTTCCCGCGCCAGACACCGTCACCTCGACCGGGGAGATCGCCCGCGAACGCAGCCAGTCCATGCCGGTGGAATGGGAGGAACTCGGACACCCCTTCCCGCGCGCCATCCTCGATCGCATTCTGGACGAAGGACAGATCCTGACTACGCCGGACGGAAGTCTCGCCGTCAACGGCGACCTCCACGGCGAGCAGATCCTGCGCGCGGATCGCGAACCCTGGCTGGTGGTGGACCCTGTCCTGCTGCGGGGCGATCTCGCCTACGATTTCGCGCGGGTGCTCTGGACCCGGCTTGATGAGATGCCTGCCGATCGCGACATTCGCCACTGGCTGGACGTGCTGATCGCGGAGTCCGGCGCAGCACCCGAGCGCGCCCGCGCCTGGGCACGATTCCGGACGGTCGATTACTGGCTCTGGGGTCTCGCGCACGGTCTCACCGAAGATCCGGTTCGCTGCGCCCACCTGCTGGCCGCGCTCCCGGGCTCCTGACCTCTCGACAGTCCGGCGAGCCTCAGTCGATCTATCTGCAACAGGTTGTAGAATGATTCCACGTATCAGGGAGGCTTGCATGCTCACCGACACCGACGTCCAGGCCAGAATCACCTGTAATCCGGAAGTTCTCCAGGGCAAACCCATCATCCGTGGCACTCGCGTGCCTGTCTGGCTCATCGCGGGATTCGTCGAGCAGGGGATGACACCGGCCCAAGTGGTAGAGGATTACCCGGATCTCACGACCGAGGATGTCCTGGCGGCAGTCGCCTTTGCGGCCAGCGAGCGGTCGCGGACAGAAATTCGTCGCTGGGCGTAGATGGCGAAATTCCTGCTTGACGCCAATCTCTCCCCACGGGTCGGCAAATTCCTGGCCGAACGCTTGAGTCTGGACGTCATTTCCCTACAGGGGCAACGACTCGGCGAACTCCCTGACCAGGAAATCTTGAGAATGGCCCGCCAACAAGGGCGAACCATCATCACCCTCGACCGCGACTATCGCCAGTTTTTCCTGGATGCTCCTGGCAGATCAGTGGGGATCATCTATCTGGACATACCCAACCACTTGCGATTCATTCCGGAGATCAATCGCCTCCTGGCCAGGTTCTTCGAGCACCATGCTGCCAGTATCGATCTCAACACATCGCTGGTAACCATCGGAGAGGATCACATCGTGATCCAGCACGGACGCACGATGTGATGCGGTGTTCACCTGAAGACTGTGCCGTTGCCGGAAAGCCCAGCTGGCCTGAGCAGGTCGCCATCGCGTTCGAGGCGGGCGAGGACCTCGTCCGGGGAAAGCTGCGTCAGGCCGGGACCGATCTCGTCCCAGTAGCGTGGTGCAGCGACGGTGGGCAATGCCTTGCCGCGCAACGAGTAGGGCGTGGCCGTCGAGCGGGCCGGGTGGTTCTGGCTCCAATCGATGAACACCCGGCCGGCTCGCTCGCCCTTCGCGGCAATGGCGACGATCCGGTCCGGATACTGCGCCGCCAGGTCCCGGGCGAGATCGCGCACCATCGCGTGGACCGTGAGTGAGGTCTTCCGGCCATCGAGCGGGGCGTAGAGGTGGATGCCCTTCGAGCCGCTGGTGACCGGAACGGGCTCATACTCCTCTTCCCGCAGCCGGCCGGCAACGATCAGGGCGACGGCGGCCACATCGGCGAGATCGAGCCCTTCGCCGGGATCGAGGTCGATCACGAGGCGGTCCGGCTTGCCGACCCCACCCCTCGGCCCGACATGCCACTGCGGGGTATGAAACTCCAGGGCAGCCCGGTTCACGAGCCAGAGCAGGTCTGCCAACGCATCGATCACCGGGTAATCCACCCGCTTCGCCTCCCGGCCGGTGCCGGGACTGGCGGAGATTGTGACCGTCCGCAGCCACTCCGGCGCGCCTTTCGGCGCGTGCCGCTGGAAAATCCGCTTCCCACCCGTTCCATCCGGATAGAGGATGCGAGTGGCCACGCGGTCCCGCAGGTGCGGCAACATCACCGGTGCAACCGCCTCGTAGTACGACACCACCTCGCCCTTCGTGAACCCGGCCTCGGGATAGAGCGGCTTGTCGAGGCTGGTGAACCGTAGCTGGTGGCCACCGAGGGTGCGGGTGTTGGAGGTCATGGCGATCTCCGTCCGGGAAGCGCGCATTCCGCCGTTGATGGCTTCCGGACAGCATATCGCAACGCGCGTGAGGCGCAGCCGGCATGCCAGATCGCGGGCAGTGACATCCCGTCTCCACCTCAAGTCGAAGATCCCCGGACCAAAGAACCGACCGTGGTCGGATACAACCGCGCCCAGCCGCTCCGTAGAGTTGAAAGCGTCGATTCCAGGTTGGATCGGCCGGCAACAAGGAGACCTGCATGATCGAAGCGATTGGACTGACGAAACAATACGGCGACCGGGTGGCCGTGAACGACCTGACCTTCACGGTGCGGCCAGGCCAGGTGACGGGATTCCTGGGACCGAACGGCGCCGGGAAGTCGACCACCTTGCGGATGATCCTGGGGCTGGACCGCCCGAATTCCGGGAGGGTCACCGTCAATGGCCGCCCCTATGTCGAGATTCCGGCGCCGCTCTCCGAGGTTGGGGCGCTGCTCGAGGCGAAGGCCGTGCACACTGCCCGGTCAGCCTACAATCACCTCCGTGCGCTCGCTGCCACGGAAGATATCCCCGCATCCCGGATCCGCGAGGTGATCGACCTGGTTGGCCTCGCCGATGTCGCCAGCAAACCGGCCGGGGGATTCTCGCTCGGCATGGGCCAGCGACTGGGCATCGCCTCGGCGTTGCTCGGCGATCCACAGGTCATCATTCTGGACGAGCCGGTCAACGGGCTCGACCCGGAAGGGGTGAGGTGGGTGAGGCGGTTGCTCCGCGACCTTGCGGACCAGGGACGGACGGTGATGCTCTCCAGCCACCTGATGAGCGAGATGGAACTGATCGCCGATCACGTCCTCATCATCGGGAAGGGGAAGCTGATTTCGGACATGTCGATGGATGAACTGCGGTTGTCCGCGGCCGTCGAGCGGGTGATCGTCCGATCGCCCGATGCCGAGGCGTTGTGGGGCCTCATGGCCGGGCCGGAC
>CAZSUN010000053.1:0-17290 GCA_964610045.1 uncultured Sphaerobacteraceae bacterium
TGGTCGCGGACGTAGGTGTAGCGGCCGCTGTTGACCATCGCCCAGTCCTGCATCACATCCTGCGGATGGCTGCCGGATTGCGGGCCTCCCGCGATCTGGACCGCGAAGATGCGCGGCGCCACCGATCCCAGTCCGGGCCAGAGTTCAGCCAGCGTCGTTGAGGATGGATCGTTTTCGCCATCGCTGATGATGAAGATGGCGCGGCTTCCGGCTTGCGATGCCAGGGCCTCGTCGGCGATCACGATCGCGCCCTCGGCGTCGCTGGATGTCGTCGATCGCGGGTAGTTGGCGATCACCCCCTGCAGGTAGTACGCATCGTCCGACCACGTCTCCAGCAGCAGTTGTTGTTCGCCGAAGGGGAGGATGTTCACCGTTTCCCGGCCGGGCAGCACATCTCCGGCGAACCGGCCCAACGCCTGGTAAACCGTGGATTCGAGGGTACCGATGCTGAAACTCGTATCGAAGGCGAAGACGACCGAGGTCGGCGGCTGGATCACCTGCAGGGTGTAGGTTGCGCCGGGTTCGACGTTGGCGGTGACGGTGACCGAGGTGGCCGTCACCGGCTTGAGGGCAAGCGGTACCTCCTCGCCGTCCTCGTCGAACAGGGTGGCGGCAACACCCAGGGCAGGGTAGCCCTCGAGCGCGATCGTCAGCGTACCGTCTCCGGATGGGACGGTGATGGAATACCAGTCCTCGTCGGCTTCCGCCGCAACCGTATCGGTGTGGCTGTCGCCGGGGTCGAGCGGGGTGGCGTTGTCTGCGTCGTTGCCGGCATCCTCGTCGATCTCGATGGACGGCGGCGCGACCTGTTGCTCGTAGATGGCGTCGGAGCGGTAGGTGCCCCATTCGCCCAGGATCGAGCGGTAGTCCCCTTCGACCGGGGCCTCGAAGACGAGGATTTGATCCGGCAACTCGCGAGTGCTGCTGGCGCTTGCGTCCGGCGTCGCCTCATCGGGTTGCGCCTGGCGCTCGATGCCGGTGATACGGACGAACCGGGCCCAGACAGGGTCATCGAACGAGATCGAGGCACGGCCCGAGCCATCGCGATCGAGGTCGAATTCCCCGAGCGATTCCCACGGACCCACCGCGCTCGATGTCGAGGTTTCGACCAGGATGCGGTCGAAGCGCGCGTCCGGGTCGCTCTCCGGGGGATCGAGCCATTCCAGGCCATCGATGGATGCCGCCCGGTCGTTATGGAACCCGATCACCACAGTTACCCGCGACTCGGGACTGATGGTGGTGGTCTCGTAGGCGCCATCCGGGACCAGCGCCAGTTGGGGACTTTGGTTGGCGTCGATCGGTGGCTGCACGTCGACGACGTGGCCGCCAATCTGCGGATCGGCGAGGTTGAACGGGGTGCCGGGCGATTGCCACGATGGATCGGCGACGACCTTCCACTCGCCAAGCGAGACGTAAGGCGCGCCCAGCGATTGAGCGGAGAGCACGCGTAGGCGTGCCTGGGTGGCATCGACCGGCGAGTCGAGTACGAACGACTGCTCGGCGACGTTGGCGGAGAGTTCCCCGCTGAGGACCGTTTCAAACGTGAAGCCATCGGTCGAGAGTTGCAGCTCGAAGGTGCGCAACATCGTGTCGTCGGTGGCATCGGGACCGCCCGGGAAGAGGATGAATCCGGTCACGGGGATCGGGTCCTCCCCGGCGAGATCGACCGTGAACTCGGCCGGCAGGGAGAAGCTGTCGACGCGCAAGCCGGTGCTGGCGATCAGGAGTTGGTCCAGGGCCTGCGCCTCGGCCTGGGCCGCCGTGTCGTCGATGGCAACCGGTGTGCCGCCGAGACCGGTCCAGGCAACATCGAGGCCACCCTCCAGCGCTTCCGGCAAGGGACTCCACGGCTCGACGTTCAGCGGTGGCGCGGTACGGCTGGGGATCACGAACCCAACCGTGCTGGCGGCGGTGTCCTCATCGCTGGCTTCGACCGCGACGTAGATCGGGGCATCCGCCCACGCATCCGGCGCGATCCGGATGCGTACCGGCACGTCCACCGAATCGCCAGCCTCCACCTGCACGGTGGATTCGTCGAACTCGACCACCCACTCCGCATGCCCGGTGCGGGCCGACAACGCCAGCTCACGGTCACTGTCGCTCTCGTTGGCGATGGTCAGCGTCGCGTCGATTGCCTGACCGTCGGTCCAGTAAGCGGCGGGCTGCTCGTCGCCAAGATCGAGGGTGAGGGTCAATTCCTGGCGCTCGGCCGGTTGCGGGGTGGCAACGAACGGTTGCGGGGTGCCGTCCAGGCTGACGGCCAGGTCGTACGGACCGACCCCCGTCAGTGCGAGGAGCGGCGTGATGCCTTCCGGCACGTCCACCAGCGCCTCGCCATCCACGGTGCCGGGGGTCAGCGGCAGCGAGTAGGACGGGGTGGTGCCGTCGGCCGCGGCCCAGGCCGCGAGCTGGATGCCGGGTGTGAACGTGATCAGGTACTGGGCGGTGGTGGTGGCAGGCGGCAGCGCGTACCAGTCCGCGTCGCCGTAGCGGTTCGCCGGATCGAGCACGCCAGAGACCTGGAGGGAGGCCGGCATGGGGGCGGCACTGAACTCGTCGCCGTTCGGTTCGAGGTCGTCGGGAGTCGCGAACGGATCGCCGGGCACGACTGTCAGTGCATATCGCTCCTCGCTTGGGATGGTGGCGCCAACGGTGACAACGTAGTCTCCGGCCGGCAGCTCCCCGTTCCAGGTGATGTCGCTACCGGGTTCCTGGTTCTGGAGATTGACCACGGTGCCGGCGGTGCGCTGGAGCGTGAGCGTGTCGGTGGCGTCGGCGGGCACCTCGAGGCTGACCGTGAGGAAGGTGTCGTTCTGGAGCGAGAACCGGTAGGTATCGACATCGCTGGTCGTCACGATCCGCCCTGTCCGCCGCTCGCCGAGGGTCATCGGCTGCGAGCGATCGGCGCCGTCGTTCGGTTCCAGCTCGAAGAGTGGTTCGGGCGGTCCCAACGGCGTGGCGGTGACGGTGTAGTCGCCTTCCGTGCCCGCCACGCTGATGCCGGTGTCGCCGGGGAGGAGGTACGCGTCGTAGATGCTGGCAACGCCGTCGGTCGGGGTCACTTTCGCGAGTTGCCGGCCGTTGACATCGACCAGTTCCACCTCGGTCACGGTCTCGCCTGTGACCTCGATCAGCCACAGTTGTGGCTCGCCGGTGATCGAGATCCGGAAGTAGTCGATGTCTTCCTCGAACATTCGTCCGGCGCTGCGGAAGCTCTCACCATCGGGCATCATCGTTGAGGCGTGGGCCGGATCGTCGTTCGGCTCGACCTCGAAGTCATCGACGGCCTCCCCGCCGATGTCGATCCTGATCACGTACGGGTTTGCAGCATCCGTTGGGCCGGATACGCGCAGCAGGTACTCCCCTGCTGGCAGCGCGAGCTGGTTGAAGGCGTGCCCGGTTTCGCCGGTGGCGCAGCGCAGGTCCGCGCCGGCGGCATCAAGCAGGCACAGCTGCCGGGTGGCTCCCCCCTGCCAGACCATGCGAATGTCGATCAGGTGGTTGGCGAGTCCGGCATCGATAGTGAACGCATAGGTGTCGGTGTCGGAATCGACAGGCGTCGTGGCGAGTCGCCCGGTCAGGCTGGCCGCGTCGCCATCGAGTGGGATTCGCTGGACGGTCGAAGCCTCATCGTCGTTGGGCTCGTCCTCCAGCTCTGGCGATCGTTCGCCGGTCGCGGTGGCGGTCACCACCCACGGCATGGGTACATCCGGCACGACATCGATCGTGTATGTGCCCGCGGCGAGCCCGAGATCGGGGTAGTGGCTTGTGCCGTCGATGTCGCCGGTGCCGGTGGCGATGCTGGCGCCGGCGGGTTCGAGGAGGGACCAGGTATATGGAACGCCGGCCGGACCCTGAATGAGCAGGTCGTGGCGGTCGGCCTCACCGTCGCCGGTGATCTCCCATTCCAGCTGGACGCCGTCGTCGCCCGATTGCCCAGACACGGCGAATGCGTCCTCGACCCGCGCGGGATCGCTTCCGGCTGCTTCCGGCAGGGGATCGCCCTCGGTCACGTCGAGTTGATATGCCCCGGTGCCGCTGTAGGCAGCGCCCAGGTAGTAGTCTCCCGGAAGCAGGAGGAGATCGGACAGCACGACGGTTGCCCCGGTGGCACCCAGGAAGCTGGCCAGTTTGTCGGCCGCAACGACCGTGCCGGTGTCATCGATGTCGACCCGGTAGACCTCCAGCACGCCGACCTGGCCCGGAACCGCCGTCAGCGAGAGCGTCCAGGTTTGGGGCGTGTTTGTGTCAGGTACCGTCCAGCGGTAGATATCCTGGCCGGGTTGCTGGTTGTCGGATGTGGCGCAGGCCGTGCCGGTGCCCAGCTCTACGGCGCTTGCGACCTCGTCGTTGGGTTCGCTGGCTACCACGCAGTCGCCGGACGCGCTCGCCGGGGTGGATGGCGCGGGTTGCGCGACCGTAACCGGAATCGCGGGGAGCAGGAGGGCGAGCAGCACCAGCACCGACGCGATCGTTTGGTGTGGTCGCCGCTGCCGGGGGTGACGCAGGTGCATGGTGCTCTCTCCAGCCGGGTCTTGCCTGGGTTCCGGTCTCCGTCGTCCGCATTCCGGACGTGGGGTCTCAGGGATCAGCAGGCGAGCCCGCCCAGTCCACCCGCTCCGGCTGCGCCGAGAATCCCACCAAGGGTACCGGCTCCTGATCCCCGTTCGTTTTCGAGCACCGCGATGCCCAGCATGATTCCGGCCGTAATGCCGGCTCCCATGCATGTCAATCCGCGCGCATTGGCCACGACCCAGGCGATGGCGCGGGTCAGGAACGAGTATTCGCCGGTGGATTGGGCCAGCCAGACCGGTCCGCCCTGTCCGAAGCCGGTCGATGCCCCGGCCGTGCCGTCCTGCAACTGGTCGCGAGTCTTGCCGGTGAGCGGGTCGAGCAGCCACCAGCCGAGTTGCGGCGTGTCGTCCAGTTCGACCTGCCTTTCCGGCACGATCGCCACCAGCCCGGATTCGATCGCCAGGGTGAGGTAGCGTCGCGCGGAATCATCCAGGTCCAGGTTCGCCAGGGCATCGACCGTCGTCACGGCATGGACCGGGGTGTCACTCGCCGTTGCCGCCTGGAAGATGGCGCCGATGGTGGGTCCGGTCCTGATGGTGTCCGCGTTCCCGCCCCCCAGGCCGATGAGTTCCGGCGCCAGCATCGCCTGCTCGGCGACAGCGTCGACGATGCCGGAAATCAGGAGGGCCTGCGCCGATGCGCCGGGTTCGGCATCGGTGAGTGGGACGGAGGTGCGCGCCCGGTATGCCAGGTCAACCGCCAGGCTCGGGTTGCCGGTTTCGGCGTCCTTGCCGGCGTGGAAGATGGTTATGTTCGGTGCGGATGGATAGGACCAGTACCCGGCGTCGGTCTCGATCAGCAGGCCGAGTTGGTCGCGATGCGAAGCCAGGGCGGGTCCGACCAGCCCAAGGACGCCGAACACCTCGCCTGCGGAGAACCGGTTCAGGGCATCGACTGGAGGCGTACGGGCGACATCGACGTGCACCACGGTGGCGCGGTTGAACTCGACCGGCAGCTCGTCCCCGAGTTCGCCTTGCATGAGGTGCACTGGCGCGATGCTGGTTGGGTCGATCGGCATGCCATCGCGTTCGAGCGCCAATCTCGCGTCGGGCGGTACCCGGTCGAGCAGCGCGCGTTCGGTGACTACCGGTTCGGAGCCCGGGCTGGCGACCTCCATGCGCAACCAGGCGGCCACGGTTTCCCCGTCGGGGATGCCGCCCTCGCCGGTGGAGAAGATGTCGCTGGCGGCTTCGGCATCGGTGGTGAAAACGAGCGGTTGGGTGGAATCGATGGTGGCCCCGTCGACGTAGATGGTGGCATAGATGCCCTTCTGGCCGGAGAGGACCTCTACCAACCCCAGGCCGGCGGAATTCAGTTCATCGCTGGTGGCGAGTGAGAGCGCGATCGGGAGATCTGCGGCGTCGGCGCTGGTCGCGTTCCAGGAAACGGCATCGCGGCGGGTAAGCGTGCCCGAGAACCACTCCTCGGCGACGATGGTGAGGGTTACCTGGTGGTGCCACTCCGGGGGAGGGACGCTGCTCGCGCTGGCGGAGGAGTGAACGATATCGGGATCGTCGATCGCGGGGTCGATGTCGGCCCAATCCGCGCCAGAGGGAATCTGGACCCAGACGTGCTGCTGCCGCTCCCAGTCGGTCAGGGCGGGTGGCGGCAGGTCGGGCAGCGTGATGCCGCCATCGGCGAGAGCGCCGTCGATGGCCTTCCGTGAGGTATCCGCCGCCGAGACGCTGCCATCGATGGCGGCGCGGACTGGTTCGCCCATGTCCTGCATCACGGCGTCGACCTCGGCCTGGTCGGCTGCGGACGCTCCCTTCACCTCCAGGACGTGCTGGACAGCGGCGGCGGTGGCCGCATCAAGGCGGCCGAGCATGGTTTTCGTATCCAGCGAGAGTTTGCCGGCCAGGTGCTCTTCGGCGGTGGGATCGAGCGGACCGGTCGCGAACCGGTAGGCTATCTCCGATGCGTCGAACAGGGCCGCCAGCAGCAACGCCTGGTCGGCGGCGTTGCCAGCCCGCGCGCTCAGGGTGCCGGCTGCCCCGCGCAGCACCCCGGCGTACGACTCGTAGGCGATTTCGTCACTGACGAAGGCAACGATGGCGTCGCGGTCGTACCCGAGGCGGGTCGCCACGTCGGTGGGCGACTCTGCCGATGCTGCTGGCGCTCCTCCACCGGTGGGGGTGGCGAGGTCCGGCAGGTCGATCTGGTGGGCTCCGGCGAGGCGCGACGCGCCGCCGAAACCGAGCGATGACGCGGCGATCAGGCCGGCACCGGCGGCAACCTGCCGTCGGGTAAACGTTGGGCCCCGCTGCCCCGTGGTGGGAGTCATGGTGTCTCCGCATCTGGTGAGGTTGAACCGGTCCGGACTTCTTCATCGATTCTACGCGGCAGGCGGGCACGGTCCTATACGCAGGATTCCCCATTTCCGGTGGCGGACCGTCTCACCGCACGGTTGCCGAGCTTACGGTTCCACTTCCCGGGACGGGTTCATGGGCGGACAGGTGGTGATGGATGTCTGCCGGACGACGAATTCCGGGTCTCGACGGTCTTTCGGGTGTTTGTAGGGGCCGACCAGCGAGCGGGTGTCGGCCCGGTGCGCAGGGTGGACGTGCTTCGCACAGGGATGTCTCGACTCCACCCGCCCCGGAGCGGAGCGGAGGGGCGGGTTCCGCTCGACATGACGGGCATGGTCTGGGGAACCTGGCGAGTTGTGGGTGATGGAAAGCCTGCACTTACAGCGGCACGCCGTCCGGCCAGGCGCGGACGCGGTCGATCATTTCCCAGCCGATGCGGTCGAAGTTGATGCCGTTGCTGTTGGCGAGCGCGGCCCAGCAGATGCCGTCGTTGCCGCGCACGAGGAATGCTTCGGTTCCGGCGAGAGCGCCGTCGTGCCACCAGTTGCCGATTCCATTGACCCACCAGCCCATGCCGTAGCCGGGGTCGCCATCGATCGGATTCGCGGCCGAGGGGTTGGACATGGCGTCGATGGCGTCCGGGCCCAGGACATCGGGAGGAGTCGGGAAGTCGTCGACCCGCACGACGAACCGCAGCAGGTCGACCGGGGTGGCGATCCAGCCACCGTGGCTGTCCATCCGGCTGACGGGGATCTCGTAGGCCTTTCCGTAGTTGGCGGGGGCGAGGCTGTCGTCGTAGGTCACCTCGTTGGTCGCCCGCTCGGCCAGGGTGTCGCCGGCGATTTGCATGCTGCTGATGCCGCAGGGGTCGAGGAGGGCAGTTCGCACGTAGTCCTCGTACGCCTGGCCGGAAACGTGCTCGATAATCCGGCCCAGCACGCAGTAGCCGAAGTTGGAGTACGAAAAGGTGGTGCCGGGCGTGTTCACCAGCGGCACGTTGTCCAGCACCCAGGAAACGAGGCCGTCGGCATCGAGGTCTGTCCGCTCGTACATCGGATCGGGGGCGGCGTTCGACCAGCCACCGGCCGTGTGCTGGAGCAGGTGGATGACCGTGATGTCCTCGATGCCGCTACCGTACGGCTGGGTACCGTAGGTCGTGCCAAGGACTCCGTCAGGTCCAAAGACCCCGGTGTCGAGCAGGAGTTGGCCGTTCTGGACGAGCGTCATGATCGCGGCTGAGGTGATCGGTTTGGAGACGCTGGCGATCCGCATCCGATGGCTCGTGGTCATCGCCGTGTTCTGGTCGGCCTTGCCCCAGGCGCCAGCGTAGACGAGTTCGCCGTTGCGGGCGATGGCGAACGAGAAACCGGTGACGCCGGTCATTTCCATGACGGCGCGGCCGTAGTCGTCGAGTTGGGGGATGGACGGCGCGTCGATCGGAGGCGCCGCTGGTGGTGGCACGGTCGGGATCACCTCGGGCGGTTCCGAGGCGATCCCGTAGTACTCCCAGGTGCCGTCGATCAGGGTGCCCCAGGCGGCAAGCCCGGTATTGGTGTCGTAGAAGAGCACCCAGTCGTTCCCGGCAGCCACGACGTGGGTCCAGATCGACGAGAAGTCGTCGTACTCGGTGATCCACTCCCAGGTGCCATCGCGGAGATAGCCCCCGGCGCCGGCGCCAGATACCGGGTCGACCAGCAGCAGCGAATCGCCGGACCCGACCTGGAGCGACCAGCTCGTGGAGAAGTCGTCATACTCGGCCACCCATTGCCAGCGGCCATTGCCGAGCGTGCCGGTCGCGCCGTAGCCATTGAGGTCGATATAGAGGAAGACCGACCCGTCGTTGCCCGTGAGATGGCTGTAGTGGTCGGAATCGGACGCGTCGTGCAAGGAGGTCCAGGTCCCGTCGATGAGCGTGCCCGTGGCGATCTGCCCGGTGTCGGTCGCGTAGAGCATGACCGAGTCACTGGTGGCGGCCCCGTGCGTCCAACGGTCGCTGAAATCGGTATACGACTGGACCTGGGACCACCGGCCGTCCTGGAGCAGGCCGCTGGCTCCGAGCCCGGTATCGGGATCGACGAACAGCACCGAGCCAGCGGTGGTGGCGACGATGATGTCCCAGCCGTGGGTGAAGGCGGTGTACGACTCCACCGAATGCCAGCCGGTGTTGTCGAGGGTACCGGCCAGCCCGGCGCCCGTTCCGGCGTTGTAGAACAGCAGCGACCCACCCGTGCCAACGACATGGGTCCAGCCGGGGCCGATCGCCGCGGGCACACTGTCGACCGGGTCCTGGGCGAGGGCGGCCGCGCCCGTGATTGCCAGCGCCCCGGCGCCAAGGAGCACCGTGCGGCGTGAGAGCGACCGGGCAGAGCGGGGGGAGACAGGTGACATGGTGACCTTCCAGTCGATGACAGTGGACGACAGGGATTCGCTGCGGCAGGGACCAGCGCTGCTCCCACGGTAGGGATCGCGCGACGGCGAGGCAATGCGGAGGATTGCCCATTCGCTCGTACATGAGGCGTTACGGGCGCGGGGTGGCGGGTGAGATGACGGCGTTGTACGTCCATTCGCCGTCGTACAGCATCCCCGAGGCCGCCAGGCCGGTGCGGGTGTCGTAGAAGAGCGCCAGGTTCCGGGCGCTCACTGCATGCGTCCACTGCGAGGAGAAACCCTGGTACTCGGTCGTCCACGCCCAGGCGCCATCGCTCAGGAAACCACCCGCGCCCATCCCCGTTACCGGATCGACAAGCAGGAGGGAGTTCCCGGCGCCCACCTGGACCGTCCACCCGGTGTGGAAATCGTGGTATTCGGCGACAGGGGTCCAGTACCCGTTGACGAGGGTGCCGGATGCGCCGTAACCGGTGTTGCCGTCGTAGAGCAGGACGGATCCGTCATTGGCGGTGAGGTGGGTGCAGCCGGGCGCGGCCGTCGCGTCGGCCAGGTAGGACCACGCTCCGTTCACCAGGGTGCCGGTCGCGATCTGGCCGTTCTCCCGGTCGTAGAACATCACCGAATCGCGGGTGGCGGCGGCATGGGTCCAGCCGGTATTGAAGTCTGAATAGTCGGTGAGGTACTTCCAGCCACCGGGTATCGTGCCACCGGCTCCCGCGCCGGTGCCAGTGTCGACGAACAAGGCCGATCCCGAGCTGGTGGCGACCACCAGATCCCACGCATGGCTGAACGAGTCGTAGGTTTCCTGCGGGTTCCAGCCGAAATCCTCGAGCATGCCGATCAGCCCGCCGCCAGTGCTGGCGTTGTAGAAGAGGACCGTACCGACATCGCATCCCACGACGTGGGTCCAGCCGTCGCCGATATCGTTTTCCGGGTCGGCGGACTGGCCGAGCATGGTGAACGGCACGGCGGCGATCCCGGCGCCGGCGGCAACCATCGCCGCTGTGCCGGCCCCGCGGAGCAGGTTCCGGCGAGAGGTCGTCGCGGCTGGTTGGAGACGGCGAGGCGTGGTGCGCTGCATGATGGCCCTCCGGGTGCGAATGCGATCGAGAATGGAAGGGACCCTGCGTGTGTTCGCACAGTAGGGATTCGATGCGTTCCCGTCAATCCGGGGAGTCGCGATGTCGAACGCGTGGCCCGGTAGGTGTGGTCCGTATACTGGTGGGAATGCATCCGGCACCCAGGCGAGGGACGTCCCATGGCAATGACGATCGAACTTCCCGAACACATCCGGACCTACATTCGCCGCCAGGTGGATGAAGGGCGCTTTGCCACCGAAGAGGCGGTCATCACCGATGCCGTCGAACAGGTGATGGGCGAGTACCGTTGGGAAGAGGACAAGGACCTCCTCGCCGCCATCGCCGAAGCCGATCGCGGTGACGTGACACCGTGGTCGGACGATCTCCTGGACCGGATTGCCGCAGAGGCGCGGGAAAATTCGCGGCGTGGTCACCAGGTGCCCGATGACATCAAGTATTAGGCTCGACTATTCGGATCGAGCTGTGCAGGACATACGCGACATCCTTCAGTACACCTTCGATCGCTGGGGTGACGAGCAGGAAGAGCGCTATCGCCAAGTGTTGTACGGCGGGTTCTACACCATTCGCCTGCATCCAGACATCGGGCGTCAATCTCCCGGCCGGTCATCCAACATCCGCGAACACATCCTGGAACACCACATCATCCAGTACCGGCGCGAAGCCGAGCGGGTGGTCATCCTCCGGATTGTTGGCCACCGGCAGCGACGGCGGTAGGGCGTGCCGGGTCAGGCGGTTGCTGCGGGAGACGGCGACCATTTGGGCCGGTAGGCGAGCAGCGTGAGCCCGGCCAGAACGACGATGACGGTGCTGCCCTCGTGTCCAACCACCGCCAGTGGCAAGGGGATGCCGACGAAGAGCGTGGACAGCGCGAGGATGGCGATCACCGACAGCGCGAAGCCGATCGACAGCCGGATGATGCGGCGCATGCGGCGGCCAAGTGCAATCGCGAACGGCAACTGGCGCAGGTCGCCCGTGATCAGGACCATGTCGGCGGTTTCGAGGGCAATGTCGGTGCCGCCGGAACCCATGGCGACGCCAAGCTCGGCAATCGCCAGCGCGGGGGCATCGTTGATGCCGTCGCCGACCATGGCGACCCTTCCTCCGGCTGCCAATTGCCGGACCCTTTCCAGCTTCTCGTCGGGCTGGAGGTCGGTGAGGACCTCATCCATCCCCAGGCGCCGGCCCATCGCCTGGCCAACCAGTGCGTTGTCCCCGGTCAGCATCACCATCCGTTTGATACCCAGTTCGCGAAGCTGGGTGAGGGCCTCGATCGTGCCCGGCCGGAGCTGGTCGGCAACCCCCGCCACCGCCCGGAATCCTGTTGCGCCGGCGGCGAAGACCGCGGTGCGGCCCTCGTGCCGGATACGGTTCGCGGCCGCGATGATCTCCGGATCGAGGGCGATTCCGCGACCGGCCAGCATGGCTTCGTTGCCAACGACAATCTCGCTGCCGCAAATGGTGGCGATCACGCCCCGGCCGGGATCGGAGTCGAAGTGGGTTGGGGTGAGCACGTCGACGCTTTCCGCTTCGGCGCCCTTGACGATGGCGCGGGCGATCGGGTGTTCGGAGAGGTGTTCGGCCGAGGCGATCAGCGACAGGGCTTCGGCTCGCGTATGGTCGCTGAACACCTCGAGGTCGGTGAGCGCCGGACGACCGAAGGTCAGGGTGCCGGTCTTGTCGAAGGCGATGATATCGATAATGCCGACGGCATCGAGGTGACTGCCACCTTTGACCAGGACACCGCCACGAGCGGCGCTGGCGATGGCGGAGAGTGTCGCGGCGGGCGTGGAGATGACGAGGGCACAGGGTGAGGCAACGACCAGCAGGGTGATCGCCCGGTAGAACGCATCTCCCGGATCCTCGCCGAAGAAGAGCGGAACCAGTCCGACGAGTGTCGCGAACACGATGACTCCAATCGCATAGGGACCCTCGAAGGCGTCGGTGAACCGTTCGGCTGCGCCTTTCTCCTCCTGGGCGGCGGCGACCATGCGGGCGATCCGGGCAAGGGTGGATTCCGACGAGAGCCGGGTAACGGCGATATTGATGGAGCCGGATCCATTGATGGTGCCGGCGAATACCTCGTCGCCGGGCTCCTTGCGAACGGGCATGGATTCGCCCGTGATTGCGGCCTGGTTCACGTCGGTGGCGCCGGCGGCGACGGTACCATCGGCCGGGATCTTTTCGCCAGGCCGGACGATCACCAGGTCATTTACGCGCAGGTCGGCAACCGCCACCTCCCGCTCGGTGGCGCCCGACAACACGCGCGCGGTCGGCGGGGTGAGATCCATCAACTTGCGAACGGCTGAGCGGGTGCGGTCGAGTGCGTAGTGTTCGAGTGCGTTGGAGGTGGAGAAGAGCGCGAGGAGCATTGCTCCCTCCGCCCAGGCGCCCAGGATGGCGGCCCCGATCGCCGCCAGGACCATCAGGAGATCGATGTTGACGTTGCCGTCGAGGAGGTCGGAGACGGCGGCTTTCGTCGCGAGCGTGCCCCCGGCGAGGTAGGACACGAGGTAGAGACCGATCAGGATCGAGTCCGGCGTGTCGGTTGCCATCTCGAGCAGAAAGGCGGTGATCAGCGACAGCCAGGCGAGTACCGCGGAAATCGCCAGCAGGTGCCCGCGCCAGTGGATCGAGGCTTCGGGAGCGGGCCGGGATGGGATTGTCGCTGGTTGAACGGTTGCCTGCATGGAGGATCCTGGCGCAAGCCGAGCATCAAGGTCGGAATAATTCTCATATGAGAATTATTCTCATATACCGAAGTGTAGCCGCCGGGAACCCAAAAGGCGACCGGTGAACCGGGCGTCGCGAAGGCGATGTCGCCGGCATCTTGCGCGGTTCCCTCCATCTCCTACAATGAAATGGTGTTTCATCATTGTCGTTGTGTGCGTGGGAGCAGGGGTCGATGGGAAGCGGGCAGGCAGTCGTCAATGTCGGTGTCGTCGGTCTCGGGCAGGGACGGTCCCACCTGGCGTCGTTTCACGCACTGGATGGGAGCAGGGTCGTCGCGGTTGCCGATCTCAACCCGGAGTTGCGGGCCAGGGTCGCATCGGAGTACGGGATCGACCGCGTCTACGACTCGATCGACGCCCTGCTCGGCGATGCCGCCATCGACCTCGTCGTGATAGCGACACCCGACCACCTGCACGGGCGGCACGTGATCCAGGCTCTGGAAGCCGGAAAGCACGTGCTCAGCGAAATCCCGATGGCGACGACGATCGAGGAGTGTCGCCGCATCGTCGAGATCACCGACCGCACCGGTCTCAAGTACCAGATGGGGAATCAGGTGCGGTACGCCCACTGCCTGCAGGATATTCACGGACTGATCCGGAGTGGCGATCTCGGCGATGTCTTCTACGGTGAGGGTGAGTACCTGCACAACCTCGAAACCCTGATTTCCGCCAAGGGCGAGAACCACTGGCGGGTCGATCCCGCCATCCCGCAGACGACCCTGCTCGGTGGCGGGCCGCACGCGCTCGACACCCTGCGCTGGCTGATGGGTACGACCTTCACCCACGTCTCGGCCTTCCATGCCGACCATACGAACGAATGGGGCAAGGCGACCCACACGACCGTCGCCATTTACAAGGCGGCCAGTGGCGGGACGGCGAAGATCACCACCGCCTACGGCATGATTCGCCCCTACTGCCTCTACTTCTCGGTCTACGGCAGCGAGGGGACGTTCGAGCGAACCCGGCAGCAGGGCGAACTCGGTGGCGAGACCACGAACTACCTCTACCACTCGAAACTGTCCGGCACCGAACACATGGTTCCGGTGACATTGCCGAATTTCAGCAACCCCGCGCTGGCGCGCCGGATTGGCAGTGTCGGGCACGGCACCATGGAATACGAACAGGCGCGCGACGTGCTGGACGCGATCCGGAACGACATCGAACCGCCGCTGGGACCCCGCGAGGCGGCCGCCTCGATCGTGCCGCTGATCTGCGGGCTGGAGGTCGCCGGCCAGGGGGGAGGATTCATGGAAATCCCGGCTGTGGGATAGTTCGCGATCGGCAGAACCGGCCACGTGGGACTCGGCGACTACCTCGGTGGGCCCTACACCGGTCCGGTAAACGCGTGGAGCAGGCGGGTGGCATCCCGGAGACCGGGCTTCGCGGCAATCGCCAGGGCGCTGTCGCCTGCTGCATCCCGCGTGGCGGGATCGGCGCCGGCCCGGAGCGCCATCATCGCGCCATCGGCATCGCCGTTCCTGGCGGCAGCGAAGAGGGCGCCCGTTGGGTCAGGAGGCGGCTCGGCCGCGATCGCGACACGCAGGGACGTGGCGACCACGTCGTACCCACGGGATGTCGCATGATCCAGTGGGCTGACGCCGTCTCCCTGTGACGGGAGTTCGGGATCGGCGCCGCCAGCCAGCAGCACCCGGACCGTATCGGCATACCGCTGCCCGCCATCACCGAGCATGATCGCCTCGAGCAATGCGGTCCATCCCAGCCGGTTGATGTGATCGACCTCGATCCCGGCCCGGAGGAGCATGCCGACCGTGTATGCATGCCCTCGTTCCGCGGCGCGAATGAGTCCGGTTCCGTTGTAGCTGTCCTTTGCCGCGACGTCGGCACCGTGCTCAAGGGTGAGTGCCAACAGGCTGTTGAACCCCTCGCTGGTCGCGATCAGGTAGGCGCTCTGGATGGTCTCATCCGTGGCGTTGACATCCGCGCCCAGCGAGATGAGCCGTGCTGCCTCATCAACATCGTTGCGCCACGCGGCGGCGATCAGGCCACGATTCAGCGTGTCGTCGTTCATCGTGGGGTCTCCTGGGTCACTGGCCATGGGGAAGCGCCGGGTTTGCCACATGGTGATCTGTCTTTCGCCTGCCTGCATGGCATCGTCATGCTTACCTTAGGGTCGTGACAGATTCGCGGCAAGCACTGTCGTCCGTACCGGGCCATCGCACGCTCGTATACAGGCCGTCCACGCATGCCACCCGGAGGTCGATCAGCCAGCGGCAAACGGGCATCGCCGCCACGATGCTTGGTCGTGGCGGCGATCGGTTGAGTCGGGCGTGGAATCGGGTCAGACGTCGCGGCGGTTGAAGGTGATGGCGGCGATCGTCAGCAACCCGATCATCCAGATCGCGATCACGATCGCGGCGGGGCGATCCGCCAGGTAGAGGGTGGCGCCGGGTTCCAGTTGGCCGAGCAGGCTGTCCTTCGCGTTGTCCGGCAGGTAGCGGAAGACATTCTCCTTCACCCACTGTGGCACCAGGGTCGTTAGCATCCACGGCAGCACCGCGAACCCGAGGGCAACCGTGATCCCACTGGCGGGACCCCGCAGCAACCAGGCGAACGAGAACGGGATCAGTGCGTGCATCGGTCCCAGCAGCAGGCTGCCCAGGAGCAGGAACCTGATCGTGTCGCTGGCGGTCAGGCTGGCGGTTTCGAGCCCGTAGGAACTGAAGATCGGCTGGCTGGCCAGGAACATGCCGGGAATCACGATCGCGCTGACGGCGAGCCCGAGCAGGCCAACCACGATCGCCTTGGCGGCGAACACCTGGAGCCGCCGAGGGTTGTCGATCAGGGTAGTACGAATCATGCCGGAGCTGAATTCGGAGGTGACCGCGGTCACGGCCATCACCGTCACGAGGATCATGCCGAACAGCCAACCGCCCATGGTGGACAGGATCGGGTCGAACTCCGCCCGGAGACCATCGCTCATGCTGTCGTAGGTCATGCCCGCGATGACCGAGGTCAGGATCGAGAATCCGATCGAGAGACCGATTGCGAGCGAAAACATGATCCAGGTCGAGCGCAGGGAGCGGAGCTTCGTCCACTCTGCGCGCAGGGCCGAACCGAAACCCGGCGCAGTGCTTGCCGTCGCGGTGATGCCGATCGGTGATGCGTTGATGGCTGCCATGGTGGGAATTCCTTTCGCCCGCGTGGCCGCGGACAGTGTTCACTACGCGTAGGCGATGCCGGTAACCTGACCCCGATCGGCCCGGTACTCGACGCTGTCGTGAGTCAGTTCCATGAAGGCGGCCTCCAGGCTCGCCCGTTGGGTGGCGAGTTCGTCGAGCGGAATGCCCTGGGCGTAGGCGATCTCCCCGATCGCGGCGCTATCGAGACCGGTCACGGTCAGTTCGTGCGGTGTCCCGTTGGTAACCTGGGCCCCTTTCGCTTCCAGGTAGGGCGCGAGGTCGTGGGCCCGCTGGGAGACAACCCGGACGTGGCTGTGGGTGCTGCGTCGGGTGAATTCCTCCATCGAGAGGTCGGCCACCAGCTTCCCGCGCCCGATCACCAGGACGTGGGCGGCGGTCTGTTCCATCTCGCTCATCAGGTGGCTGGAAACGAAGACCGTGCGGCCCTCGGCGGCGAAGCGCTGCATCAGCGACCGGATCCATTGGATGCCTTCGGGATCGAGCCCGTTCACCGGCTCGTCGAAGAGGAGGACAGGAGGATCGCCCAGCAGGGCCGAGGCGATGCCGAGCCGCTGCTTCATGCCGAGCGAGAACCCGCCCACCCGTTTGCCCGCCACATCGGCCAGGCCAACCAGGCCGAGCACATCGTCGACGCGGTTGCGGGGCAGACCGCCCGCCTGTGCCTGCCAGAGCAGGTGGTTGTAGGCCGAGCGGCCACCGTGAACGGCGGAGGGGTCGATCAATGCGCCGATCTCCTGCATCGGAGCCCGCTTCTCACGATAGGCGTTGCCGTTGATGGTGACGGCCCCGGCTGTTGGGCGGTCGAGCCCAAGAATCATCCGCATGGTGGTCGATTTCCCGGCTCCGTTCGGTCCGAGGAAGCCGGTGACGATGCCGGGCTTCACCTCGAAGGAGAGGGTATCGACCGCGATCTCGTTGCCGTAGTGCTTGGTCAGTCCGGTGGCGGTGATCATGTCGTGTCCTTTCGAGCTGAGAGTGTGGGACGGCGTTCCGGTGATCGTTGCGGCGGGTCAGAGGAAGGGATCCTT
>CAZSUN010000053.1:17390-23062 GCA_964610045.1 uncultured Sphaerobacteraceae bacterium
CTTCCCTCATTCGACTGGTTCGAGCATAGGAATCCGGCCCCGGGTGCCGATAGACACCGAAGTGTTGTTTGAGGTGTTGTTTGGTGGTGTTACGTGAACGTGGGGTGGTTCCACGGTAGGGCGATCACGGAGGATCGCCCTACGGATACGTGATGTTGTGCCTCAATCCAGCAGGCCCAACTCGCGGGCGCGGGCGATCGCTTCGGTCCGGCTCCCGACCTCGAGCCGGGCGAAGATCCGGCGGTTGTGCCCCTTCACTGTGTCGAGGGCGAGGAAGAGGCGATCGCCGATCTCGCGGTTGGAATGACCCTGGGCGATCAGGCGTATCACTTCGAGCTCGCGTGGGCTGAGCAGGCCGGCGGCGAGTCCTGTCCCGGCCGTTTCCGCGATCTCCGGACCCTGATCTGGTGCGGGGAACACCTCCAGGAGGCGGCGTGTGTATGCTGGCGAGACCCCGCGCCGGTTCAGCTCGGCCAGGAGCCGCGCCATGGGCGGACCCTCCCCCACAAACACCCGGACGTAGCCCTCCGGTTCGGCGAGGACGAGGGCACGTTCCAGGTGGGTCAGCGCCTGGGCTTCGTCGCCGCGCGCGTCGTGGGTGAGGGCGAGCAGCACCAGGATCTCGATCTCGCTGCCGGTGCGGCCCCCCGCCCTCGCCGCATCCCGCAGCCGTTGCAGCAACCCGATCGCCCCGTCGACCGGGGCGATGTGGCCAGGATCGCGCAGGAACTGCCAGAGAAGCACCCGCGCCAGGGTCATGTGCTCGAACTCGCGCAGGTAGCTGAGGTCGTCCTCAACCGCCAGCCTGCGCTCGCGTACCCAGGTGAGGGCGTCGTCCAACCGCTCCAGGGCCAGCAGGGCCCGGACCCGGTACGCCGCGACCGGCCGCACGTTCGGGTAGAAATCGCTGACGTAGGCGTGCTCCGCCTCGTCGAGCAGATCGAGCGAGGCGGCAGGATCGTCCTCCGCCTCCCGGAGCCGCGCCGTGGCCAGCCGCCAGCGGTAGCGATGCTGCGGGAAGCCGGTGTGCTCGCCCTGCTCCCGGCTTCGCAGCAGGTGCTGCCGGGCCGCCTCCAGATCCCCATGTTCCCGGTGAAGATCGCCCAGGCCCACATGCATGTCGGCCGTGCCCCGGATGGTTGGGGTGCCGTGTTCGACCGCCAGGTGCAGCCCACGTTCGTAGATGCGTTTCGCGTCGTGGAGGTTTCCCTGTGCCAGCCGGATATCCGCCAGCGCGAGGCCGCCCCCAATCACGTCCGCGACGTTTCCGGCCCGCCCGAGGCTGGCCATGCCTTCCGCATACGCCTCGTATGCGTCGTCGAGGCTGCCCTGGGTCCAGAAGGCGAGCCCGAGGAGGGCGGATGCCGCACCGCGCCAGAGGTGGTCGTCAACGGGTGTCAGGTCGAGCGCCCGTCGCGCGTGGGTCACTGTCGCCGGGATATCCCCCTGGATCATGGCAAGACCGGACCGGTAGACGGCGATCGCTCGCGGCAGACGCTGGAACTGGAACTCGTCCACAACGATCGGCGCGGCTGGCGCCATGTCCGGGTTGGAGGGTTCCAGCCACTGCTCGGTGTCCCGCAGGTGTTCTTCCGCGCCGGCAATCTCGCCGTTGCTGAGCAAGGACCCGACATAGCCGAGGTTGAGCACGGGCCGCGCGCGGAAAAGATCATCCGGCAGCGCCTTGAGCCAGCCAAGTAACGTTGCCTCCTGGCGATCCCGGTTCATGCCTGGCACGATCGGCTCGATCAGATCCGCCGCGCGGTCGAAGTCCCTTGCCGCAAGCGCGTGCCGGATCGCTTCGGCAGGCAAGCCGTGTTGCGCGTACCACACGCTGGCGCGGTGATGCCGATCCGCAACCCGGTCGGGGTCCTCCACCGCGTGGACGCGGAGAACATCGGCGAAGAGGTGATGGTAGCGGTACCAGCGCCGGGCATCGTCCAGCGGGATCAGGAAGAGATTGCCCCGTTCGAGCGAATCGAGCAGTCTCCGGCTGTCGTCACGCCCGGTAACAGCATCGCAGAGCGGTCCGCTCAGGCGGTCGAGGATGGCGGTTTGCAGCAGGAACGCTCGAACCGGTTCCGGCTGCCGCTGCAGGACCTCTTCCACCAGGTAGTCGACGACGTGGCGGTCGCCACCGGCGAACTCGCGAATGAACCCGGACACGTCGGTTCGCCCCTGGATCGAAAGCGCCGCCAGTTGGAGTCCTGCAATCCACCCCTCGGTCCGGGTTTCGAGGGCTTCGATTTCACCGGTGGATAGCTCAAGGTTCATCGACCCGGTGAGGAACGCGGCGGCTTCGCTGGCGTCGAAGCGGAGATCGGAGGCCCGGATCTCGGTCATCTCGCCCCGCGCCCGGAACCGGCTGAGCGGCAGGCGCGGGTCCTCGCGGGTGGCGATGGCGAGGTGGAACTGTGGAGCGATGTGCGCGAGCAGGAAGGCGACCGCCTCGTCGACCGGGACGGAATCAACCAGATGGTAGTCGTCAAGCACAAGCAGGATCGGCTCCGGCAGGGTTGCGATCTCGTTGAGCAGCGCGATCAGGACCGGTGCGGCGGGTACGGATTGGGCGGAGCGCAGGGTGGCCAGTGCCTCCTCGCCGATGCCTGGCGCGGCGATCCGGAGGGCGGCGACCAGGTATTCGAGGAAGCGAACCGGATCGCTGTCGGCATCGTCCAGAGAGAGCCAGGCGACCGGACGGCCGCACCCTGCCACCCACTCGCTAATGAGCGAGGTCTTGCCGAAGCCGGGAGGAGCCGAGATCAGGGTGAGGGTGTGGTGGAGGCCGCCGTTGAGGCGCGCGACTAGGCGCGGCCTGGAAATGGCACCGGGCCGGAGCCGGGGGATGTAGAGCTTGGTCACCAGGATCGGCGCGGCCATCGCTCCATCATAGGGCACCGGTCCTCCAGCGGATACCGCTCCCTTGAGGCAACGTTACGGTTCGCCGGCGATGTCGGCCCAGTTGGCGCACTCGCGGAGGGTGGCCGCGCCGTACGGGATCAGGTGCATGATCTGGAACCGGGGATCCTGCAGGAAGGTGATCGGCGTGATCCGGAAGCGCATGACCGGGGTGATGCCCGGCACCGTGATCTCGCCGGGAGAAACGGGGCGGGTGGCCACCGTTCGACGGCCGTCGCGAACGCCTCGACAGCGGCCTCTTCGGCGATGTCGAGGTCACCGAACCGGCGGGCGAGGGAGGCGACCACCCGCGCCCACTCCTCGTGGTAGACGCGGGTGATTGCTGGCTGAATGCCGGTCACGCGCTTTTGCCCGTCATTCGATGGCCGGATCGGGAAGGATTTCCCGGACCTCTTGCCTGCACCGGCAGGCGGCCGCGAGTTTCCCGGCCCACTCATGGGCCACCTCGCGCGATGACAGGTCGAGGACCACGAATCCGCCGATGACCTCCTTGGTCTCCGGGTAGGGACCGTCGGTGACCGTGCAGTCGGTGTCCACGATGCTCGCGCGCTGGCTCTCCAGACCGGCGCCGTACACCCACACACCAGTGTCCATGGCCTCGAAGACCACCTTGTGGGCGGCTTCGCCGACGGCGGGCAGATCCTCCCGGGGGAAGTCCGTCCAGCCGTCATCGAACGAGATCACATACCGGGTTATCGCGGTCCGTCTTCTGTGACTGTGGTGTAACCCGTTTGCTGGGATGTCGATCACGCGGTCTCGCTCGCGAACGGCCGCACCTCAACCTTGCGGTTGCAAGCCCTCGACCCCTCGGTGGCAAGTTTGAGGGCCACATCGAGGCTCGGGGCCTCGATGATCCACAAGCCGCCGAGGTATTCCTTCGATTCCAGGAACGGCCCGTCGGTGATCACCGGCGCGTCTCCCCGGTTGTCGATGGTCGTTGCCGTTTCGGGTGCGGCGAGTCCATTCGCGTACACCCAGTGACCATCAGCCTGGAGCCTGTTGTTGAACGCGTCGACAGGGGATTCGCCGTCGGCGCTATCGGGGACGGTGTTAATGGTGTGTTCGTCGTCAACGACGGAAATCAGGTACTGCATCATCCAATGCCTCCTGTGGTGTCCGGCTCCCTCGCGGGGTTAGTCGACTGCCCGGTGAGGGTGCTCAGGCAGCCCGGTCACGGATTTCGCGAACCGGCAGGCGAACGAGTTTTCTGCCAGCCGGCTGCACGACCGTCACGCCTGGAACGGGCTGCTGGTCACGCCGGAGGAGGCGACCAATCGCTGCGAATCCGCGACGAATGGCCATTGTGATCGGATCGGGCCGAAGCGAGTCCAGTCCGAGCATCACGTCGCGCTCGACTGGCATCCGTCGATTGAGCGCGTCTTCGGTAAACCGGTGTTCAACGGCTGGGGGGAGATAGGTGGGCATGTCCGGTCATCCTTTGGTTCTCGCGAAACATTCGCGGTCCGTCACGACGCCGGGGCATCCGCGAACGGGCGAACCTCGACCCTGCGGTCGCAGGCCTTCGACCCCTCGGCGGCGAGCTTGAGCGCCGGGTCGAGGTCGGTTGCCTCGATGATCCAGAAACCGGCCATGTGTTCCTTTGACTGCACGAAGGGGCCATCGGTGATCACCGGCGCGTCTCCCCGGTTGTCGATGGTCGTCGCCGCTTCCGGGGCGGCCAGGCCGTTGGCGTAGACCCAGTTGCCCCCGGCCTGGAGCCGTTCGTTGAACGCATCGATGGCGGTCATTACTGATGGGTCATCGTGTTCGGTTCCGTCAGAGATGACAGCAACAAGGTACTGCATGGTTGAGACCCTTCCGTTGTGCGTGGACATCCCCCGTTGGGCGTCCTCTCACCAATACAACGAATGCCGTTGCCCGATTCCGACACGTGATCACCGACTGCCCGTGATTTTCGCGCGGCCATGCCCAGCCAGCCTGTGGCGTCGATGGCGTGCCGGATTGGGAAGGGGCGCATTCAGGCACCGGGACCTCCGATGCCGTCACGCTGGGTTCGGCGGCGTGGTGCAATGACCCGACTATGGCTCCTGAGCGCGATCAGGGCATCTGCGCCTTCCGCCAGTCGAGCAATCTCCAGCGTGGCGAGTGGCCATAAACCGCCCCGTGCTCGTTGTCCCGATACGGAAGCTGGAAGCGCCGGGGCGGTGTGCCGGCCGGACTATCCAGTCGGGCGGATGGGCGTGGTGATGTCGGCAATGATGCGGTTGGCGAGCGAGTCGGCCGATTGCGGATTCCGCCCGGTGTACAGGTTGCGATCGGCCACGACGAACGGACGCAAGGGGAGCGTGGCCTTCTCAGATGTCGCCCCACGTACCTTGAGCGCATCCTCCAGGAACCACTTCGCCTTCCACGAGAAGGTGTTGAGTCGCTCCTCGATGTTCGAGAGGGCGGTCATGCGGTAGCTGGCGAATGGCCAGGTCCCAACTTTCGAGGTTGCGGCAAGCAGAGCCGCCGGTGCGTGACACAGCAGCGCCAACGGCTTGCCGGACGCCAGGCGCCCGGTCAGGAGCGCGCCAGAAACCGGGTCAACCGCGAGATCCTCCATCGGGCCGTGTCCTCCTGGGTAGAAGACCAGGCCGTAGTCATCGGCGGCGGTTTGATCGAGGGCGATGGGACGATCGAGGTTGTCCTGGATTAACGCCAGGTAGTCACGAATCCGCCTGCGGTTCGACGGTGTGCCCGCCAGGATGCCCACGCTCAGATCGTCCAGGGTCGGCGCCATCGCGCCGGGT
>CAZSUN010000053.1:23162-24726 GCA_964610045.1 uncultured Sphaerobacteraceae bacterium
GATGGCGAGTTCCTCTCCACAGTACCCGGTCGGGTGCTTGGTTCCGTCCTTCAGCGTCCAGGCACCGGCAGTCGAGACGACGAAGAGCATATCGACCATCGCCTCGCTCCCGTCCTGGTGGGCGTCGGTCAGCCTGTCCGGGCGTCTCGCCAATCGAGCAGCTTCTGGAGCTCGGTGAGGTCGTAATCCGGCCCACCCGAGGCGGCGATGAAGTGGGTGATGCCAGCCTCGACGTACTCATCCAGCTTGTCGAGTTGCGGGCCGAAGATTTGCGCCGACCGCTCGATCTCCTTCGGATCACGTCCGACCTTCGCGCACCAGTCGTCAAGCACCCGGTTCTTGTGCGCCAGCACCTCCGGCTCAGCCTGGCCGTTCCAGATCGTGGCGTACTGGGCGACGATTCGCAGGGTGACTTTCTCTCCCCCGCCACCGATGAGGATCGGCAGGGGGTTCTGGATCGGAGGCGGGTTCAATCGTGCGAGCCGGTCCATGATGACCGGCATGTCGCGGTCGAGGTCCCTCAATCGGGAGGCCGCGGTCCCGAAATCGTAGCCGTACTCCTCATAGTCCCGCTGGTTCCAGCCGCTGCCCAGCCCGAGGATCGCACGGCCATTGGAGAAGTGGTCGAGCGAACGCGCCATGTCGGCCAGCAGGTTCGGGTTGCGGTAGCCGATGGCGGAAACCAGGCAGCCGATCTGGACGCGATCGGTGACTTCCGCCATTGCGCCGAGGGCGGTCCAGTTGTCGAGATGGGTGCCGTCGGGATCGCCGGAGAGCGGGAAGAAATGATCCCAGTTGAAGAGAGTGTCTGCCCCGCTGGCGTCCACGGCCTTCCAGGCCTCGCGGATCTGCGCGTAGGTCGCGTGCTGCTGCGTGATCTGAATACCGACACGGATGGTGGTCAAGGTGAACTCCCGGTGTTGAGCGCGATCGATCGATGGCGCGATCATGGCAGTTCCGGGGCGGGACGGCAACACCGGCCGGCACCTCATGGGCCGATGCATCTTCAGCGTTTTTTCAAGCCCGATTATGGGAACGCTCAGCCTTGCTCCCTACTCTTGGAGATGGAAAGACCAGTGGTTGCGTCCCCCAAGCACCGCAGCACCGGCTTCCAGACTCTCTCCTCCCCCACCCCACCAGAGCGGGCCGCGCCAACAGCGGTCCGCTCGGTGTTTAACGTCGTAGAGAGGGTGGCCCGGCCTGTGGTTGCCCGATAGGACTGTGGATCGCGTGCTTCGCAACCCATGTGGAGTCGCCGGGCGGGCACGGAGGATCGCCGCGACGGAAGCAGGGGTCGGTCCTGGTCTCACCTCGCCGACAGCGCGTCCCAGACCCAGCGGGAGGCGTGGAACATGGTGCCGACGGCGGCCCGGCACTCCCCTGGTACGCCGAAGACAATCCTCCCGTACGAATCGTGGATAATGCAAGAGTACCGTTCCCGTTCACACGGAGGATCGCATGATCGATCTGATTGCACGAAACGCGGACGAGATCGCCCGGCTCTGCCAACGCCATGGTGTCAGGCGTCTGGACGTCTTCGGTTCGGCCGCAACCGGCTCGTACG
>CAZSUN010000054.1:0-24443 GCA_964610045.1 uncultured Sphaerobacteraceae bacterium
AATGGGCAAGCAGAAGTTTGAGCGGAGCAAGCCGCATGTGAACGTGGGGACGATCGGGCACGTGGACCACGGGAAGACGACGTTGACGGCGGCGATCAGCAAGACGCTGGCGCTGAAGGGGTTCGCGCAGATGCGGGACTTCGCGTCGATCGACAACGCGCCGGAAGAGCGGGAGCGGGGGATCACGATCGCGACCTCGCACGTGGAATACGAGACGGAGAACCGGCACTACGCGCACGTGGACTGCCCGGGGCACGCGGACTACATCAAGAACATGATCACCGGGGCGGCGCAGATGGACGGGGCGATCCTGGTGGTCAGCGCGCCGGACGGGCCGATGCCGCAGACGCGGGAGCACATCCTGCTGGCCCGCCAGGTGCAGGTGCCGAACATCGTGGTCTTCCTGAACAAGGTGGACATGATGGACGACGAGGAACTGCTGGAGCTGGTGGAGCTGGAAGTGCGGGAACTGCTGTCGCAGTACGACTTCCCGGGCGACGAGATCCCGGTGATCCGGGGGTCGGGGCTGGCAGCGCTGGAGAGCACGAGCACGGACATCAGCAGCCCGGAGTACGCGCCGATCCTGGAGCTGATGCAGGCGGTGGACGACTACATCCCGACGCCGGAGCGGGCGGTGAACCTGCCGTTCCTGATGCCGATCGAAGACGTGTTCGGGATCAAGGGGCGGGGCACGGTGGTGACCGGGCGGATCGAGCGCGGGATCGTGAAGACGGGCGACGAAATCGAGATCGTGGGGATGGGCGAGCGCCGGAAGGTGATCGTGACCGGGGTCGAGATGTTCCAGAAGACGCTGGACAGCGGGGAAGCGGGGGACAACGTCGGCTGCCTGTTGCGGGGGGTGGAGCGGGACGACGTGCAGCGGGGGCAGGTGCTGGCGAAGCCGGGATCGATCCATCCGCACACGAAGTTCCAGGCCGAAGTGTACGTGCTGGGGAAGGAAGAGGGGGGGCGGCACACGCCGTTCTTCCCGGGGTACCGGCCGCAGTTCTACATCCGGACGACGGACGTAACCGGGCAGATCACGTTGCCGGAAGGGACGGAGATGGTGATGCCGGGGGACAACGTGCAGATGGGGGTGGAACTGATCACGCCGGTGGCGATCGAGGAAGGGTTGCGGTTCGCGATCCGGGAAGGTGGCCGGACGGTGGGCGCCGGCGCCGTCACCTCCATCACCGAGTAGTCAACACGGATGGCGAGTGGAGCGCTGCCAAACGGGAGCGCTCCACTCTCGCGAGTACGAGGGAATCGTCAACATGGTGACGGCACGCAAGGCGGCCCAGAAAATCCGGATTCGCCTCAAGGCCTACGATCACAAGATTCTCGACCAGTCTGCCGCCCGGATCGTTGAGACCGCGGAGGCGACTGGCGCCAAAGTTGCAGGGCCAATTCCCCTGCCGACCCGCATCGAGAAGTTCTGCGTGATTCGTTCGCCGTTTATCGACAAGGACTCTCAGGAGCAGTTCGAGATCCGCACCCACAAGCGGCTGATCGATGTGCTCGAGCCGAGCGGCAACACGATCCGCTCGCTCATGCGCCTCAATCTGCCGGCCGGTGTGGATATCGAAATCAAGCTGTAGCGGGAAGCGCCTGTTTCGACGAAATCGCCTGACGCGGATACGTTGAAAGCATCGCACACACGCTCTGCGAACGGATGCGGCCACGGTGCTGACTCCGTTTCCTGACGAAGAGCAGGGGAGAGCCAATGGTTCATGGATTGATCGGGCGAAAGCTCGGGATGACACAAATATTCGACGAGCAGGGTCTCGCTCGTCCGGTGACGGTGATTGAAGCCGGACCGTGCGTGGTGACCCAGCTCCGGAGTGCCGACAAGGATGGCTACGAAGCGGTCCAGCTCGGGTTCGGTATCGCGAAGAGGCTGAACAAGCCGGAAGCCGGTCACGTTCGCGCCAGCGGCCACCAGGTGAAGACGCTGCGCGAGGTCAAGGCCGACGATTACGCTGCGATCGAAGTTGGTCAGGTCTTCAAGGCCGACACTTTCGCCGCCGGCGAGGTCGTGGATGTCACTGGCACCTCGAAAGGCCGGGGTTTCCAGGGCGGCATGAAGCGCCACGGATTCCGCGGTGGTCCGAAGACCCACGGTCAGTCCGACCGCGCTCGCGCGCCCGGATCGATTGGGTCCAGCGCCACGCCGGGCCGGGTGTTCAAGGGCCTCAAAATGGCCGGTCACATGGGCAACGAACGGGTAACGGTGCAGAACCTGACGGTGCTGCGGGTCGATGCCGAGCGCAATCTGCTGCTCGTCGAGGGATCGGTTCCGGGCCCGAACAACGGCACGCTGCTGATCAAGCGTGCGGTCAAGGGCCGCAAGTAATCGGGGCCGCACCGGTCTCGATGGCTGAATGGAGCAGGAACGACGATGCAAGTAGATATGCACAATCTCCAGGGTGAGGTCGTGGGGTCCGTTGACCTCGACGACTCCGTCTGGGGTATCGAACCGAATATCCCGGTGATGCACCAGGCGGTGCTTCGCCAATTGGCGAACGCCCGGTTGGGAACGCACGAGACCAAGACCCGTGGCGAGGTTCGCGGCGGTGGCCGCAAGCCATGGCGGCAGAAGGGCACCGGCCGGGCCCGCCAGGGTTCGATCCGCTCGCCACAGTGGAAGGGCGGCGGTGTCGTGTTCGGCCCGCACCCGCGCTCGTACGAGCAGGACATGCCGAAGCAGATGCGACGCCTCGCGTTGCGCTCGGCCCTCTCGGCGAAGCTGGCCGACGATCGCGTCACCCTGATCCAGGGTCTTGGCGAGATCGAGCCGAAGACCAAGGCGTTCAAGGATCTGCTCGGCAATCTGCCGGCCTCGCGCTCGGTGCTGGTGATCCTTGGTGAGAAGAACGACGCCGTGCAGCGCGCGGCCGCGAACCTCACCGAAGCGAAGACGGTCATCGCGCCGACCCTGAGCATCCGCGATCTGCTCAAGTACGAGCGGATCCTGGTGACGGAAGAGGCAGTCGCGGTGATTGAAGGTGTGTGGGCGCTGCCGGAAGAGAAGCGCACGCCGAGCAGCTGGAAGCTGGAGCGGCTGGCGGCGAAGGCGGCGGCTGCCGAGGGGGGCGCCTAAATGGCAGAGCTTCGGATTGAAGACGTGATCCGGCGACCGCTGATCACGGAAAAGAACACGATGTTGATGGAGAAGGGACAGTACTCATTTGAAGTGCATCCCGACGCCAACAAGATCCAGATCAAGAAGGCCGTCCAGGAGACTTTCTCGGTGCGGGTGCGGGCGGTCAATACGCTGAACGTCAAGCCCAAGCCGAAGTCCCGGATGGTGCGCCGTGGCGCCAGCCGCATCAGCGGCAGCACCGTTGGCTGGAAGAAGGCGATCGTTACACTCGAGTCGGGCGACCACATCGACCTGTTCGAGCAGGTCTAGGCGCGGCCACGTACAGAAGGGAACGTTTGGACATGCCCATTCGCAAATACAAGCCAACCTCCCCGGCGCGCCGCTCGATGAGTGTCAGCACGTTCGAGGAGATCACCAAGAAGCGGCCCGAGAAGAGCCTGACCGAGCCGCTGAAGAAGCACGCCGGCCGCAACAACCGGGGCCGCATCACCACTCGCCACCAGGGCGGCGGCCACAAGCGCCGCTACCGGATCATCGACTTCAAGCGCAACAAGCCCGGCGTGCCGGCGCGCGTGGCGGCGATCGAGTACGATCCAAACCGCTCGGCCCGCATCGCCCTGTTGTTCTACGCCGATGGCGAGAAGCGATACATCATTGCGCCGCTCGGTGTCCGGGTGGACGATGTCGTCGTGTCGGGACCGGATGCGCCGATTCGCACGGGCAACGCCCTGCCGCTGGCGAACATCCCGACCGGTACCCAGATCCACAACATCGAGCTGTATCCCGGCAAGGGCGCGCAGTTGGTGCGGTCGGCCGGCACGTCGGCGCAGTTGATGGCCAAGGGCAGCGAATACGCCCAGGTCCGGATGCCGTCGGGCGAGGTTCGCCTCATCCTGCTGACCTGCATGGCCACACTCGGCCAGGTGGGCAACGTCGATCACGAGAACATCCAGATCGGCAAGGCGGGCCGTTCCCGGCACATGGGGCGGCGCCCAACCGTTCGCGGTTCCGTGATGAACCCCCGCGATCACCCGCACGGCGGTGGTGAGGGCAAGGCGCCAATCGGTGGCCAGCCCAAGACCAAGTGGGGCAAGCCGGCCTTCCAGCGCACGCGGAACAACAAGCGAACCAACACGATGATCGTCCGTCGTCGTCCGCAGAAGCGGCGCTAGCAGTAGGAGCGCCGTAGGGCTGCCGACCTTGTGTCGGCCCTGGCTCGCTGACGAGGCGCATACGAGGAGACAACATGTCGAGATCATCGAAAAAGGGGCCGTTCATTGACCCCAAGCTGCAGAAGAAGGTGGATACCCTCAACCGCAGCAACCAGCGGACCGTGATCCGCACCTGGGCCCGGGCCTGCACGATCTTCCCGGGAATGGTTGGTCACACCATCGCCGTGCACAACGGCCGGCAGCACGTGCCGGTATTCGTGTCCGAGCAGATGGTTGGCCACAAGCTTGGTGAATTCGCCCCGACCCGGACCTTCCGCGGTCACGGCAAGGACGCGGATCGCCGCGGTCGCCGGTAGGCGAGGCAGAGGACGGAACGATGGAAGTACGGGCTAGCGCACAACGCGTCCGCATCTCGCCTCGCAAGGCGCGCCTCGTCGTGGACATGGTCCGCGGGAAGCGCGTTCTCGACGCGATCGAAATCATGCGATTCGTGCCGAACAAGGCAGCGACCGATGTCGAGAAGCTGCTTCGCTCGGTGGCGGCGAACGCGGAGAACAACTACGACCTCGATCCGGAAGATCTCTGGATCAAGGACATCCGGGCGGATGATGCCCCGCAGATGCGGCGGTTCAAGCCAAAGGCCCGCGGTCGTGTCGGCACCATCATTCGCCGTTCGACCCACATTTCGGTGGTCGCCGAAGAGAGGAGCACCCGCTAATGGGTCGCAAGGTCAACCCGATTGGGTTCCGGCTCGGTATCGCCAGCGACTGGGAGTCGAAGTGGTTTGCCGAACGGTCGTATACTGAACTGTTGCACGAGGATCTCAAGATCCGCGAGCTGATCCTGAACTACGCTGATCCGGATGACCGGGACAAGCGGCCGGTCCTGCGCCGCGCCGGAATCTCCCGCATCGAACTGGAGCGGTCCGCCAACAAGGTGGATGTCACGCTGCACACCTCGAAGCCGGGCATCGTGATTGGCAAGCAGGGAGCCACGGTCGAGAAGGTCCGCCAGGCGATCGAGAAGGAAGTTGGCAAGAAGGTCAATGTCCGGATCGAGGAAATCAAGATCCCGGAGATCGAAGCCCGGCTCATCGCCGAGAGCATTGCCGAGCAGATTCAGCGCCGCGTCTCCTACCGGCGGGCGATGAAGCATGCGGTGCAGCAGGCGATGCGGCGCGGCGCCAAAGGCGTCAAGATCCGGCTGGCCGGTCGCCTTGGCGGCGCGGAGATGAGCCGGTCGGTCACGGAGAAGGATGGCCGGGTGCCGCTGCACACGCTGCGCGCCAACATCGATTTCGCCGTGGTGCACGCCCACACGACCTACGGCCGGATTGGCGTGAAGGTCTGGGTTTACAAGGGCGATGTGGTGCGCACCGGTCCGGAAGTGACCGAGGCGAGCCTCACCGCCGATCTTGCCAACGCGGGCGACTAGTCGATCGCGGATGCGTGTCCCGCCATGTGGGCGGGGTTACAAGAAGCGGAGTACCTGCCATGTTGATGCCGAAGCGGACCAAGTACCGCAAGGTGATGCGGGGCACGATGCGCGGCAAGGCGTATCGCGGTTCCGAAATCTCGTTCGGCGAGTACGGTCTCCAGACGCTGGAGCCGGCCTGGATTACCAGCCGCCAGATCGAGGCGGCCCGCCGCGCCATCACCAACTACCTGAAGCGCGGTGGCAAGGTTTGGATCCGGATTTTCCCGGACAAGTCGGTCACCAAGAAGCCGGCCGAGACCCGGATGGGTTCCGGCAAGGGCAACCCGGAATTCTGGGTCGCGGTGGTCAAGCCGGGCCGGGTGATGTTCGAGATCGCCGGCGTGTCGGAAACCCAGGCGCACGAAGCGCTTCGCCGCGCGGGCATGAAGTTCCCGGTGAAGACCCGGGTGCTCGCCCGTGAGACGCCGGGCGCACCGGCATCGTCGGAAGAGAGTGTGGCATGAAGCCAGCCGAGATTCGCGCGCTGAACGAGGAACAGCTGGAGGAGCGCCTGGTCGAGCTCCACAGCGAGTGGCGCGACCTGCGATTCCAGGAAGCAGTGGGCCAGCTCACCGCCACCTCCCGGATTCGCCAGATTCGCAAGGACATCGCCCGCATTCACACCATTCGTGGTGAGCAGGCACGGGCCCAGGCGGTCAACGCCTGAGATGGTTGCGAGACCGGGGACTCCCGGATCGCGCAGGGAGGAAGAGGGACGCATGAGCGATGCCCAGGACGTGACCGCCCAGACGGGCGACCAGGCGGAACGGCAGCAAAAGCCGCGCTCCCAGAAGGTCGGCCGGGTGGTCAGCGACAAGATGGACAAGACCGTCGTTGTCGCCGTGGATTACGTGCGGCGGCACCCGCTGTACCACAAGCGGATTACGCGAACGTCGAAGTTCTACGCGCACGATGAGAACAACTCGGTGCGAACGGGCGACATTGTGCGGATCGAAGAGACCCGACCGATGTCCAGGACGAAGCGCTGGATCGTGCGGGAAGTCGTCGAGCGCGCTGTCCAGATCTAGCATCGGATGATCCGGTGCGTCGCAGCGGGCCGGAGATGGGCCCGGAGGTAGGCAAGGGTGATTCAGCCACAAACGCGGCTCAAGGTCGCCGACAACAGCGGGGCGCGTGAGATCATGTGCATCCGCGTGCTTGGTGGCTCGTCGCGGCGCTGGGGGTCGGTCGGTGACACGATCATCGCCTCGGTGAAGCAGGCGCAGCCGAATTCGGCGGTCAAGAAGGGCGATGTCGTGCGGGCCGTCATTGTTCGCACCGCGCAGGAATACGGCCGGCCGGATGGCAGCCATATCAAGTTCGATGACAATGCCGCGGTGCTGCTCAGGGCGCAGGGCGAACCGCGTGGAACCCGCATCTTTGGCCCGGTTGGCCGCGAACTGCGGGAACGGGGCTTCATGCGGATCGTCTCGCTCGCGCCGGAAACGCTGTAGGGATCGGTGATGAGGAAGATTCGAACCGGCGATAACGTGCTCGTGACCAACGGCCGCAACAAGGGGCAGACCGGTGTAGTTCGCATCAACGTGATTGCGGACGACCGGGTGGTCATCGAAGGCGTCAACATCGTCAAGAAGCACATCAAGCGTGGTCGCGCGCGACAGGCGGGTATCGTCGAGGTCGAAGCGCCGCTCCATGTCTCGAATGTGATGCTTATTTGTCCGTCGTGCTCGCAGCCGACGCGGATTGGCATTCGCAAGAATGCCGATGCCAAAAACGAGCGCTTCTGCAAGAAGTGCGACGCTGGCATCCCGCGGCCGGAAGCCTAGTGCGCGCAACCCCGCAGGTTGGGTTGATGCCATCCTCAGGCAACAAATGTTGAGGACCAGCTAATCAGGACGGCGACCTGAGTGCCGTTTCGGACGGCAGACCAGGTGGGAACGCCGCAAGGGAAATCGACCCGGATCGCGATCCGGAATGAGGTGTGGAATGGCACGTGTGCACGAGCGCTACAAGGAAGAGATCGTCTCCTCCCTGATGAGCGAGTTCGGCTACAAGAACGTTTTCCAGGTGCCGAAGCTCAGCAAGATCGTGGTGAACATCGGTCTTGGTGAGGCGGTCCAGAACGGCCGGGCGATCGACGCCGCGGTGAACGACCTGCGTTGGATCACCGGCCAGGCGCCGGTGGTGACCCGCGCCAAGAAGTCGATCGCGGCCTACAAGCTGCGCGCGGGCATGCCGATCGGGGCGATGGTCACGCTTCGCGGTGAGCGAATGTACGAGTTCTACGATCGGTTGACCTCGATCGCACTCCCGCGCATCCGTGACTTCCGCGGTGTGTCGCCGAATTCGTTCGACGGCCGTGGGAACTACACCCTCGGACTTCGCGAGCAGCTGATGTTCCCGGAGATCGACTACGACCAGATCGACAAGGTGCGTGGCCTCGAAGTCAGCATTGTGACCACGGCCCGCACGGACGAGGAGGGGCGGCAGCTGCTGAGCCTCCTGGGGATGCCGTTCGCCCGCTGAGGGGTGAACGACAGAGCGGAGGAACCATGGCGAAGACAAGTCTGATCGTCAAAGCCCAGCGCGAGCCGAAGTACAGCACCCGCGCCTACAACCGCTGCAAGGTGTGTGGCCGTTCGCGGGCGTACATGCGGAAGTTCGGTGTTTGCCGGATTTGCTTCCGCGAACTGGCCTCGGTTGGACGCCTTCCCGGCGTCACCAAGTCCAGTTGGTAACCGGCGCCCCGACCATGACGAACTACCACAGCAACGGAGAACGCGACGGATGAGCGTGAACGACCCCATCAGCGATATGCTGACCCGGATCCGGAACGCGGGGATGGCCCAGAAGAACGAGACCACGATGCCATCGACCCGGATCCTGGTGGCCATTGCGGCGATCCTCAAGCAGGAGGGCTACATCGCCGACTACAACGTGATCGAGAAGCGCCCCCAGAACCAGCTTGTCGTCAAGCTGAATTACGGGCCAGACCGCAAGCATGTCATCCGCGAGATCAAGCGGGTGAGCAAGCCGGGGTTGCGGGTGTACGCCGGCAAGGACCAGTTGCCCCGCGTGCGCAGTGGTCTCGGTGTCGCCATCGTGAGCACCCCGCAGGGTGTGCTCACCGGCTATGAGGCGCGCAAGCGAGGGATCGGCGGCGAGGTGCTTTGCACCGTGTGGTAAGCCGGTTGCGAAGAACCCAGACGGGTTCCCGCAGCGGCCCTGCCAGGCAGGAAATGTGCGATGTCCAGAATTGGTGTCAAGTCGATTCCCGTGCCGGCGACGGTGACCATTACGGTCGACGACGGCAACGCGGTGACGGTCAAGGGGCCAAAGGGCGAACTGAGCCAATCGTTCGCGTCTCGCCTCTCGATCATTCAGGAAGACGGCCTGGTGCGCGTCGAGCGCCCGACCGACGATGGCGAAACGAAGGCCCTCCACGGTCTGACACGGTCGCTGCTCAACAATATGGTGGTGGGCGTCACGGACGGCTTCACCAAGAACCTCGAGATTCTCGGCGTGGGGTACCGCGCCGCCATGGACGGCAAGAACCTGGTCCTCAATGTCGGGTACAGCCACCCGGTCCGGATGGTTGCCCCCGATGGCATTGCGTATGCCGTCGAAGGGAACAACCGGGTTGCGGTCAGCGGGATCGACAAGCAGGTTGTGGGTGAGGAAGCCGCCCGGATTCGCGGGACGCGGCCACCCGAACCCTACAAGGGCAAGGGCATCCGCTACCAGGGCGAGTTCGTTCGCCGCAAGGCCGGCAAGGCCGGCAAGGCCAAGTAGGGATCGCCTGCTTCGGGCGTACCAGTCTGGACGTTGGCCCCTCGCATCCGGCATTGGGATCGGGCCTTCACTAGGTGGAGCCATTTGGGAGAGCACAATGCGCGTCAAGTATCGAAAGGCGCTCACGCTGCGTGAGCGACGCCACCGACGGGTGCGGGCCAAGGTCAGTGGGACCAGCCAGCGTCCTCGGCTGAATGTTTTCCGGTCATCGGCGCACATGTACGTGCAGGTGATCGATGATTCCCGCAGCCACACCCTCGTCGCGGCCAGCGATCTTGAGGAGACGGTGCGCGAGCGGGCAGGCGAAGGCGCCACCAAGTCCGCCCGCGCGAAAGCGGTGGGCGAATTGGTTGCCGAGCGGGCTCGCGAGGCTGGAATCGACGCCGTTGTCTTCGACCGGGGCGGTTTCCTGTATCACGGGCGAATCAAGGCCGTGGCGGATGGCGCCCGCGAGGGCGGACTCAAGTTCTAGGCCGCCTGTGCAGCCAGTGCGCAAGGCCCATGCCGAGTGCTGGTGCGGACAGCGGATGATGCGGAGACAGGTATGGAGCGGAATCGGGAAGAGCGTTCGCCTCGCCGGCGATCCGATGAGGAGCAGGCGAACGAACTCGAAGAGCGGTTGGTACGCATCAACCGCGTGTCCAAGGTCCACAAGGGCGGACGAACGTTTTCGTTCGGCAGCATCGTGGTCGTTGGCGATGGCAAGGGCCGGGTCGGGGTTGGTCTCGGCAAGGCCGGTGAGGTGCCGGACAGCATCCGCAAGGGTGGTGAGGCCGCCAAAAAATCGATGATCGTCGTGCCACTGGACGGCGGGACGATTCCGCACGAAGTTGAGGCCTCGTTCGGGGCATCGCGCGTACTCCTGAAGCCAGCTTCCCCCGGTACCGGCGTCATTGCCGGTGGCGCCGTGCGCGCCGTGGTCGAAGTTGCCGGCGTGCGCGACATCCTGACCAAGTCGCTCGGCAGCAACAACCCGGTCAACGTCGTTCGGGCCACCATCGAGGCCCTCAAGCAACTCGAGTCGGAAACGGCCGTGGTGCAGCGACGCCGGCGCAGCCGCCCAACCTTGCGCAAGCCGTTCGATCATGGCGGCCAGGTCAGTGTCCAGCGGCCGCGCGCGGTTGCCGCGCCACTCACCCCCCCGCAGGACAGCAACCGGCGGAATCAGCGCCGGCGTGGTGACCAGGGACCAGGCCAGGGCCAGGGTCAGGCTCGCGGGCCGAGGAGTAACTAGCCATGAGCGATACGCAGCAGGCGACGGGCGGACAGTTGAAGGTCACGCTCGTTCGCAGCACGATCGGCCGGCCGGCTGACCAGGGACGGGCGGTTCAATCGCTCGGACTCCGGAAGCTGAACAGCACCGTTATCCTTGAGGACACGCCGTCGATCCGGGGTGCGGTGTACAAGGTCAGCCACCTGGTCACCGTGGAAGAACTCCCCGCCGCAGCCCAGTAGGGGCCGAGTGTCATTCCGAGCTTGCAAGGAATCTTCTCGGCCATGGGGCTGCTGACGGGATGCGGCGACGTGTCGCCAGGTGAGAAAAGAGAACGACGATGCCACTGACATTGGACGACCTGCGTCCCAACAAGGGCGCAAATACCCGGAAGCGCCGGGTTGGACGTGGCCACGGGAGCGGACTCGGCAAGACGGCCGGCCGCGGTACCAAGGGCCAGAACTCCCGCTCCGGCGGGGGTGTTCGCCCCGGATTTGAAGGCGGCCAGCTGCCGATCCAGCAGCGCATGCCGTACAAGCGCGGTTTCACCAACATCTGGAAAACCCAGTGGGAAACCGTGAATCTCGGACGGATCGCCGAACTCGGGGTCGATGGCCCCATCACGCCGGATCTGCTCGCTGAACTCGGCGTGATCCGCGGCGTTGAGTTCCCGGTCAAGATCCTCGCCAACGGCGAGCTCTCCGGAGCTGTCACCGTGCATGCCCACGCATTTTCGAAGGCCGCCCAGGCTGCCATCGAGGCTGCGGGTGGGTCGGTGACCACGCTCGAGCGAACGGACGAGTGGACCGAGCGCCGGCCGCGCAGCCGCCGCCTGCCGCTCAACCGTGAACTGAAGGCGATGCGGGTCGGCAAGGTCGGAGGACCGAGCCGGCGCGAAGCCATCGCCATCCTTGAGGAACGTGAGGCGAAGGAGGCCTAGGCATGCTCCAGGCCGTCATCAACGCGTTCAGGATTGCGGACCTCCGGGCCAAAATCCTGTTCACGCTCGCGATGCTGGTGATCTTCCGGATGATCGCCAGCGTCCCCATTCCCGGCGTTGACCGGGAGGGACTCAAGGCGTTCATCGAGAACAACCAGCTGCTCGGCATGCTGAACCTGTTCTCGGGGAGCGGCTTGACCAACTTCTCGATCGTCGCGCTTGGTGTGTATCCCTACATCACGGCGTCGATCATCATGCAGTTGATGACGCCGATCATCCCTCGCCTCAATGAACTGTCAATGGAAGGCCAGCAGGGCCGCAACAAAATCAACCAGTACACCCACATCCTGACTGTACCCCTGGCGCTGCTCCAGGCGTACGGTCAGTGCCTGCTGTTCTCCCGCCAAACCAGCGTCGACGGCCAGCCGCTCATCGCGAACTTCGGTCTCTTCGATGCCGATACCTGGTTGCCGACCGTCTCCATCCTGTTGACCCTGACGGCCGGGACGATGCTGCTCGTCTGGATCGGTGAGTTGATCACCGAGAAGGGAATCGGCAACGGAATCTCCGTCATCATCTTCGGCGGCATCGTTGCCTCGCTGCCAGGCTCGATCGGGACCCTCCTGACCGGTGGCAGCATCGGCACCAATATCTTCGGTACGCTCCTTTTCGTGATCATCGCCCTCATTACCGTCGTCGGGGTGGTGCTCATCAATGAAGGGCAGCGCCGGATTCCGGTGCACCACGCCAAGCGCGTCCGCTCCGGCCGCGTCTACGGTGGAACCACGACCAACATTCCGCTGAAAGTCAACAGCGCCGGCATGATCCCGCTGATCTTCGCGGTCAGCATCATGGTCTTCCCCGGCATGATCGCGAGCTTCCTGGAAAGCTCGAACACCGAGTGGGTTCAGGAAACCGCCGAGCGCATCCGGCTCTGGCTGAGTCCGAACACACTCATCTACAACATCATCTACTTCTTCATGGTGGTGGGATTCACCTTCTTCTACACGATGGTGGTCTTCCAGCAGCAGCGAATCCCCGAGTCGCTCCAGCGGCAGGGGGCGTTCATCCCTGGTGTGCGGCCTGGCCGCAACACCGCCGTCTACCTGCAGAAGGTGCTCTCGCGAATCACGATCGTCGGGGCGTTGTTCCTGGGCATCGTGGCGGTACTTCCGTACTTCGCCACCAAGATCACGGGGGTGAACACGCTCCAGCTGAGCGCAACCGCCATGTTGATCGTGGTCGGTGTCGCCATCGACACCATGCGCCAACTCGAAGCGCAACTGATGATGCGCAACTACGAAGGCTTCATCAACTAACCGGTGGCCCGGCATCCCATGGATGTCCGGGCCTCGGACATTCGGGGAATGTTCCGTGCACGTGATTCTGATGGGAGCGCAGGGGTCCGGAAAGGGCACCCAGGCTGCACTCCTCGGTCCAAAACTGAAACTCACCAAGATCGCTACCGGCGATCTCTTTCGCAAGGAGATTGCAGTCGGCTCGCCACTTGGAGCCGAGCTCAAGGGGATCCTCGATCGCGGCGATCTCGTGCCCGATGACCTGACGAACGCGATCGTCCACGCCTGGATCTCCCGGATCGTGGACCAGCGCAAGGCGGGTGACGATGTTGCCGGGGCTTTGTTCGACGGGTTTCCGCGCACCGCGAGTCAGGCGAGTGCCCTCGACGACATCCTCGCCGGCTTCGGTGAATCAGTGACCGCGGTGGTCGAAATCGATGTCCCGCGCGACGTCCTGATCGAGCGCCTGGCGGGTCGCCGGGTCTGTACCTCCTGCGGCGCGGTGTTCCACCTCGAAGCCAACCCGCCGAAGATCGATGGCGTCTGCGATGTATGCGGAGGATCGTTGATCCAGCGGGACGATGACCAGCCCGCCGCCATCGCGCGTCGCCTTGCGCTGTATGACGAGCAGACTGCTCCCCTCCTCGGGTACTACCGGGAGCAGGGCAAGCTGGTGGCGGTTGATGGCAACCAGGGAATCGAGACGGTGACCGCCGCGCTCATGGCGGCCATCGAAGGCCGCGTGGCGGGAGCGGAGGCGTAGTCCCATGGGAATCCCGCTCCGGAGCCAGTCCGACATCCAGAAGATGCAGCGAGCCGGGCACGTCGTCGCGCTCTGTCACCAACGCGTCGAAGCGGCCATCGCTCCCGGCGTGACGACACAGGATCTCGACGACATCGTGCGCGATACGCTTGCCGAATCGGGAGCGACCTCCAACTTTCTCGGGCACCACGGTTTCACCGGACGGATCTGTGCGTCGGTCAACAACGAAATCGTCCACGGCATTCCAGGACCGCGCCGGCTGGAAGATGGCGACATCATTTCGGTCGATATCGGCGCCATCATCGATGGATTCCACGGCGATTCCGCCTGGACATACGCGGTCGGGACGATTCCGGAACCAGCGCAACGACTGTTGGCGGATACCGAAGCCTCGCTCCACGAAGCACTGGCAGAAGCAGTGGCCGGCAATCGCCTGGGCGACGTGGGACACGCGGTCGAAGCGTATGCCTCGGCACGCGGGTATGGCATCGTCGAGGAGTACGGCGGTCACGGCATTGGCCGCGCCATGTGGGAAGAGCCGCACATCCCGAATTGGGGTGACCCAGGGACGGGCATCCGCCTGAAGAAGGGGATGTCCCTTGCGATCGAGCCGATGTTGACGCTCGGCAGTGAGGAGACGAGGGTCCTGGACGATGAATGGACGGTGGTTACGGCAGACGGCTCATTGGCGGCCCATTTCGAACACACCATCGTCGTCACGGATGGGGCCCCATTGATCTTGACGGAACGGTTGGCAACGGTGGTACACTAACCATTCGTGGCGCATGTCTTGTGGCATGCGCTATCCGCGTGTACAGATCATTCCCCACACCACACCCCGTTGATCCCGGGGACGCACAGGGGATTTGCCCGTACACAACGAGTGAGCCACCAAACGCCTGGCCGTCGCCAGGTCCGGAACAGTGCGTGTTCTCCTGACGGATGCGGAACGCGCACAAAGCGAATGAACGAACTGTCCATGCCCGGTCATGGACCGGGGAGAATGAGGACAACAATGAAGGTTTCGGCTTCGGTGACCAAGCGGTGCGAGCGTTGCCGCATCATTCGGCGCAAGGGGATCGTGCGGGTGATCTGCACCAACCCCCGGCACAAGCAGCGGCAGGGATAGGCGTTTCGCACGCCGCTCTCGCGCGCGTGCTGCAGCAAGAGGATGATCGATGGCACGTATTTCGGGAGTTGACCTGCCGCGCGAGAAGCGCGTTGAAGTTGGACTCACCTACATCTACGGCATTGGACTCAAGACGAGCCAGACCCTGCTCGAGCGGACCGGGGTAAGTCCGGACACTCGCGTGCGGGACCTGACCGACGACGAGGTCAACCGGCTGCGCGACGTCATCGACCGGGAGTACCGGGTTGAAGGCGACCTGCGCCGCGAAGTTGCGATGAATATCAAGCGGTTGATGGATATCGGGTCGTACCGCGGCCTGCGTCATCGCCGTGGCATGCCCGTTCGCGGACAGCGCACCCGGACCAATGCGCGCACCCGCAAGGGACCGAAGCGGGCAATTGGCGGGCGCCGCAAGTAATTCGACTCTGATCGCCGGACGACTCCGTTCGGTGGGTATTCGTGTGGAGGCAATGACGCACCATGACAGAACGGCGTCGAGGTGGAGCGCAGCGGGGTCGCGTACGGCGCAGGGATCGCAAGAACATCCCTCGCGGGCGTGCCTACATCCAGGCTACCTTCAACAACACCATCGTCACCCTGACCGACCCGTCCGGCAACGTGATCGCTTGGTCGAGCGCGGGCGCCAACGGCTTCAAGGGGTCTCGCAAGAGCACCCCATTCGCCGCCCAGGTGACCGCCGAAGCGGCGGCTCGCCGCGCGCAGGAGCACGGTTTGCGACAGGTCGATGTCTTCGTCCGGGGTCCTGGCTCAGGTCGTGAGATGGCGGTCCGCTCACTTCAGAGCAGCGGCGTGATGGTGATTTCGATCACCGACACCACACCGATCCCGCACAACGGCTGCCGCCCGCCGAAGCGTCGCCGGGTCTAGTTTCCGGTTCAGCGCGATCCGGTTTGGCCGGGATACGCGCTGCCGGGTGTTCACAGGATCAGAACCGCGAGCCGGGATATGGGTATGCCCGCTCGCCAAGCACAATCTGCCCGCGCAGTCTCACCGGCGTATGGAGTGAGGGCAGACCGGCGATACAAGGAGGCAAGTCCGCTTGTTGCAGCAACCCGAATTTACCATCAGAACCATCGAAACGGGGCGCAACTACGGGCGCTACCAGGTCGAACCGCTTGAGCCAGGCTACGGCACCACCCTGGGCAATGCCCTGCGCCGGATCCTGCTGCGTTCGCTCGAAGGGTGCGCTGTCTCGCGTATCCGGATCGACAACGTGTGGCACGAATTCGCGACGATTCCCGGCGTCCGGGAAGATGTCACGGAAATCGTGCTGAACCTCAAGGGGGTTCGCCTGCGCCGCCTGCAGGAACTGCACGGTGATGTGCGCGCCCACCTGTATCGTCGCGGCGAAGGCGAAGGCGAACAACTCGTCACGGCTGGAGACATCGAATGGCCGGTCGAGCTTGAGCTCGTGAATCCGGATCATCCGATCGCAACCCTGGACGGCACCGACGCCGTGCTGGACATGGATCTTTGGGTGAGTCGCGACCGTGGCTACCGCCCGGCCGAGGCCCAGGAAACACTCGCACTCGGCGAGATCCCGATTGACGCCATCTACACCCCGATCCAGCGCGTCAATTTCGTGATCGAGCCCACCCGGGTCGGCCAGAACGTCGAGTTCGACCGGTTGATCCTCGAGGTCCTGACCGACGGCACGATCGAGCCGGATGAGGCTCTCTCCCAGGCAGCGACCATCCTGATGGATCACGCCAGGGTCTTTGCCGAGTTCACCCGCCCGATCCAGGAAGCGACGGCCAGCTCGTTCATCCCGGAAGAAGTCCAGATCAAGCCTTTGGCTGAACTTGGGCTTTCACCGCGGGTGCTCAACGCGCTTCGCAGCAAGCAGATCGACAAGGTTGGCCAGGTTCTCACCATGGACCCGGACCAGCTGCTTTCCATCCGTAACTTCGGGCCGCGGTCACTGACGGAGCTCCGGGAAAAACTGGCCGAGTTCGGCTATCTTCCGGAAGCTGACGTGGTTATCACCGATGTCCCGGATGAGGATGACGTGGAAGACGCCGAGTCACTCGAAGTGGCAGAGGCGATCGCGTCGCTGGGCAGCCTTGGTGGCGGTTCGGCGGACGACAATGAGGACGACGACCAATGAGGCACCGAAAGGCAGGCCGCAAGTTCGGCCGCAATCCCAGCCAGCGCAAGGCGCTCCTGCGGCAGCAGGCGATCTCGCTGATCCTGCACGACCGCATCATGACGACCGAGGCGAAGGCCAAGGAGCTGCGCAGCGTGGTCGAAAAGCTGGTGACCATCGCCCGCGACGACAGCGAACATCACCGCCGGCTGGTCATGTCCCGGCTCGATCACGAGCCGTCCGTGACACGTCTGTTCGATGTGGTTGCGCCGCGCTTCGAAGAAGTCAACGGCGGGTACACCCGCATCTCCAAGCTCGGCCCCCGGCACGGTGACGCTGCCCCGGTCGTGCTCATCGAGTTCGTCAGCTAGTGTCGTCGGGAGGCTCCGCGGAGACTCCCGGCGGCGACCGAGCGGCCAGGAAACTCCGGCTCATCGTCGGGTACGACGGGTCGGACTTCTACGGGTCGCAAACACAACCGAACGGGCGCTCGGTCCAGCATGAGCTGGAGGCGGCGCTCGAACGGTACGGAGGGAAACCGGTCACAACCGAGTTCGCGGGCCGCACCGACCGCGGTGTGCACGCTGTAGGGCAGGTCGTCGGCACGGCCGACATCCGACCGGACGCGCCGGAAGACGCGATCCAGCGGGCCCTGAATCATCTGCTGCCGCGTGATATTGCGGTCGCGTCGGTGACCAGGGTCGAGTCCGGATTTCATGCCCGGTATGACGCCACCTGGCGGGAGTATCGGTACCGGATCTGGATCGGCGTCCGGCAGCCGATGGCGGAACGCTATGGCTGGTCGCGACGAGCGGCGCTCGACCTGACGGCGATGTCGGCAGCGGCAGGGAGCCTGGTCGGGACTCGCGATCTGGCGTCCTTCACCGGCGGCGGCGAGGGAGTCCCCTGGTCCAGCCGGGCCGCGGCGCCGAGGGGCACCATCCGAACCGTGATGTGCTGCGACGTACGCGCGGTGAAGGCCTGGTGGGGCATCCTGGCGGGAGACGGGTACGGTATCGAAATCCGCATGGTTGCGGATGGGTTCCTGCCCCAACTGGTGCGGACGGTGGTCGGTGGGCTCGTGGAGATCGGTTCCGGTCGACGACCGGTCGAGTGGTTCGAGGAACTGCTCGATTATCGGGACCGGAGGGTCGGGCCGGCAGTGGCGCCGGCGAATGGACTGGTTCTTTGGCGGGTAGGTTACGGCAACGATGTTCCCGGCCCTGACCCGGATGGCACTTCGATCGTGAGGACAGTGCCACCTCACATGCAGAACGGTTAAGGGAGCAAACGTGGAGCGACGAACCTATTCGGCAAAACCCGCGGACATCAAGCGGCAGTGGTTTGTGGTGGATGCCGAGGGCAAGACCCTCGGGCGTCTCGCCACCGCCATTGCGGCTACCCTCCGGGGCAAGAACAAGGCGATGTACACCCCGCACATGGACACCGGTGACTTCGTCATCGTGCTCAACGCGGGCAAGGTCAAGGTGACCGGCGCCAAGGAAACCCAGAAGTTCTACTACCGGCACTCCAACTACCCTGGCGGCCTCCGGAAGACCTCCCTCAAGGACATGCGCGCCTCGCATCCGGAACGGATCATCGAGAACGCCGTGCGCGGCATGCTGCCGCGGACTTCGCTTGGCGAGCAGCAGCTCAAGAAGCTCAAGGTATTCACCGGCAGCGAGCATCCGCACGCCGCGCAGAACCCGGTCGAGCTGGCGCTGGACGACACGGCTTCCCGGTAGCACCGTCGGTTGTCAATCCGAGTGCAGCGAGGATTCGTTCGCTCGTACCAAAGGATCATCAATGAGCGACACAACCCCGAGGGGACAGTACTACTATGCGGTTGGCCGGCGAAAGTCCGCCGTTGCCCGCGTCCGGCTCTACCCGGGTGAAGGCAAGGTCACCGTCAATGGCAAGCCCGCGCGCGACTACTTTGGTGGCCGCGAGTTGCACTACCTGGTGATGGAAGAACCGTTCCGCGTTACCGGGACATCGCAACGGTTCGATGTGGTCGCCACGGTCGTCGGCGGCGGCACCTCTGGCCAGGCCGGCGCGGTGCGTCACGGCATCTCCCGTGCGCTCCTCCGGGTCGACTCCGAGCTTCGACCCGTGCTCAAGGGCGCCAAGCTCCTCACTCGCGACGCTCGCGTCAAGGAGCGCAAGAAGGTCGGTCTCAAGCGGGCCCGCAAGGCGCCTCAGTACACCAAACGGTAATTCCGCTCCTGTTCCCCATCTGGAACCGCAACACGCCGGTGGCACCTGCCACCGGCGTGTTTGTGTGTGGAACGTGCGGGGTTTCTGCCTCGGTGCTGAATACGGATGGATGACGGACAAATCGTCTGGTACTGGCAGATTCCACATCATACCAATTCTGGTGATGCCGCCGATGAAACGGTATCGCTTGCCATTCCAGAGCCCCATTGCGAGCAATCTGCCGTCTCTCACGTGATAGGTGTCGCTGATGGAGGGCTGATCCGGATAGAGACGGCTGGATCAAGGCACGTACATTGCGATGGTGACACCCGGGCGGACTACAGCCCGTTGCGGTGAGCTTGATCGGTGTTCGGTCGTGTAGGGACAGCCCAGGCGCGCAGCGCCGTGTGGCTGTCCTGTGTTCGCAATCAACGTCCCTGCAACACGCTGTAGGCAGCGAGATGAGCATTGTACGGTCAGGACGAGAGGAGCAGGGTGGAGACAATGGCTGTGGTGATCATCGCCACGAGGATGATCGGTATCCCGAAACGCACGAACGAGCGGGTCGTATATCCGCCAGGACCCATCACCATCATGTTGGACTGATGGCTGAACGGGTTGATGAAGGTGAGCGAGATACAGGTCCCAATCACAGCCAGCAGCAGCACTGGATCGATTCCGTACTCTGTGGCGATGCTGATCCCAATGGGAGTCAGCATCGCGGCGGTGGCGGCGTTCGTCACGAGGTTGGTCATGATGGCGGTGCCTACCACCACCACGATCACCATCAGGACGAGGTTACCGTTCGCCAGGAACCGAATCCCGCGACCGATTTCGTCGGCCAACCCACTTGTTACCACGATCGATCCCAGCCCGACGGACCCCGCCAGGATCCCCAGAACGTTCCAGTCGAGCGCCCGAACCGCAGAGCGCGGGGTGAGCACCTTTGTCAACACCAGGGCAATCGCACCCGCGAACGACGCCAGTTCTACTGGCGCCAATCCAACGGACGCGGCCACGATCACGACGACGAGGATCGCCAGGGCAACCCATGTCTTGCCAGGCTGTGGCGAACGCCCGATGAAATCCTGCCAGAGCGCCACGTTGCGGTTTTCATCGAATTCCTGGGTGCTTTCGCACGTGGCAAAGCAGGTTTCGCCTGGCACCATCGGTGTGTCCTGCAGAGCATTCGATGTCTGGGACGCGACGACGTGCACGTTGCTGTTTTGCTCAAGGTCGGCGAGGGTGCCCTCACCTACCGAACTTAGGACCACCTGGTATAGCCGCCGGGGCGCCAGGCCGAAGAGTGGACTTTTCCAGAGTGCCGAGATCCCTTCCGGGGTGGCGTTGAAGACCAGCACGTCTTCGGCGGCGATGGGCTGGCTTGGTGGGAGGGTATCATTATTGCGAACAATCGCCTGAAGATCGTACTCCTGGGTGGTCGCGATCCCAAGGTCCTCCGGTACGCGGCCCCGTGCGATTGCCTGCTCCCCGATCGGTACCTCGACGCGCCAGATTTTGGTGCGGATCGGCCCGCTCTCGTTCTCTCCAGCCAGCATATGCGGTGACAGCAGAAAGATCACCAGCCATCCGACCAGCGCAACCGGCAGCGCTACAGGCGCGAACGAGAGCATGCTGACATTGATCCCGTACTCATGGGCGATACCCGCAATGAGCAGGTTCGAACTGGTCCCGATCAGCGTTATCGAACCGGCCAACGTCGTCACATGCGCGATCGGCAGCAGGACCGAGCGCGCGGGAATGCGCCTTGTTTGTTCCAGCTCTTTCGCTGCCGGGACCAGGATCGCAACGATTGGTGTTGTATTCATGAGCGACGACGCGATACCGACCGGAAATATCAGGCGTGACAGTGCCTGGCGCGATGTCTCCACACTGGAGAGCAGGGCCCAGGTGATCCGGTTGACGAACCCGGTCTGGACGATGCCCTTCGCGATAACCAGCATGCAGGCAACCGTGATGACCCCGCCGTTGCTCAGCCCGGCGAAGAGATCGCTTGGCTCGCTGACGCCGGTGAGACCGGCGATGGCCAGCCCCGTCATGAGGGCCAGGAGCGGCGGCATCCTTCCAGATGTCATGGCCACCAGTGTCCCGATTACGATGATCGCCGCAAGATACATTGTCACGCCAATCCGCTCCCTCCACGGCGCACCTTGTGCCGACCCGGGATGTCATCCGCCAGTCCGGTCCAGAATTGTCTACCTGACCGGTCGAAATGACACGGCCGAGTGAGTGGAAAAGCGAGGCGACGTTCGCCGGGGTCCAGCTTTCACCTCCGAACGATCAGCACAGGCATGGACGCATGGCTGGATTTCCCAACAGCACGTCTCACGACCAATTCCTTGCTCAGCCCGGTATGCGCGGGTGAGCCGAGCACCAGAAGCTCACTGCTGTCCAGCAGTTCGATGACTGATTGTAGATTGTCGCGATGGGCCGCCATGAAGCGTGTTTCGACTCCCGTGTTGCCGAGTTCGTTCAGACTGGCTTCCAACCTGGTCTGCACCCGTCATCTGAAATCCACATCCTGGCTTGCGCCAGTTGGCGATCCGGTTCGACTCTCGTAGGGAGCGGCCACGACAAGGGGTACACCCATTCGCCGCGCGACGCTGCCCGCGTGGGACAGTGCCCTGAATCCTGATGTCGTCCCATCAGGGTGCGGATGAGGTCGCGCGTGGGGCCATCATCGGCAGCGCGCGATCCGAGCAAGGCATGGGCTTCCGGCAAGGTGAGGTGGAGATCGGCTCCAAGAACCTCGCGGACGCGCCCGAGTGAGCGGAACCGCGCCAGCCGCAACGGCAGTGACCTGCAACCCGAGATGATCAGTTTCGCCTGCGGGATGAGATTGGCGATGGCATCATTGGGTAGCGCGATACACCGATCATCGATCAGCACGTGGGTACCTTCCAGTACCAAGGCGGATGTTTCGTCCGAGCGCGGCGAGTGTGGTCCTGGTCTTGTTGTCTCGCCGTCGAACACGCCCGTCAGACGGACTGGATCGTTGTCCTCGGCCGAGAGGGTGAGCCAGCCAGTGGTGGATGTTCGTTGCTTGGCCCACTCCTCAAGCATGGTTGTCTTGCCGAAACCGGTGGCGGCCGTTACCAGGACGACCGTTGCCGGTTCATCGAACAAAGACATGCAGGCGCTCCCGCATGAGCGTACTGTTGTCACCAATCCGGGGCGAAGCAGACTCTGGCACCAGGGTCTGCCTCGCCGATCTGCCGAGAATGACCATGCCGTCCCCGTGGCATTGAAATGGCTGTGTGCCTCCTGCTCCGCAGTGTCGTTGTGCCGGGTGTCACAGCCGTGTGGTATCCAGTTGCGGCCCAAACCATTGGCGCTCAGCGTCCGAGCCTCACGCTAGATGTCGTACTCCGCCGGAAGCCGTCCCGAGTCGATGGCGGCGACCAGGGCGCCGTAATCTCGCAGTGCCTGATCCCCATACGCTTCGGCCCAGTTCACCATCGCGCGTGCGAAGCCGCTGCCTTTGCCCAGGTATCCGAGGATGAATGCCGCATTGGGACTTTGCACGTGGGCCCTCGCCAACAGGCCGGCGCAGACTTGTGCGTAGATGGCCAGAGTGGATGCGTCCATCGCGGCGATATCGTACGACCCCTTCATGTCCCGGAACTGGCGGACATAATAGTGACGGTCTCCATGCGAAAAGTAACCGAGGAAGGGGTCTGATTGCGATTGAAGGATGCGCTGGACACCGACGACCCGGTAGCCTTCCCCTTCGTCTTCCAGTCGATGGACCCGTGAGGCTGCGGCGATTTTGCCGTGGGTGATGACCACGGACGGCTCAGCCTCCTTGACCTGGAGGAAGAGCGGCTCGCCCGCTGGCCCCGTCAGCAACACGATGGAGCAGCGGGTGCCGACACTGCCGACTCCCACCACCCGCAGCACCATGTCACGGATGCGGTATTGCTCCAGGAGAAAGGCTACATCCGTGCGGGCGGTGCGCATGTACTCCATGAACAACTCTTCTGCGTGGGAGACTGGAAAGTCGTCTCGATGCACCATGATTGGCGGTTGTTCACGAATTCGCAGATCGTCGGTCGCAATTCGCTTGAGGACCTGGTCGGAGGTCCGGCGTCTGGCCTTTTTCTGGACTTTCACCATCTCCCGGTAGCGCTTGCTGTCCAGGACCTTCTGCAATGGTGACAGGTTGGGCTGGTAGTGAAAACGTTCGAGTGCGGAGAGCTTCATCAGCCGTCGAAGGGTTTGCTGGTAGAGGCGCACCGCGTCGAAGGTGGCGTCCGCCGCCTGGCCGGGACGGTGCCCGGCGTCCTGGCTGGCCAGCATGATGCTCGCAGCAAGTCGCTTGACATCCCATTCCCATGGGCCCCAACAGCCCTCGTCGAAGTCGTTCAGCTCGAACGTGAGCGCGCGTTCGGGCGTGGCGTAGTGTCCGAAGTTGGAGAGGTGGGCATCGCCGCAGATGACGATGTTCGCGCCGGTATTCGGCTCCAGAGCCAGATCGTTGGCCATGATCGCGGCGGAGCCACGGTAGAAGGCGAATGGAGACTGCGCCATCCGCCCAATGCGAACCGGGACGAGATTCGGCAGCCGATTTACGTGCTGGTGTTCGAGGATGGCGATCGGGTCACGTTCTGGAGGCGTGAATTGCCCGGCCAAGGCATGAGGGAGTCTCTTTCGGGCTGTCCGCCCCGCCTGCACGAGATCTTCGTATGAATCACCGAATGCAGTGTCAACCATTGCGTCCTTCTGGCGTGAGCCCCACGGATCAAGACACATGAATGGCCGTCCCCACGCATTCAATGTTAACGAGAAATGTAGCATAGTCCTGTGACGTGATGGAGCGCGCGGACGATCGTCCGCTCTCGCCCGCCTTCCGGGAGTGTTTGGGTGCGGGGTCCCGTCGAGGGTGACGCCGGCTATCGGCCCGAGCGGGGATTGAGCACGTCGCGAAGGCCGTCGCCGACGAGGCCGGTGTAGTCGATCCAGGTGTTGCGCTTGACGGCGGTGACGATCCCGATTGGCAGGACGAGCGTCAGCGCGAGGATGATCGCGGCGATCGCCAGTTCGATCGTGTGGGGTAGCACCCCCTGGATCTGGTCCCGGCACGGTTGCAGGGTAATCAGCGAGGCGCCGAGGTCACCGTGAAGCAGGTCGCCCGGACAGGTGACATATTGCCGCCAGTGGACCTGTCCGCATCGATTGACGAGAAGCCGGTGACGCGGTGCTCGATGTCTGGGGCATTGCCGCATACTGGACGCTGAATATGTCTTGCCGGAGTTATCGTCACATCTGGCGG
>CAZSUN010000055.1:0-24346 GCA_964610045.1 uncultured Sphaerobacteraceae bacterium
CCGGATTGTGTTCGTGGATACCGAGCAGGTTGCCCGCCGGATCCTGGAACAGGGCGTCGATGTGAACCAGCGTCGGGTTGGCTTCTACCACCACCTTGCCGCCCGCCCGGTCGATCCGGTTGGACGCATCGAGCGCATCATCGACCCAGAGATAGATGCGTGGTCCGGCAATCCCCGCAGGGGCCGTACCCATGTTGAATGCGCCCTGGATTTGGTTGCCGGCGTCCCAAAACATGATGGCGCCGTCTCCCCGCTCCCAAATCTCCCACCCAAACACAGTCCGGTAGAAGGCGGCGGACACCGCGACATCGTCGGCCGGGAGTTCGATGTAGCAGATGCGCCCGTGCTGCATCGCAGGATCAGGCATCGCCGTTCTCCGGCTTGTACTGGTGAATGCCGATCAGGTTGCCTGCCGGGTCGCGGAAGTACCCGACGATATCGACCTGGGTCATGTCCGGCGGCGTCTCGATCGTGCCACCCGCGGCCTCGATCCGGCTTGCCGCCGCTTCCGCATCCTGGACCGAAATGTAGAGGCGGAATCCGGGATCGACGGCCGGCTTGCGACCGGTGGTCCAGACCCCGCTCACGTGGCTGGCGCCATCATCGAACGCAACCTCACCGTCGCCACGCTCACGCACCTTCCAGCCGAACACAGCCTGGTAAAACGTTGCCGACACCGCAACGTCGATTGCCGGGATCTCGATGTAGTACAACCATCCGAACCCATTTTCCGCTTCCGACATGAAGTCCGTCCCTTCGTGGGTGAATGCTCCTGCATCAGGTGTACGAACATAGAACAGATGATCGCGAATTGCAACCATCCGGCATTCCGCACTAACCCGCCACCGCTATACTTGGATTGCGCAAGGAGTTCCATCCGGTGGCCATCCCGCAACCAGCCCCTCGTCCATCCAAACCCATCACGCTGATGCGCCTGATGGCCGTCGTATCGATGCTTGCAGGTGTCCTGATCCTGGCCATCGCGCCGGTCACGGCCCAGGACGGGACGCCGCAGGTTCGCGTCCTCGCGATCGACGACACCATTACCCCGGCGATGGCCCAGTACATCGCTCGCGGCATCGCATCGGCCGAAAACGCGGATGCCGACGCGATCGTGATCGAGATCGACACGCCGGGCGGGCTCTCCAGCGCAATGGACGACATCGACCGCGCCATCCTCGAGAGCGAGGTGCCGGTCATCGCCTGGGTCTCGCCACGAGGCGCCCGCGCCGCCTCGGCCGGGGTCTTCATCACCTACGCATCGCACGTCGCCGCGATGGCGCCCGGCACCAGCATCGGCTCGGCGTCTCCTGTCTCCAGCGATGGCAGCGACATGTCGGACACGATGGAGGCCAAGGTCACCAACGATGCGGTTTCGAACATCCGCAATCTCGCCGACCTGCGGGGCCGCAACGCCGACTGGGCCGAATCCGCCGTCCGCGATGCCGCCAACATCACTGCCGAGGAAGCACTCGACCTGAACGTGATCAACCTGATCGCCGCCGACCTGCCGACACTGCTGAACGAGGTCGATGGCATGACGGTCACGATGGCTGACGGCTCGCCCCTGACGCTCATGACGGCGGGAGCGGAAACATCCGACACCTCGATGAACGTGTTCGAGGAACTGCTCCAGTTCATTTCCAACCCAACGATCGCCTACCTGTTGATGTCGTTTGGGGCGCTCGGCATTTTCCTCGAATTGAGCAATCCCGGCACCTTCGTGCCCGGCATCGTCGGCGTCATCAGCCTCGTGCTGGGGCTCTACGCGCTCGGCACGATTCCCGTCAACTGGACCGGCGTCCTGCTCATTGCCATCGCTTTTGGTCTCTTCTTTCTCGATTTGTTCGTTCCGTCGTACGGTATCCTGCTGGTCGCTGGCATCAGCCTCTTCGTCATCGGCTCGTACATGCTGGTGGACACGTCGGTGCCCGGATTCGAAGGTGTCGCGCCCTTCGTGATCTGGACATCCGCTGCCCTGATCCTCGTCAGCGCCCTCATCATCGGTGGCGCGATATTCAAGGTGATGCGGCAGAAACCGGCTACCGGCGCGCCGTCGATGATCGGGGAGGTCGGCGTCGTGCGACAACCACTGAACCCAACCGGCATGGTGCATCTGCAGGGTGAACTCTGGACCGCCACCGCCGATGGGTTGGCCGCTGGCGAACCACCAGTCCCGGTCGGCACGAACGTCGAAGTCACCGCGATCCACGGACTCCGGCTCGTCGTCCGACCGACAGAGACAACGCCGGAGATCCCACCTGCGACGATCGCCCGGACCCGGCCGGATGGGGTCATCCCCGTGGTTGGCGGGGTCCGGGATGTCCGGATGAGTGAGGCCCAATCCCCCGAGCAGCCCTGATTCCAGCATGCATGTCACAATTGGCGTGCGCACCGATGCGTGGAACCGCCGCAGCGACGCGATTCGCGGTCACCCCCGCTGATGACGCGAGAAAGCGAGTACCCGTCAATCCATGCTCCCTACCCTGATCATCCTCGGCATCATCGTCTTCTTCCTCCTGATCGTCCTGTTCGCCTCGATCAAGGTCGTGCAGGAGTACGAGCGGGGGGTCGTGTTCCGGCTTGGCCGTCTCGCCGGCGTGCGCGGTCCCGGCCTCATCCTGCTCATCCCGTTCATCGAGCGGATGCAGAAGGTCGACCTGCGAACCGTCACGATGGATATCCCGGCCCAGGAAGTCATCACCAAGGACAATGTCACGATCCGGGTCAATGCGGTCGCCTACTTCCGCGTCCTCAACCCGGATGCGGCAGTGGTCAATGTCGCCGACTACATTCGCGCCACCTCGCAGATCGCCCAGACCACCCTCCGCAGCGTTCTCGGGCAGTCCGCGCTCGATGACCTGCTGGCCGAGCGCGAGAAGATCAACCAGCAACTCGCGCAGATCATCGACGACCAGACCGAACCCTGGGGGGTGAAGGTCAGCATCGTCGAGGTGAAGGATGTCGAGCTGCCGCAATCAATGCAGCGTGCGATGGCGCGGCAGGCGGAAGCCGAGCGCGAGAAGCGGGCGAAGATCATCCACGCCGAGGGTGAATTCCAGGCCAGCCAGCAGCTGGCGGAAGCGGCCGAGATCATCAACCAGAACCCGGTCACGATCCAGTTGCGCTACCTGCAAACCCTGAACGAGATCGGCTCCGAGCAGAACACCACCGTCGTGTTCCCGCTGCCGATCGACATGATCAGCAACCTGCTGACCGGTGGCCCGAGGCCAACCGGCGAGCCGGCGCCTGCCCGGCCAACCGTGCCGACGCCAACCCCACGCCCACGCCCGAATGACCCGCCCCGGCCCCGCCTGCTGGACGACCCCGACCCTTCGGTGTAACACCCGCAATCAGGCGATGCCCCCTTGTGCGAGGCGCATCGGGCAATCGAAGGGGGGACCAGCGAGCTGCCAGGCGAGCATGTGTCCTCCCGCTGCATGCCGGATGCAACCCGCGCGCCCTCCCATGATGGAGCCGCGGGAGGACACGCGCCGCTGCGCGGCTTGGTCCTCCCCTACGAGAACCGTCAGTCGCGTCTCATCACACCGTAGGTGCCGATCGGCCCGTGCAACCGGCACGTGATGGCGGCTGGACAGACTGGCGTTCGGTCCCGGGGCCGTCTATCCCTACTACGTGATGCGCATCCCTGCCGTAGGGCTCGTCATTCGCCTCAGCCAATCTCCAGCTGGTCGAGCGAGACGCCAATACGCTCGAACAGGTCGTCGAGCGAGTCGCCAGTCATCGCCAGCAACGGCGCGAACCAGGCCAACGCGAGCGCGGCGTAGATCGCCACGCGCACTCGCTCGCGTTCCGTGAATTCCCCCAGCCCATACCCCTGCAGGAACGCGCCGCGCATCGCAAGCGGCGCGTTATCCCACTCGAAGCCGACGGTCAGGCTTTCAGACAGCGGATCAGCGAACCGCCCGAACTCCAGGTCGATCGTGCCGCGCAGGCGCCATTGCCCGTCGATGCGCTCGACGAACAGGTGATGGCGATTGAGATCGGAGTGGATGAGACCTGGCCGCGACACATCATCCAGCAGGTCGCGGTGCGTCAGGACGAGATCCGCCAGCCGTGCGAACGGGCCGGGATCGTATCCATATCGGGCCGCGTCCTCCTGCAATCCGGCGACATCCCACGCGAGCAACTCAGACCAGCGCTCGAACGCTGGTCCGTATGCCGGTGGCCCAAACGCCGGGGCTGTCACGGTATGCAGTCGCCGGGTGACCTCACCGATTTCGGCCCACAACCGGGCTCGCTCGTCCGGGGCCAACTGTTCGTCGACCGATCGCAGGACCTGCCCCGGCATGACGTCCTGGATCACCCAATCGCGGTCGATGATGGCGCGATCGAAGTCGTACGCAACGGTCACCGGCAGATAGCCTGCCAGGTCGTTCGCCGCCGCGATCACCGCCGCTTCCCGGCGCAATCCGTACGGTGTGAACCAGGAGGGACCGGCCCCGGCGTACGCATCCGATGGCGCTACCCGCAGGATGAGCCGACCGCCGTCCGGCATGGTGAGCATCCGCGTATCGTTGATCACGCCATCGGACATGGTGGCGCTGGTAATGCCATGCCGCCGTTCACCGAACACCTCGCGTAGGATGGCACCGAGTTCGCGATCGTCGATCCTAACCTGGGTTCCCTGCATCCTTGCACCCATCCCGACACCAAACACCCGGCCCAATCGTCTTCATGACATCAGACGCCCTGTCTGCGGCACGCATTGTGTAGACTCTCAACCAGAAACGTCCCCACGGCAAGCTGGCCCGCGTTCCGGGCCGAGGAGTCAGCGTCCATGGCCCGTTCCGAGCACCCGTTCCACGCCAATGGTGGTTCCACTGGTGGCCCCAGTGGTGGTTCCGGCGAACTCTCACGCCGCCGACTTCTCGGGGTCATCGGTCTCGGAGCGGGGTCGCTGGCAGTAGCCTCGATCCCGTCGCTGGCGCAGGAGAGCACACCCGACTCCACACCGTCGATCGTCAGCAACCAGCCAGGGGAGATGCCGAGCACCGGCGCGCTCCGGCCCGGCCCGGTCGGAAACGAACCGCCAACCACGACCTACGTCACGACCATCCCGATCTCGATCGTGGTCGAAGCAGCCGGAATCAATGCCGACGTGGAAACACTGAACATCGAGAACGGCCGCCTCGCCGACCCTACCGGTCCGTGGGTCGTCTCGTGGTACCGCCAGTCCGCCCAGCTTGGCGAGCCCGGCAACGTGCTGATGGCGGGACACGTCGACTACTGGGGCATCGGACCCTGCGTGTTCTACAACGTGCGCGACCTGGTGGAAGGCGACCAAATCCTGCTGTCCGGGGAAAACGGCGAGACCTTTACCTACCAGGTTGCCTGGAACGAGACCTACCTGCTGGAAGATCTCATCAGTGGCACGATGGCTGACATCGTCGCCTCGGACGGCGTCGAGCAAATCCTGACGATGTTCACCTGCGGCGGCGAGTTCGACTACGTCAACGGCGAGTACCTTTCGCGGACGGTGGTCCGGGCCGAGCGCGTCTTCCCCGAGCCGCCCACCTCGACACCTCCCGCGTAGCGTCCTGCTTGCCCACACTCATCCAACCGTCCCCCACCGCTGAATGGGGGATAGCCTCACGGTGACAGTGGCGCGCAGGCGGTATGCTGGTGACATGAGCATCGCAGGCGCGCTGACCATCGACCATGCCACCATCGACGACATCCCCGCCGCCGCCGGGATCTACCAGGCTGCCGCGATCGATCTCGCCGAACGGCTGCGCGCGAAAACACCGTGGCTGTCGCAAACCGCGCGGGACGAGGATATCCGCCAGGCGAGCGATGCCCTGCGGCACCTGCTCGCCCTGGATGCGCAGTCCGTGGTGGTCGCTCGCGACGGCGATCGGATCGCCGGCATGGCAGCCGTCCAGATCCAGCCGCCGCACGCGCACATCGCCTTCCTGTTCGTCCATCCGGACGCCCAGGGCCGGGGTCTCGGGCGGGACCTGTTGGAACGGTTACGCGACGTGATCGCTGCGTCGGGCGCGACGGTGACGACGCTGTCGTCCTCCCGCGATCCGCGCGCCTGGCAACGCTACCTGCGGTTCGGGCTGCGGCCAGGCCCACCGGTGATCGCCTGGCGAGCCACGAACCCGAAATTCCCGGTCAACATGCCGTCCCATCGCGGACTCGCCATCCAACCGGGAACGGTCGGCGATCTCGATACCGTCGCGGAACTCGACCTGCTGATCCGGGGCGCCGATCGCCAGCCGGATCTCGCGGCATGGCTGCGCGACAGCGACAGCCTGCTTGCATTCGACCGGCAATCCGGCAGGTTGGAAGGCTTCTGCCTGGTATCGACCCGGACCCAGCACTGCCAGGTTGGCCCGGTGGCGACCCGCCATCCGGAAACCTTCCCGGTGGTGCTCGACCTCGGGATGCACCTGGCGAACCTGCACCCGAATCCCCGGCAACTGCCGTGGCGGGTCGACGCCTCATCACGCAACACGATGATGATCGAACCGTTGTTGCAGGCAGGATTCTCGGTCGACGCGATGCTTACCTGGTTCGAAACCGGTCCCATCGGGAACTGGGACCAGATGATCTTTCGCGATGAAGACGCACTGTAACATCCGGTGCTTGTTCATCTGGTCGCGGTCGAGCGTGTCTCGACCCATCGTCACCACAATGTTCGTTCGGAAAAGGCCGGTACATCCGGCAAGAGAAGGAGTTTCACCATGCTCAAGATCGGCGTCTACCGTTCGCAGGACAAGAAGTGGATCACGGGAGTCTGTGCAGGACTCGCAGACTACTTCAAGATCAATCCGCTCTGGGTCCGCCTCGTCTTCCTCCTGGTTGCCATCGTCCCGGCCGGGATCGGAATCATTCCGGTCGCGCTGATCTACATCGCGCTGACCATCCTGCTGCCGGAAAAGCCGGACGACCCATTCAGTTCGACGTTCTGATCGCCTCTGGCACGCATGGTATCCTCACGCAGACCCCGCCGCACCGTCTGGTGCGGCGGGTCGTTCCTGTGCACGCTCCGAAAGGATCCCGGATTCCATGGTGTCGACCATCCCCTCCCGCTCCGGCGTGCCCTCGGCGCTGACCGTTACCTGCATGGCGTGCGGGACGCGCTACGAGGGGACTCGTTCCCTGTCGACCTGTCCGAACTGCGGTGGATTGCTCGACGCAGATATCGACCTCTCCCAGCGCCTCACCCCGGCCGATTTCACTCCGGCTCCCGGCAGCATCGAGGCGCAGTCCGGTGTGTGGCGTTTTCGCCAACTCCTGCCCGCCATCCCGGACGAAGCCATCGTCACCCGGTTCGAAGGGAATACTCCCCTCTACCGCGACCAACGGCTGGCCGACTACGCTGGCCTGACCGGTGGCTGGTTCTCGATCAAGCACGAAGGGCACAACCCCACCGCGTCGTTCAAGGACCGCGGGATGACGGTTGCGGTCAGCCACGCAAAAGCGGTGGGCGCCAGGATCGTCGCCTGCGCCTCAACCGGCAACACCTCGGCCTCGCTCGGGTCGTACGCCGCTACCGCCGGCATCCCGGCGATGGTCCTGATTCCAGAAGGCAAGATCTCCGGCAGCAAACTCGGCCAAACCATCGCCTACGGCGCCCGCGTCGTCCAGGTCGAGGGTGATTTCGACATTGCCCTGGCACTGTTGCGAGAGTTGACCGGCCAGTTCGATGTCTACCTGGCGAATTCAGTCAATCCCTTCCGACCCGAGGGCCAGAAGACGATCGTGCTCGAACTGCTCGACCAACTCGGCTGGCAGGTGCCGGACATCATCGCGCTGCCGGGCGGCAACCTCGGCAACACCGCAGCCTTCGGCAAGGCACTCTCCGAGGCGTACCAGGTTGGCCTGCTGTCGAGGCTGCCCCAGGTGATCACGGTCCAGGCGGCAGGAGCCGCTCCATTCGCTGCCTTCTACGAGACCGGGTTCGACCACTACGCGCCGGTCGAAGCCGACACCATCGCCACCGCGATCAAGATCGGCAACCCGGCCAGCCTCGATCGCGCCCGCCGCACGATCGAGACAACCGGAGGCATCGTCACCGCTGTCTCCGACGAGGACATCCTCGACGCCAAGGCCCTGATCGACCGCATCGGCATCGGCTGCGAACCGGCTTCCGCCGCCTCGCTGGCGGGGATCCGCAAGCTCGTCGCCGATGGCCGGGTCAGCCCGGACGCGACCGTGGTCGGGGTTGCCACGGCGCACATACTCAAGGACACCGACGCGGTGGTGAACTATCACCTGAACAACGATGCAAACGGGAAGCAGCGACCGCTCGCCAACCGCCCGGTCTCGATCCCGGCCACACTCGATGCACTCAAGAGGATTCTGGACGATGCGGTTCACGGTTAAAGCGCCTGCCTCGTCAGCCAACCTCGGGCCGGGATTCGACGCCCTTGGCCTCGCCCTCGATCTCTGGAACACGGTCACCATCGATACCGATGGCACACCTGGCGAGATCATCAATGAAGGTCCCGAGGCGAAGATTCTCGAAGGCCACAACAACCTCACCGTCAAGGCGATGGAACTGCTGGCGCAGGACCAGAAGCGCACGCTGCCGCCATTCTCGATCGTCGCCCACACCGGCATTCCGGTATCGCGGGGGCTCGGTTCGTCGGCTGCCGCCCTCGTCGCCGGCCTGATCGCCGCCAACCATCTGCTCGACCTCGGCCTGACCCGCCAGCAGATCTACACCTGGGCACTGCGGATGGAAGGCCACGGTGACAACGTCGGCGCGGCGGTGTACGGCGGCGTGGTGCTGGCCGTGCCGGGCCTGCCGGAACCGATCCGCCTCACCGATGGGCAGGATCTCGGCCTGGTCGCCGTCGTCTTCATTCCGGAGGTGACCGGCGCCACCTGGGCCGCCCGCGCCGCCCTCCCGAACGAGATTCCCCTGCCCGATGCCGCCCTCAACCTGGCGACCACGGCCAGCCTGGCGCTCGGCCTGCGCACCGGCGACCACACGCTGATCGCGGCCGGCATGCGCGACATGCTGCACGAACCCTACCGGGCCCGCCTTTTTCCGCATCTCGACGCCATGAAGGGAACCGCCCGCGACCACGGCGCGGTCGGCGCCGCCCTCAGCGGGGCCGGATCCACCGTCCTCGCGCTCGTCCCACCGGACCGTGCGGACGATGTCGCCACCGCCCTCGAAGCCACTGGCCGCCGCCTCGTCGTCCCCGGGCGTGTGGAAACCCTCATGCCTGTCGCTACGGGTGCCCGGTTCGTTGAGGACTGATGCCGGGTATGCCTGTACATGATTCGATCGAGTACTCGATTCATGCCGTCAGGAGAATGCGTCGCCGCGGCATTTCCAGGGATCAGGCGGAACTTGCGCTCAGGCTGGGAGAGGGAAGACCGGGGCAAGAAGACACTTGGGAGTTCGAGCTCGGTCATATACGCGTTGTCGTAGTAGAACGAGAGCAGCGCACGGGTCGTCACCGTGATAAGCCTGAAACGGCCAACGATGAATTCCAGCACACTCACCTACGATCCGGAGGTACGGGCCGTATACATCGAACTCTCGGACAACGAGATCGCTGAAACCATCGAGCTTTCCGAATCCGTGTATGTGGACATCGATGCAAGCGGCGAACCCGTTGGCTTCGAAATTCTTCATGCCGCCCCTTCGCTCGTAGCGACGCTTTCCGGTATGTCCAACGCGGTTGCACTTCGTGAACTCATGGATCGTTCCGCCGTCTGATCTGCATCTCAGGGGTACTGACACCCCTGAGATGGCCCGAATCGCTCCACCTCCTTATCCGGTTACCCCGTGGCGCTCGTGCGATGCCGCTTCTCGCTCCCGGCCTGGATTCGTTCCTGCTTTCGTGTCGCCCGCTCGATCGCCGTCCACACCTTCGAATCGTCTCGGTCCGCCAGCAGGCTGAACATCGCGACCCACTCCACAGGCAGAACCTCGGCAGGCCGCTTGCGCATCGATCCTGGCAGGGCCAGCGCCACTTCCGCAGCCGCCCGTGACGGCAGTAGCCGATGCAGCGCGGCGCCGACCGATGGCTGCCACGCCCCGAACGCGGCCGTGACGAACGCCTCGTAGCGTTCGCGCCGGTCATCCGGCACGAGCGGCGCTGGCCGCCGTTCCAGGCGTAGCAACACGCTCTCCACCGCCGGGGCAGGCCGGAAATCGGACCGCCGGAACCGGTGCGCGATCGACGCCTCAAACCAGGGCGCGATCCGGATCGCCGCCAGCGTCCCGGTTGGTCTTCCCATAAACCGGTCGGCGGCCTCACGCTGAACCACGAGATAGCAGTCGGCCGGTGGCGCGGTGCCGGTGGTCAGTTTCCCCACGATTGCCGCGGTCGCGCGGTACGGAATGCTGGCAAATACCTTGTAGGGTGAAGCCGGCAGCGGAAAGTCGAGGAAGTCCGCCGCAAAGACGGTCAGGTTGGGCTGGCGCCCAAAACACCGCTCCAGCCGTTCCACCTGGACCGGGTCCAGCTCGACCGCAATCACGTGGCGGCAGCGTTCGGTCAGTGCGCGAGTGATCGCGCCATCTCCCGGCCCGATCTCGATCACGAGATCATCCTGGTCGAGTGTCGACGCCCCAACGATCCGCTCCACGAGGCGCTGGTTGTGCAGGAAGTTCTGCGAATAGCGAACGCGGCGATCCGATTGTGCGGCCATGATTTCCTCCCTGGCTCCCGGCGACTCGCCGGCAACGAAAAATCGCCCCGCAGGCGCGGTGGCGATGTATCAGGGAGTTCTCGGTTGCGGAAAGGGCGAAAGGTGTGCCGTTACCGGACGCCGGGGTTCATCCCCCAGTCGCCATCCCGATCCACGGAGAACTCCCCGCGTGTTCGGATTCGGATGAAGCAGCTTGCAGCCATGCAACGATCACCTTTCTGGCCACGATGATACCTGTCCACACGCCCGCATGCAATCAACCTTGACCAGCACGAAGACCATGACTACGCTATATCCGATCAGTTTGGTCAGTATTTACTTGAGGAGACGATGATGGGTTCGGCACCATTGGGAACGTATCGACTCAGCCGGAGGTCGGTGCTCGGCGCGGCGGCTGGCGCGGCATTGGGGGCGGACATCGCCCGGGACGGGATGGCGCAGGACGCCACACCAGACGCTTCGTCTGTCGCCGGTGAGTGGACATACACGGATGTCACCGGCACGACGGTGACCCTGCCGGGACGACCGGTGCGGATCGCCGCCTACATCAACCAGGCGGCCAGCCTGTGGGACTTCGGCATTCAGCCTGTCGCCGTCTTCGGCTGGACGGCCGCCAACTATCCCGATGGCGATCACATCGCCTGGGGCAACGTCCCGGCCGGCGAGCTTCCGCAAATCAGCGACCTTGAGGGCAATGTCGACCTCGAACAGCTGATCGCGGCCAACCCCGACCTGATCGTGACCTGGACGTGGAACAAGGACGACATCCGCAACGCCACCAACGGCTTCCCGGCCGATGTCCTCGACCGGGCGGCGGAGATCGCGCCCATCATCGTGGTGAACCAGGGTGACCCGATCGATGTCGAGTTGGGCCGCATCGAAGCGCTGGCCGAAGCCCTGGGCGCCGACCTCAACGCCCCGGCCCTCGTTGCCGACCGGGAGGCGTACGAAACGAAGGTTGCCGAGTTCCAGACGGCGGTTACCGAGCGTTCGGAGTTAACGGCTATCTTCGCGAGCTACGGCGAAGATGGTGTCTACTACGTCGCCTCGCCGGATTACGTGGCGGATGTCGGGTACCTGCGGTCGCTCGGGCTCCAGCTGGCGAACGACGGATCTCCCACCGCGACCGCCTACTGGGAAGAGATCAGCACCGAGCAGGCGCTGATGTACCCGAGCGACCTCGTCTACCTCGACGCCTACGGCAGCGCGAACACGCTGGAGGCGGTGCAGGCACTGCCTGTCATCAACCAGCATCCGGCCATCGCCGCCGGCCAGGTCGGCTACTGGCATCGCGACTTCCCGCTGACGTACCAGGGTATCGCCACCTTCCTCGAGGACGTGCTCACACCCCTGCGCACCGCAGAGAAAGTCACCGGGTAAACACCCAATCGGAAGACTCCGGACGGTCGATCGCCACGACGGCTCCGGTCATCGGCCAGTATCCCCCACGCGCCGGAATCACGGCTGGTGGGGGTGCCGGCGAGCGCATGCATCGTGGATTGGCTGCTCGCGCATCCCCAGATGACGGGTCCGATGGACGCGATCCGGCACACCGTTTGGTCGCACAGGTCCCAGCCGACCTTCGCCGACGCCTTGGCGGTGGTTCGTCGTTACCTTTGGCGGCATCAGGCTTTTCCTCCGTCGGGAGGCGACAGACGTGGTCGAAGTTCCGCGATCGGGAGCGGACCGCGTGACCGAATTCCTCTGTTAACCCACCTGAACCGCGAAAGTCGAGATGAGAGCGATCGGAGTGGAGCAGAGGACAGTGATCAACCAGAGGATCCGATAGACGCATGGTCGGCTCGTCCGCTCTCGTGTAGTGCGCTGATCGTCGTGTTACCGGATCGCCGGTCCGCGCTTCCGGGGTGGTTTGTGCGCGGTGTCCCGCTGCGGCAACCGGATCGTGACTGGATCCTGGCCGGGGATATCGGCCACCAGGCGGAGCGATCCGCCCAGTGCATCGACGTAGTCGCGCAGGGTCGATACCCGCATGTCGGCTCGCTGCTCGAGGCGGGAAACACGATCCTGCGCGGTCCCCATCCGCTCGGCCACCTGCTTCTGGGTCAGGCGCTGGCGGGTGCGCAGATGGCGGATCGAGACCGGGGCGTTGGGATCGGATTCGCGGAGTTTGGCGGCGAGCGCCGCCTTCTGCCCGGCGGTGAACTGCGGCTTCCGCAGTAACGACTTCGCAACCGCATCGCCCTCAACAGCCGCCTGCTCGTCTGGCCGTGCTGGATGCGGGTCGTCCTTCAATCGTTCCATGAGGGTCTCCTTCCGACTTTCCGGAATGGGTGAATACGATGAGCGTTGCATTCCGGCACGCCTGGATTATGCCATACAGTACATATGCTTTCAAGAACATTATCGCCAATGAGTTCAGTGCCTGTACGAGGTGCGGTTTGCCATGGAAGCGTACCCAGTCATCCAGCGGCAAGGACTCCGTTTCGGCATCTTCCGAACGCGATCCGGCCTCGCGATTGGGCCGACCCGCACCATCCCATTCATCACCCACGGAGGACACACGCTCGGCTGACTCACCTAGTGGTGTGCAGGACAGCCACACGGCGCTACGCGCCTGGGCTATCCCTACAACCGGTTGGCCTCCGCGCGGCACCCCCGCCGCCCCATCCCTGTCATTCCGACCGCAGCGAGGCAGCGAAGCGATATCTGATGCGCAATCGCCGTCACGGGAGGACACACGCTCGCTTCGCTCGCTGGTCCTCCCCTACGACTGCAACGGCATCATCGGCCACCCCATACGCTCGTTCATCAGACCTCTTTCCTCTCTTCTCGTTCTTGTTTTCTCTCTCTTGTGCCATATGTCTTGACAATTGTGCAGAGGGACCATAGCATCCACTCATACTGGTATGACCAGTTTGATCGGTTTAGTTGTCTCTGACATCGGAGCACGCTTCGAGTCCGGATGTCAGGCGGTCACGCTTCTCCTGGAGGGTTCTTCATGCAATCCCACGGTCGGACGCGCGCGCATTTCTCTCGTCGGCAGGTGATTCAGGGCAGTACCGGTCTGGCCGCCGGCGCCGGTCTGGCCCACCTCGGCCTGGGTGGCCTACCGGTCATGGCTGCCCAGGATTCCGCCATCACGGTTGAGGGGTTCACCTCCGAGGTGGAGGCTCAACCCGTCAAGTTGACCATCTGGACGTTCGTCGACACCCATGCCCGGTGGTTCCAGGCGATGGGGGAGGCGTACAAGGCACAGGTCAATCCCGACTTCGAGCTCGAGGTGGTGCAGACCGCCTACGAGGATCATCACAGCAAGCTCCTGGTTTCGTTCCAGTCCGGCGGTGTGGGCGCGCCAGACATGGCCGATATCGAGCAGGGCCGGTTCGGGGCGTTCATGAAGCTCCAGTCCGGGATGGAAGACCTGACCGACAAGCTCGAGGGCGGGGGATACCTCGACCAGCTAGTGGCAGCCCGGCAATCGCTCTACACCATCAATGGCCGCATGTACGGAGTCGAGCACGCTCTCTGCCCGGTTGTCCTTTACTACCGCTCCGATCTCTACCCGGATGTGACCCCCGAAAGCCCGCTCGCGACCTGGGATGACCTGATCGCCGCCACAAAGGAACTGGTGACCGACGACGTCAAGGGGCTCAATCTGAGCTGGGGGCTCTACGACCAGGTCCTTCTCCAGCGGGGCTTCGATCTATTTGACGCCGAGGGCAACGTCACCGCCGATTCGCCTGAAGCCATCGAGACCCTGGAGTGGTTCTTCTCGCTTCGAGACGAGCACGGAGTCGCTGCCGAGTCCCCGTCTGGCGCTCAGGCGACTGGCACTGCCGCCGATCAGGCGTGGTACGGGGCGGTAAATGAAGGCAAGTACACCGCCATCCCGGGGGCAGACTGGTATGCCGGGTTCCTCCGGGACAACGTCTCCGACCTCTCCGGCAAGTGGTCGGCCCAGTACCTGCCGGCGTTCGAGACCGGCGGCGCCCGAACCAGTGTTGCCGGCGGCACCGGCCTGACCATCGTCAGCACCAGCAGCAACAAGGACGCCTCCTGGGACTTCATGCGCTACGCCCAGCTCTCGACCGAAGGCGCGGTCCAGAAGTTCCTCGAGATCAAGCTCTGGCCGTGCGTGATCCCGGCCTGGGAGGACGAGCGGCTGTACTCGGCCGACGAGTTCTTTGGCGGCCAGGAACTGGGCCGGATCTTCACCGAAGTCGGGCCGGAAGCGCCTGCGCAGTACCAAAGCCCCTACCGCTCCGACTTCGCGCTCCTGCGGCGCGACAAGTACACCCGGGCCATCTTCGATGGCGAAGTCAGCCCGGAACAAGGACTCAAGGAACTCTCCGACGAAATCCGCAGCATGATGTAGTGCCTGCCGGGACTGGCCGCCTGCAGCAGGCGGCCAGTCCCGCGCAGGATGGGGATTCGGGGTCCAAATGTCGTGGATCAAGCTCCAGCGAAAACTGGCGCCCTACATATTTCTCGCCCCGTTCATGGTTGGCTACGCCATTTTCTGGGGATATCCAGTCGTCAATGGGTTCTGGACCAGCCTGCACAGCGAGCCGTTCGGTCCGGGTGGTCGGCAGTGGATTGGGCTGCAGAACTACCGCGATCTCATTTCCGACGACCGTTACCTGCACGCTGTCCGCAACACCGCCGTGTACGCGTTGGGCAGTATTTTCATCATCGTGCCGGTCGCGCTGGTGATTGCCCTGGCGCTCAATGTCGAGTGGCTCCGGTTTCGCGGTGCGTTCCGCTTCGCCTTCCTGATGCCGAACGTGGTCAGCGCCGCCGTCATCGCCATCATGTTTGTGCTGCTGCTGGACATGAACTACGGGGTGATCAACACCTACCTGGTCAAGCCACTCGGTTTCGAGCCGATCAACTGGCTGGGCAGTCCCAAGTGGGCAATGCCATCGTTGATCCTGCTCGGCCTGTGGCGGTACGTTGGGATCAACAGTCTCTATTTTCTTGTTGGCCTGAACAACATCCCGAAGGAACTGCTCGAAGCCGCGGCGCTTGATGGCGCTGGCCGCTGGCGCTTGTTCCGTGACGTGACCCTTCCCCTTCTTCGGCCCATCACCATGTTCGTCGTCGTGGTTGCCATCATCGGGTCGTTCCGCCTCTTCGCGGAACCCCAGATCCTCTTCCAGGGGCCAGGCCCGAGTGACTCGGCTCTGACCGTCATGACATACCTGTATCTCGTCGCGTTCCAGTCGGTCCGGTTCGGCTACGCCTCGGCCATCGGCTACTCGCTGGTCGTCATCATCGCGGTCCTGGCACTGATCCAACTGCGCTTCTTTGGAGCCTTCAATGACGATGAGTGATCCCGTGCAGGTGACGGCTCCGGCGGTGACGGGCAAACGGGTTGGGGCACCCCAGGCTGGTATCCTCCCTCAGGTCGCGCTCTACCTGTTCATGGTGGCCGGTCTCATCATGACGGTGACCCCGTTCGTCTGGACCAGTCTTGCCTCATTCAAACTGAACACCGACATCTTCCGGACGCCAGTCAGCTTCTGGCCCCGCGTCTGGACGATTGACAACTACAACAACCTGCTCTCCGGCGAGCAGGTCCCGTTCATCCGCCAGTTCATCAACAGCTGCATCATCACAGTTGGCCAGACAACGCTTGCGGTGATCGTCGCTTCGCTCGCCGGGTTCGCGTTCGCCAAGTACGAATTCGCCGGCAAGCGCCCGCTCTTCGTCCTGACATTACTGACCCTGATGATCCCGTTCGAGGTCACCGTCGTCCCGCTCTTCAACTTGATGGTCAAGATCGGCTGGCTCGACACCTACTGGTCGGTGATCGTGCCGGGCGCGCTCAGCGCCTTCGGCGTCTTTCTCATGCGCCAGGTCATGCTTGCCGTTCCGGACGAGTTGCTCGACGCCGGGAGGATCGATGGCGCAACCGAATTCCGCATCCTGTGGCAGGTGGTCATTCCACTTTCCCGAGGAGGGCTCGCCGTCCTCGCCCTGCTCTCATTCCTCAATGCCTGGAATGATTATCTCTGGCCCCTGATTGCGCTCCGGAGTCCCGACATGTTCACCCTCCCAATCGGGCTCGCCACCCTGAGCGGTCTCTACAAAATCGAGTGGGGAATGATCATGGCCGGTGCTGTCCTGACGACCCTGCCGGTGCTGGTGGTCTTCTATATAACCCGGCACCACCTGATCTCCGGCCTGGCGGCAGGCGCAATCAAAGGGTAAACGCGCGTTCAACCTGATACCCGTATCACCATGCAGAACCAAGGAGTGAATGTGACCGAGTCGAGATCGATCGTTATCACGCCCGGCGCCGGGAACCGGATCGAGCGAGCCGCCGCCGATCTCCAACGCTACCTGACCATGGCGACCGGCGAATGGCTGCCGATCGCGCCATCGGCATCGCTCCTGCCAAACAACACCGTTGCGTTCGCCCTCGGCCATGCAGGAGACGGCGGTATCGGTGATGCCCTCGTTGCCGGCGCCGGAGTGACCTCATCGGGAAACGCCGAAGGCTACCACCTGCGCCGGACCGGCGATCTCGTCGCGATCCTGGGCGACGATGAAGCGGGAGCGGTTTTTGGCGTCTACGCTCTGCTCGAAGAGGTCTATGGCTGCGGGTTCTTCCTCGGCAGCGAAGTGGTACCTGGCGGAACGCAACCGCTCCTACCCGATACCCTCGACCTGATCCGGTCACCGCGGTTCGCCACCCGTGGCTACCTGCCCTGGTACGACTTCCTCTCCGGCCCGACCGCTTGGAATCTCCCCGAGTACAAGCTCTACGTCGACCGCATGGTCCGGATGGGGCTCAACTTCCTCGGGCTCCACATCTACTCCTCCGGCCCGGTGAATCGCTCGATGGGCGCCGAGCCCTTCCTCTCGTTCACCTGGCGCGGCGTGGGCCACGACGGCTACCTCGACACGACCCAGACGTCGCGCTGGGGCTACCAACCGATGCGCGTCTCGGAGTTCGCCTACGGGACCGATCAGGTGTTCACCGGCGAGGTCTTCGGCGCCGATGCCGCGATCGAGGCCCAGGGCCCGCTCGACGCCGCCGACCGGGCGAAGGCGCTCCTGGGCGAGGCACTGAACTACGCGAAAACGCGCGGGCTGCGCATCTGCGTCGGGTTCGAGCCGGCCGCCATCCCCCAGGAAATCCTGAACGCGCTTCCGGCCAACGCCAAACGCCAGTTGCGCGGGCGGGACGGCGCCCCGCGCGACGCGCTCGACCTGGCCTCGGTCGCGGCCCAGGACATCCTGCGCGTCCGGCTCGACGACCTGCTCGACACGTACCCACAGGTCGACGCAATCTGGCTCTGGCAGAACGAGGACGCCGCCTGGGCCAATCAGTGGACCGAATCGGAGATCCTTCCATTCGATACCAGCTACATCCGGGCGGCATATGACTACCTGAACGAGCGCGCCCCGCACGTCCAACTGGTAGTGAGCGGCTGGGGGGCAGTTCACGCGCTGTTCGACCAGATGCACCAGGAGCTTCCGGCCGACATCGCCTTCAGCGCGCTCAACCACAATCTCGGCACCACCGAGACGGATCCGGTCTACGGTCGCCTCGACGGCCGCAGCCGCTGGCCGATCCCCTGGCTCGAAGACGACGCCACCCTCTGGGAACCGCAGTACCACATCGAACGGTTCCGGAACGATATCGAGCGGGCGGCAGGGTTCGGCGCTGACGGCATGATCGGGATCCACTGGCGAACCCGCACCATCGACCATGTCGCCTCCTACTTCACGCGGGCGTTGTGGCAACCGGACCTTGCCGCCGATACGTTCTACCGCTGGTATTTCGAGCGGCTGGCCGGACCGGACCTGGCGAACGCGCTGGCCGACCGGTTCGGCGAGATCGACCGCAGCCACGCCTGGCCGGGTTACCTCGACCACGCCCACGTCAGCACGGGCCAGTGGGCGCACGGGCACTCCAACGAAGCCGGCGCGGCGTTCAACCCCCTGGTCACGGATGATGCCGTGGTGACGGCCTTCGACGCCTTCACGACCGCGCTCCACGAGACCGCCGCGAGCGCCGATCCGATCGCCGCCGACCGGCTGCGCTATCACGCCGCGCAGGCGGAGTTCGCCCGGCAGTACGTGACGTCGCAGCATGCCGCCGCCGAGTTGGATGCGATCGTCGAGCGGGCCTCAGCCGACAGCCGGACGCTGACGGCTGAGGAGGAGACCGACGCCGTCACTCAGCTCCGGGCGATCGAGGCGGCGGTGCGCGCGGCGACCGCCGCCTTCTACGCGGAACTCTCGACCACCGCCGACCTCGGCGTGCTGGCGTCGCTCAGCATCAAGTACGTCCAACGAGCGATCTGGCAACGCTACGACGCCCTGCGCCAGGTGCTCGCCGATCCGTCCTCGGTTCCGGTGCCGGACGTCTCGGTGCCGATCGCCGTCCCACGCGTCTTCGTGCCGGTGCCGCCGGGATACGCCGGTACCGGCGGGGTGGAGATCGAAGCGATCGTCCAGACCCCGGCGGTGACGGCGGTGACGGTGACCGTCCAGCCGTTCGACGGCTCTCCCGGGCAGGACATTCCGCTCACGTGTGCGGGACGAGGGGTATGGCGCGGACAGATCGCACCGTCGGTTTCATCGCGTTACTGGGTAAACGCCATCACGACCGGTGGCGATGTACTACGATCTCCGGTAGCGCCTTCGGAGTCGTACGGCATCACGGTCACCGGGCACGATTGAGCCTTCGTGTCTGGCTCGGGGGACCCCAGTGGATCGACCACGATTCATCACACGAGACGAGCTTGCCAGTGAGCTGGAAAACGACATCGTTTCCGGCGCGCTTCCGGTCGGGGCGAAACTGCCCTCCGAGCGGCAACTTGCCGAACGGTTCGGCGTCAGCCGCCCGGTCGTGCGGGAATCGTTGCGCACGCTGGTCGAACGTCGCCTGGTCGAGATTCACCCCGGCCGCGGCGCCTTCGTTCGCGGCGTCCAGAGTTCGGACGCCGCATCCCGGATGGGCGTGCTCTTCCGGCGCAGCCAGGTCACCGCGCGCGACCTCGTCGAGGCGCGGTCGATGCTGGAGTGCACGGCCGTCGAACTGGCCGCCGGGCGAGCCGACGATCACGATATCGAACGCATGCGCCAGGCCATCGGCCAGCTCGAGCAGGCGGTCGATGTGGTGGACCAGGCGCGCTACGACCTGGCGTTCCACTACGCGATCGCGCTGGCCGCGCGGAATCCGGTCATCGAGTCGATGTTCGCCGCCGTCGCCCAATCGATGGTCGAATTGATGCTCCGCAGCCTGATCGATCCCACCGTTCGCGACGAAGCCCTCGGCCTCCACGGCCAGATCGTGACCGCCATCGCCGGGCGCGACGGCCCCACGGCCCGGGCCATGATGGCCCAGCACCTGGAGGTTGCCGAACGACGCTACGGCGACGACCTCGACCGCAGCGTCGAGATCGTCGCCCGGCGCGAACTCGCCCGCCGGCTCGCCCCGAGCGTCACGCTCGAGGATGTCCTCGACCGGGCCCTCGCCGGAGCCGGTCTCGACTCCAATGGGAGCGAGCGCAGCCCCGATGACCATTCGATGACGACAGGAACCCTCCATGCAGATCACCGCGGTTGAGACCCTCCGGCTGGGAGAATTCGCCAACATCATCTTCGTCCGCATTCACACCGATGAGGGGATCACCGGTCTCGGTGAGACGTGGTTCGGCGCCGCCGCCACCGAGGCCTACATCCACGAAACCGCTGCCCCGTACCTGCTCGGCAGGAACCCGCTCCATATCGACCGGCACGCCCACGCCCTGCGCGGCTACCTCGGCTACGCGAGTTCCGGCGCGGAAACGCGAGGCAACTCCGCGGTCGACATCGCGCTCTGGGACATCTTCGGCAAGGTGACGGGCCAGCCGGTCTATCAGCTGCTCGGCGGACCGTCGCGCGAGTCGATCCGCACCTACAACACCTGCGCCGGGTACCGCTACGTGCGGAATGCGAGCCAGGCCGTCTCCAACTGGGGCCTGCCGGACGGTGCGCCGGCAGGTCCCTACGAGGACCTCGACGCCTTCCTCCACCACGCCGGCGATCTGGCCCTCAACCTCCTCGACCAGGGCATCACCGGCATGAAGATCTGGCCGTTCGACGCCTACGCCGAGGCCTCGGGCGGGATGTACATCTCGGACCCCGATCTCGATCGCGCCCTGGAGCCGTTCCGCAAGATCCGGGCAACGGTTGGCAACCGGATGGACATCATGGTCGAGTTCCACGCCCTCTGGAACCTGCCGACCGCCATGAAAATCGCCCACGCCCTGGAACCGTTCGCTCCCACCTGGTTCGAGGACCCGATCAAGCCGGACAACATCGACTCGCTGGCGACCTTCGCTGCCTCGACGTCGATCCCGACGGTGGCCAGCGAAACGCTGGCGGGACGGGCGGCTTTCCGTGAAGTGATGGAGAAGCGGGCGGCCACGGTGATCATGCTCGATCTCAGCTGGGTTGGCGGCATCAGTGAAGCCCGCAAGATCGCCGCCATGGCCGAGGCCTGTCACCTTCCCGTGGCGCCGCACGACTGCACCGGTCCGGTGGTGCTGACCGCCAGCACGCACCTCTCGCTCAACGCGCCGAATGCCGTGATCCAGGAATCGGTCCGGGCGTTCTACACCGGCTGGTACACCGAACTGGTCACCGCCCTTCCGACGATCGAGCGCGGAATGATCTCGCCCCCTCCAGGCCCGGGTCTCGGGCTCGACCTGCTCCCGGGCCTCGAATCGCGGCCCGACGCCATTCACCGGATCAGCGAGGTGGCTCATGTCCGCTAACGTGGATCTCATCATCGAAGAGGTCGCTCCCGGCCTCCACCGGGTACCGTTCGCGATCGGCACGAAGCCGATGGCGATGTACGTCGTCGCCGGCGACCGCCTCACCCTGATTGATACCGGCCTGCCCGACACGCCGGAAACGGTCTACCTGCCCGCGATCGAGGCCATCGGCCGCTCGCCGTCGGACGTCGGCCTGGTCGTCATCACCCACGCCGACGCCGACCATATCGGCGGCAATCACGCGGTGCGGAGCCTGTTCCCCTCCGCCCTGATCGCCTGCCATCATCTCGACCAGCGCTGGGTCAGCGATCCCGCCGTCATCACCCGCGAGCGCTACGACGGATTCCACGAGTACGGCCTGCGCTACGACCAGGACGTGTTCGACATGCTCGCCAGCTGGATGGGACCGCCCGAACCGGTCGATCTCCTGCTGACCGGTGGCGAGCGCATCCGCCGGAGCGGCGGCGAGTGGCTGACCGTCCACCACGTACCGGGTCATACCCCCGGTCATATCGCGCTCCACAACCCCACGCACCGCTACGCGATCGTTGGCGACGCCCTCTTCGGCGCGTCGCAGGTGGACACCGCTGGCAACTGGTCGGCCCCACCGCCGTACACCTCGGTCGAGGCCTATCGGGGCACGCTCGACACGATCGAATCGCTCGACGTCGATCTCCTCCTGACCTGCCACTACCCGATCATGCGGGGTGACGAGATCCCGCGCTTCATCGCCGAAAGCCGGCAGTTCGTCGATCGCGCCGAGGCATTCGTGCGGGATGCCTTGCAGGATGCGGACGCTCCGTTGACCCTGGCGGCAGCGATCGACGCCGCCGATCCCGTGCTCGGACCGTTCGGCTTCGCGCGGGATCTGCAGTTCGCCCTGCTCGCGCATCTCGATGATCAAGTGGCCCAGGGGAAGGCACGCCGGGTGATCCTGAACGGCATCACCGCGTGGGAGACAGGCACACCATGAACGACAACGCACCAGTCACCGGACGCCTGGCCGGGAAAACGGCCATCGTGACCGGCGCCGGTCACGGAATCGGTCTCGGCATCGCGAACCTCTTCGCCGATCATGGCGCGAGCGTGATGCTGACCAGCCTCAACGAGACGGCCCTGGCGGAAGCGGTCGCCGCAATCCGGGAACGCGGTGGCGAAGCCGAGTTCACCGCCGCCGACGCCGGCGATCCCGCCGCGATCCGCCAGGTCGTGGACGGCACGGTCGCCCGCTATGGCACGATCGACATCCTGGTCAACAATGCCGGGATCATGCCCGCCGGAACCGCCCTCACCACCTCGCCCGAAACCTGGCAGCGCGTCCTCGACGTGAACCTGTCGTCGATCTATCACTTCGCCAGGTTCGTCATCCCGATCATGCAGCAATCCGGCCGGGGCGGGAGCATCGTCAACGTCGCCTCGGTCCAGGGTCTGCGCGGTCACCCCAACCGGGCGGCGTACGTCTCGTCGAAACACGGCATTATCGGGCTGACCCGGGCGCTGGCCGCCGACCATGCCGCGGACCGGATCCGCGTCAACGCGATCAACCCCGGCACGATCGACACGCCGATGCTGCATCGCGAACTGGACAAGGTCGATCCCTCCGAGCGCGCGGCGACCCTGGAGAGCTATCGCGTTCTCCACCCGCTCGGATTCATCGGCGAGCCGGTCGATGTGGCGTACGCCGCCCTCTACCTGGCCTCGGACGAGGCGCGGTTCATCACCGGTGCCGACCTCGCGGTCGACGGCGGCTACACCTCACTCATGGTGCACGAGTGAGGTGCCCATGAGGCCATTCGGTCACTTGTAGGGGCCGACCACACAGGCATCTGGTCAAACAAACTCCCGCCCAACCGGGCAATTCCCGTTGTCATTCCGAGCTTGCGAGGCAGCGAAGCGATATCTTGGCCCGGCGGCGGCGTTCAGATTCCTCGCTGGCGCTCGGAATGACAGGGGGTGGGGTCTCGAACAGGGCATTTGGAGCTAGACGGTCTGCTCAACATGACGGTATGAAAGTTTCATTCCTGACCGCGCCGATCCGGGCGTCTGCTATCGTTTCCGGAGCGATTCGCGGGATGCATCCCGGCCGGCAGACACGAGGCACCGATGTCCCAACAGTACGTGGAGCACCTGACCAATCCGACCGATGATTTCGACGCCTGGTACGTCGATGTCGTCCAGCAGGCGGAGCTCGCCTCCGACGCTCCCGTGCGCGGAATGAAGGTGGTCCGGCCCTACGGTTACGGCATCTGGGAACTGATCCAGCGCACGCTCGACGACCGCTTCAAGCAGACCGGGGTCGAAAACGCCTACTTCCCGCTCCTGATCCCGCAATCGATGTTCGACCGCGAGGCCGAGCATGTCGAGGGGTTCACCCCGGAAGTCGCCTGGGTCACCCGCGGCGGGGCGAAGGACCTGGAAGAACCCCTCGCCATCCGTCCATCGTCCGAAGCGATGATCTGCCATATGTTCGGCACCTGGGTGCAAAGCTGGCGCGACCTGCCGATCGTGGTCAACCAGTGGTGCTCGGTGGTGCGCTGGGAAGACCGCCCGCGCGCCTTCCTTCGCACCAGCGAATTCCTCTGGCAGGAGGGGCATACCTGCCACGCCACGCAGTCGGAGGCCGACGAACGCGCTCGCCAGATGCTGGACGTCTATCGCGATGTCTACGAGAACGAACTGGCGATCCCGGTGGTGCCGGGCGTGAAATCGGAATCGGAGAAATTCGCCGGCGCCTTCCGCACCTACACGCTGGAAGCGATGATGGGCGGCAGGAACTGGGCGCTGCAGGGCTGCACCTCGCACAACCTGGCCGAGAATTTCAGCAAGGCCTACGGCATCGAGTTCCTGGACCGGGATGGGGTGCGACGCTACGCCCATGGCACGTCGTTCGGGTTCAGCCATCGCGTGATCGGCGCCACGGTGATGGTCCACGGCGACGAGCGCGGATTGAAGCTGCCGCC
>CAZSUN010000056.1:0-13850 GCA_964610045.1 uncultured Sphaerobacteraceae bacterium
CCCGTCATTGAACTCGATGGTGGCCGGCGGATTGACCGCGTTGACGCGCCACCATCCGTGGTACTTCACGCCTTCGGGACTGGTCATGTAGTACGTCACGTCTGCGCCTGGTACGAGTGCGTGCTTCACGAACGTCGCCGGGTACGTCGGCGGTCCCCACCACTGTTCGAGCTTGCGGGGATCGGCCCAGAGTTCCCACACCTTGTCGACCGGGGCGGTGAAATCGGCGGTGACGACGAGCGTCAGGGTATCGAGATCCTTTTCCACACTGGTTACCGTCATGATTCGTCTCCTGTATCTGATGATCGTGAATCCGCGTCGGTGAACTGGTCGAGCAGGGCATCCATTCTGCCCACCCGTCCGCGCCAGGTCCGTTCGAGCTGGTCGAGCAGGTCCCGCGCCTGGCGCACGGTATCCAGGTCGGTTCGTACCAGCTGTTCCCGCCCGTTTCGCTGCTTGGTGACCAAACCCGCCTGCTCCAGCACCGCGACATGCTTCTGCACGGCCGCGAAACTCATGGGATAGGCTGCGGCGATTCGCGAAACCGAGGATTCCCCTTCGATGCAGCGCCGCACGATATCGCGCCGCGTTCCGTCCGCGAGGGCGTGAAAGATCAGGTCCACCTCCTCCCCGGTGAGATCGCGTGGGCCGTCCATCTGATCGGAATGTGGATGCGAGGAAACGGGCACGCGCATGGCGCACCTCCATCGTGGCTTTCGGTGCAGACGTAATACAACCGAACGGTTGTATGTTACGGAATGCAGGCAGGTTGTGTCAAGACCGCTGGTCATCCTTGAGGAGATTCCGGGAGGCAGAACACCCCGGCGGGAAGTCGTTCCCGCCGGGGTGTCCGGCTGTTGGCTGGGTTCGCGTTCTACGGTTCGGCCTAATCGGCCGCGACCGCCTCTTCGGCGCGAACGGGCGTCCAGCGGATGTTGAGATGGCGGTTCGCGCCGACCTCGTCCAGGCGCTTGTACTCGGTCTCGTATGGCGCACCCGTCACCTTTGCCGGATCGTTCTCCGCTTCGGCGGCGATCTGAAGCATGGCGTCGATGAAGGCATCGAGTGTCTCCTTCGACTCCGTTTCGGTGGGCTCGATCATCAAGGCTTCCGGCACAATCAACGGGAAGTACGTCGTCGGGGGATGGATCCCGAAGTCGAGCAGGCGCTTGGCGATGTCGAGCGTCTTGACCCCGTTCGCCTTCTGCCGGTTGCCGGAGAGCACGAACTCGTGCATACAGGTGCGGTCGTAGGCGAGGTCGTACGCGTCCTGCAGGTGGACCTTCAGGTAATTCGCGGCCAGGACGGCGTCTTCGCTGATCATGCGCAAGCCGTCGGCGCCGTGCATCCGGATGTAGCAGTATGCCCGGACATGCATGCCGAAGTTGCCGTGGAACGAGTGAAGCTGCCCAATACTGTGCTCCGGCTGGAACCACTCGTACCGGTCATCCGCCTTCCGGACACGCGGTCCCGGCAGGAATTCGGCGAGTTCCTCGGTCACGCCCACCGGGCCCGAACCCGGCCCGCCCCCGCCGTGCGGCGTGGAAAACGTCTTGTGCAGGTTGTAGTGCATCACATCGATATCGAGGTCGCCCGGGCGCGCGATGCCGAGGATGGCGTTGAAGTTGGCGCCGTCGTTGTAGACGAGCCCACCCGCCTCGTGGACCACGTCGACGATCTCGTGGATGTGTTCGTCCCAGAGGCCGAGCGTGTTCGGGTTGGTGATCATCAGGCCGGCGGTATCCGGTCCCACCAGTTCCCGGACCTTCTCGATGTCGGTGTTGCCGCGCGCATCCGAGGGCACGGTCACGACCTGGAATCCGGCCATGTGCGCGGTCGCCGGATTGGTCCCGTGGGCCGAGTCCGGAATCAGCATCTTCGTACGGGCGGTGTCTCCCCGTTGCTCGTGCCAGGCCTTGATGATCAGGCAGCCGGTCAACTCGCCATGCGCGCCCGCGGCCGGTTGCAGCGTCACCGCGTGGAAACCAGAGATCTCGGCCAGCATGTCCTGGAGTTCGTGCATCAGCTCCAGCGACCCTTGCGAGTGCGACTCCGGAGCGTAGGGATGCTGGCGGGCGAAACCGGGATACCGGGCGACTGCCTCGTTGATCTTGGGGTTGTACTTCATCGTACAGGACCCCAGCGGGTAGAAATTGATGTCGATCGCGTGGTTCTTCTGGCTGAGACGGGTGAAGTGCCGGATCACATCGATCTCGCTGACTTCGGGCCAGTCGAGGCGTTCGCGGGTGAGGGACGCCGGCAGGGGCGTTTCGGGGACATCTGGCGCGGGAAAGCGAACGCCCCGTCGACCAGGCCTGCTCAATTCGAAAATCAGGGGCTCAACCGCCATGCCAGCGTGACTCCGTGGGTGGGGATCGAAACGGCAATTCTCCGTGGGGCTGGACCGGAACCGGTCCATGCGGGATGGTAGCACGAACCCGGACCACCCACATTCCCGGTCAACCCGGTATCGCCTCTACCGGGACGGCCTCTGCCGCCGGGGTCGTTTCGACCCGCCGCCGCCAGACCAGGATAACTCCCACCATCGCGAACCCGAGCACCGCCCCGGTCAACAACGGCACGACCGGATCGATATCCCACAACTGGGCGGCAATGACGGGACCGAACGACATCGAGCTGCCGCCGACGATTTCCATCACCGTGAACGCCCGTGACCGGATGTGTCGCGGCGCGATGTTCCCGAGTGCGGCCAGGAACAGCGCCCAGGTCGAGAACAGCCCGCCGCGCATGACGTAGGCGACTCCGATCAGGAGGAGAGTCGTCTGGGTGCTGAAGATGAGGAAACCGGCGGCGGTGATCGCGCCTGCGCAGGCAGCGGCCAGTAACGGGGAGCGCCGGAATGGTCCGAGCCGGGAACTCAACAGGCCGAACGACACGGTGCCGATCGCGGCGCCGGAACTCAGCATCGCGATCGTGCCGGGTTCCAGTCCCCGTTCGATCTCGAGGAAGTTCGACAGCAGCGCCACGCCGATGGCGAGCGAGATGATTGTCCCCCCGAAGACCAGGATCATTTCCCGGATGGGCTGGTTCTGCAGAACCGCGCGGTAGGACACCGCCGCGTCGCCGTGGGCGTGATCCGACCCCCGGCTGAAACGCATGCGGCTGACGAACCACATCGCAATGAGGGTCAGCAACGCCGAGAGGAGAAAGGCGGCGGACATGCCTCCGATGCTGATCACCAGGCCCGAGATGAACGGCGTGATGATCAAGCCGGCGGCGGGACCGATCGTGATCGTCATGTTGAAGGCGTGGACCGGGTTGTCACCCGCATGCTCGGCGATATAGGCGTGGATGGTGGGAAAGACCAGCTCTCCGAGGGCGTTCAGGAACACCGTCACCAGCAGGATTTCCCAACTTTGGGCGAACGCCGCGATCACCAGGCCGATCAGGCTGAGGCTGCGGCAGAGAAGCAGCACCCGGCGAGCGTCGTGCCGGTCGAGGTACGCGGTGCCCGGAATCATGATCAGCGGGCGGAAAACTCCGGCGGATGCCAGCACCAGGCCGACGATGGCGATCGGCGCGCCCCGGTCCTGGATCCAGAGCGGCCAGATCGGGGCGTAGGCGCCCAACGTCGCCTCGAAGAAGGTCAGTGCCCAGAACGCATAGCCGAGTTCGGGCCCCAGTCCAAAATGCCATTGCCACTTCATGGCTGAACCTCGAACTCGTCATGATCACGCGAAAACACGGCGCAACACAACAACCCGGCATGGCCGGGCCGGGAGTTGAGTCTGTCGCCATGTGCTCGCAAGCTCCGTGGATGGCGCACGCCGATTGTAACGGAAGCGCTGCCGGTCGCAATCGGCAACGAGGAGCGATCCGGTGGATACTGTGGGACGAATCAGGTCCTCGCCTGACGCTGAACCCGCAGTATCCGGGAGAAACCGTGAATCCGTATCTCGCCGTAACCCTCGTGATGTGCGGGGTCATCTTCATCGCCCTCGCCGCAACCGCCTACATGGCGGTGTTCTTCACCCGGCGCGCCAAAGCTGACCTGCAGGCGGCCCTCACCCCGTTGGCGGCATTCCTCGGCGGCGATCCGAACGTGGAGGAGGCCGAGGTGATGGGGCGGTACCGCGGCAAACTCGCATTCGGCCGGATGGCCAACGCCGAAGGCGGACCGGTCCGTGTCTTTCAGGTTGAACTGATCGACGCGGCGGGCGGCGAAGGCTGGCTCTTCGTCAACTATCCGAAGAAGGGGACAACCGAGCTGCGGCCGCTGGATTCGGCGGTTGCGGCCGGTATTGCCGACTTGCGAAGTCCGACCCTCGCAACTGACCTGGCCGTCCACGCCGACTGGTTCCAGCTGGATTACTCGCCCGAAGGCGGTCATGTTCGGCTCACCACTCCCATGGATACCCGCAAGGACATTCCCTCGCTGGAGAACTTCCAGCGGCAACTTGGTGTCCTGGACCGCATCTCCGACCGCAACCGCGAGTTGCAGGAAGAAAGCGCTGTCGGGAATGACACGTAGGGGTGGACGGCCCTGGCGGTCGAGCGACAGCGAGACCGCCGCGGTCTGTCCACCCGCAGACCGGTGGGCCGACAGACCCTCCCTTCACTCGGGCCGTCGGCCCCTACGAAGGTGTCCGTGACTGGCCGACCACCGATGATCATTGCGACGAACGTTTGATCGAATCATGAAGGCATCTCCCATGACCGGCTCCGGCCCATTCATTCGTGTCGACACTGCCGAGGAGCAGTACGGCTACATGGTTGCCAGGTTTGGCGATCCGTCCGCCTGGTCGGTCGACTCTCAGGAACTGCATGTCCTGCCCGATGGCCGGGATTGCGAACGCGTTGTCGTCCGCCTCCAGACGGGCGATACCGTCACGGTCCGGTTCGTTCCGGTGCGAGACGAAGGTCTCTTCGCGTCCGAGCCTTCTGGAGGGACGAGTCGGCTCGACGAGATCATGGAGACGGCGATCGCCTTCTCCCGCGAAAACCCGCCCCACCATCCCGGCACCATCGCCCGCTTCCCGGTTCCCTCCACCTCCTATGCCGGTGCGGTGGCGGTCCCGATGGCCGTACTGGCCCAGGATCAGGGCCGGCGTGGTCTCTACGCACCACCCCGGGTGGTGGTGGTCGATCTGTCGACCCTGCAAGTTCGTGGCGTCGGCGAGTTTCCGGGATTCGACCCGGACTCCTGGCCGCCGAAGCGCCTCGGGGATTGGCCGCCTCCCGCCCTTGCCGGCATGTCACCGGCGCACCTGCAAGGCACGATCCTGCGATTTGGCGCGCTCTGGCTTCGTATCCTGGACGCCTGGTTTGAACGAACGGCCGAACTCTCCCTGGCGCTGCCGGCCGAGATCGAGGAAATGGTGGAACTTCGAGACCGGCTCGATGTCCCCGGCATGGCGCTGTCCTACGAGCGGCTCAATCCGTCCTTCGCGCACTGGCTCGCCAGCGGCGGCACCGGTCGTCTGTAGGGACGGCCCTGCGAGCCCCTGGGCGAGCGTGTGGCCGTCCGTGTTCGTGCAGCGGTAGGGATCACGGAGGCTCGCCGCGACGGAGAGGGAGAACGCTCACCCGGTGTTGGCTTGAGGGCGTCAGGTAACCGGGCCGGGATACTGGCCCACGGGCACCACCACTTCCCCGCGCCGCCAGGCTGGCATCAGCGATCGCCCGCTGCGCACCCAGACTCCGGCCAGGTACCACGATGTCGCCGTGATCGCGCCGCCGGCGACGACATCGACGACATAATGCTCGCCCATGTACACGAGGGCCAGGCCCATCGAGAGGGCGTAGAGCCAGGCTGTCACCTGCCATCGCTTGCTGAACGAGTAGGAGGCCATCACCAGCAGGAAAGTGACCGCGAAGTGAATCGATGGCATCGCCGCGATCGGGTTCGACTCGCCCACCACCGAGTACCCCGCCTGGTAGAGACCGCCGCCGAGTTGCTTGCCGATCGGTTCCATGATGCGCAGTACCGTCGGCGCACCAGGTGAGTTCACCGATTCCGGCGCCATCCAGGGTGGGTTGCTCGGGAGCAGGAAGTAGAGTCCGAGACCCATGGTGAGCAGTAGGGTGAGCGCGATGAGGTAGCGGCGGAACAGCGGGAAGAACTTCCACCAGAGGATGATCGCGACCGCGTGCGGGATGATGAAGTACGACCAGTGGACGAAGGTGAAGTAGTAGTCGTACCAGTGCAGGTGCCCTGGTGTATAGAAATCGGCCTGGAGACGGATCGACGGGAGTTCCCCATTGAACAGCCAGCGCTCGAATTGGGCGACCTTGGTATTCACCTGCTGCGCCCACCGGGTTTCGTCGGCGAGTGAGCGGAGGAAGGTGAACACGAACCAGATCGTGGCATAGGGAACGAACGCCCCCAGGAACGATCGGTACCGTCCGAACGGCACGACCAGAACGGCGAGGACGGCAAACAGGCCCCAACCGAGAAACGAACGGTTCGTGAACAGCGAAAGAAGGATCAGTGCCAGCGCGATCGACACCCTGATCGCGATGTTCCGCGTCATCAGGTTCCGGGTGTCGATCCTGCGGAATCCACGAGGTTCGTCGGGTTTTTGGATGTCGTCAGGTGAATCGCTCAACGGCGGATGGAGCCCCCTGGGTCGTTCCTGAGAACAATTCCCGGATTATACGTCGTGGCTGGCGGCGCTAGATGCCATAACGGGCGCGAGCCTTCTTCGTAATCTGCAACCGATCCGCTCCCGATTCAGGATCGGGTTTCCGGGCCATGAACCCTCGTCGCAACTGCTCGTCGATCCAGCCCTGATCCAGGCCATGTTCTCCTGCCAGGGCGAGGCCCGCCTCGGGCGCGAGCCCGCCATCGACTGCAACCGCCGCCGTGTAGAAGTCGTGCCGGTTCATTTCGGCGGGCGTGGTGGGAGACAGCACCAGCCGCTCGACCACCTCCCCGCCCTTGAGGTGCTCGACGATCTCCGGGATGTCCTTCACCGTGACCCCGCTGTAGATGACGTTATCGGGGTAGACCACGATATTCGGGCCGCAATCGCAGAGATCGATCGTGCCGCAATTGTTCACGAGGATGTCGGTATCGAGCCCCTTGCGCAGGATATCGAGCCGCAACCGTCCAACCACATCCATCGCGCCCTTCTGGTTGCAATGCGACGCCGTGCACACCAGCACATGCTTCTTCGTCCAGTACATGCCTATCCCTCTGTGTGGCGACCGCCGGAAGTCACCCGCGATTGCCTTCACCCTTGTAAGGCCGATCGGCCATGCCATCGCGAGGAGACATCAGCCCGAGAGGTTACGGGCGGACAACTCCTGGCTCCGATTTCCTGTTTTCTGCTTTCTCGTTTCTCATCTCACGCCGCCTCGTCCAGCGCCTGGTCCGCAATCCATGCTCGCCACCCCTGCTCGAACTCGTCCATCGTGACCTGCAATCCCGCAATCATCGCGTCATCCCATGCCTGCCCCGCCGCATAGGCAGCAATCAGATTCGATATCCCCGCATCCCCCCAGGTCGCTTCGATGTACTCCAGCGCACTCCAGCTGGAGGCGTAGGCCAGCGTCGCTTCGTAGGCGGTGTAGGGGAACGTCACATCGATCGACCGCAGCGAGTAGAGCGTGCCTTCGTCGAGCGCGCGGGTCACCATCGGCAGGTACCCGTCGGTCCCTCCCACCTGGATCTGCGTTGCCAGCCCTTCGTTAAACCAGAGGGGCACGGTGGAAAATGGGGAGTCCGTTGCCTCGAACAGGACGAGATGGGTGACCTCGTGCGGAATGACACGACCGATCTCGGCCTCCGAGCCGTCCGGCACGACCGCAAGGGTCAGGCCGAAGTCGGGATACGTCGCTGCCGCCAGGGCTTCCCGTGAGTTGGGTACCAGCGCGTCCAGGAATGCGTCCTGGCTGGGGTAGACCCAGAGTTCGAACATCGAGGAGGTGGTGAGTCCGAACCGGTGCTCCAGTTCGCGCACGGTGTCCTCTGCCGACGCGAGGATTTCGTTCGCGAACTCGGGTTCGAGATCGTACCAGTGCATCGAGACATAATCGCCGATGGCATGTCGCCAGTCGTGCCGGTCGTCATACCACAGCGTCGTCTCGTCGGAAGACACGGCGATGACGCCGCCGGTGCTGGCGAGTTGCCAGTGGTAGGTGATCGGCAGGCCGGGCGGCACGTACTGTGCCTGCAAATCGAGCCAGCCGGTCGCGGTAAGCGCGCCTTTCTCCGGCACGAGCGATGCCGGAAGGGACGCCAGGTGGTAGGTCTCGTTGTCGCCGATCCGGTAGACGAGCTCCAGCCACGAATCCTTGCCCGGTTCCTCGATGTCCAGCGATGACTCGATCCGGATTCCCGCCGGGAATTCCAGGGTTGCCGTCGATGTGGCCTCGATGGTGGCTGACAGGGCCACCGGCGAAGCATCCGGTGTGGCCTGGCTCGCCCAACCGGACGCCCCGGATAAGAGGACGACCAGAATGGCGAGGCCAGCAGTCAGGCCCCAATTCAGCCTTGTCATTCCGAGCTTGCGAGGAATCTTCCATGCCTGGTGGCAGGATGCGCGTGCATCGGCCATTGTTTGCCACAGCGGCGATGAATCCGGACTCCACCTCACGTGGTGACCTCATCCGGCGTTATCAGCGAATGCAGGTAGGCATCGATGAATGGGTCGAGCTTGCCGTCGAGCACGCCGTGGGCATCGCCGACACTGGTTTCGGTGCGGTGATCGGTAACCTGGGTATACGGGTGGATCACATACGATCGGGTCCGGTTGCCGAAGCCTGCCGCCGTCATGTTTCCCTTGAGTTCGTTCCTGGCTTCCGCTTCCGCTTCCATCTTTCGTTCGAGCAGGCGGGCGCGCAGGATCTTGAAGGCGGATTCCCGATTCTGGATCTGGCTTCGCTCGTTCTGGCAGGTCACCACGATCCCGGTCGGCAAGTGAGTGAGGCGGACCGCCGAATCGGTCTTGTTGACGTGCTGGCCACCTGCTCCCGACGATCGATAGGTGTCGACCCGGACATCGTCGGTCTTCAGGTCGATTTCGGCATCGCTCTCGATCTCCGGAATCACCTCGACCAGCGCGAACGCGGTGTGCCGCCGATGCGCGGAATCGAATGGCGAGAGCCGGACCAGCCGATGCGATCCCCCTTCGCCCTTCAGCAAGCCGTAGGCATTCGGCCCCTTGAGTTCGATTGTGGCGTTCTTGATCCCCGCCTCTTCGCCGGCCGTCGTATCCAGCAGTTCGGTCTTGTAGCCGTTGCGCTCGCCCCAACGGAGATACATGCGCGACAGCATCTGCGCCCAGTCCTGCGCGTCGACGCCGCCCTCGCCGGAGTGAATGACCAGGAGCGCGTTTGACCGGTCGTGGGGACCGCTCAGGGCCGAGTCGAGTTCGAGTGTGTCGAGGCGCTCCCGGATCGCGGTCAGTTCCTGCTCGATTTCGTTGATGAGATCCGGCTCTGTCTCCGCCATTTCGAGCAGCACACCGAGATCGTCGATCGAGGTCGTGATTCCGTTCCAGGTGTCGATCCGGGCGTTCAGTTCGCCGAGACGGCGCATTTCTGCCTGGGCCGTCTCCTGGTCGTCCCAGTAGCCGGGTTCGGCACTGCGCCGTTCGAGGTCGGCGACTTCGCGTTCGTCGCTGGCGAGGTCAAAGTCGCCCCCTGACTAGCCCGACGCGTTCCGTTGTTTCGTTCAGCGATTTGGTGAGGTCATCGAGGGTTGCCATGGATGGCTGATTCCTTGCCTGTCGGTTCGTGGGCCATCTCATGGACGGCGAAGATGCAATTCTAGAGTGAGTTTCCAGGGTCCTGTCACGCACTCGATACCGTTGATCGCCATTCCGACGATTGTCGCTTCGAAAGATTGTCATTCCGAGCTTGCGAGGAATCTGCTCCAAACGATCTCAGCAGGCTTCGACAACCGCCAGTCGACGACACTCGGGCAGCTACCAGAGTTCCTCGCCAACCAGGCGGTCATAGATTCCCTGGAGTTGGTCGTCCGAGAAGAACTGGATGGTGAGGGTGCCACCCTTGCCGGTGCCGACCTTTTTCAGCGATACCCGTGTGCCGAGAGCGGATCGCAGGCGGTCCTCGATCCGGACTTCGTCCGGCGGGCGCTCCTGTGCTTCTCCCTCCTGCGGTCGCCGGGATGCGCCCCAATCGCGCACCAGCGCTTCGGTCTGCCGTACGTTGAGACCCCGGTCGAGCACGATATCGAGCGCCGCCAACTGGTCAATCATCACCGGCAATCCCAGGAGCGCGCGGGCGTGCCCTTCGCTGATGTCTCCAGCCGTGAGCGCATCCTGGATGCGGCCGGGGGATCCGAGCAACCGCAGCGTGTTTGCCACGCTGGCGCGGGATCGCCCGATTCGGGTTGCCACCTCGGCCTGCGACAGGCCAAAGTCCTCGATGAGCCTGTGGAAGGCGGCTGCCTCTTCCAGTGGCCCGAGGTCGGCCCGCACCACGTTTTCGATGATCGCGAGTTCGAGCATCGATTGCGGATCGGCTTCGAGTACCACCACCGGCACCGACTCAAGACCCGCCTGGCGCGCCGCACGCCAGCGGCGCTCCCCGGCAATCAGGGTCCAGCCGTCGCCGTTGACAGTCACGACCAGCGGTTGCATCAGTCCGTGCTGTGCGATCGATTCGGCGAGTTCCTGCAGGCGCTGCGGATCCAGCCGTGCCCGCGGTTGCCACGGATTCGGCACGATCCGGTCGACCGGCACGGTGCGCAGGTTGCCGGATGGTTGCTCACTCGCCGGATCGGCAACTGGCGTCGTCGGGATCAACGAGTCGAGGCCGCGCCCAAGCCCGCCGCGACGGGGGCGCGTTGCCTTGCCCTGTTGTGTTGTCGACCCGCCATCTGCCACCGATCGTCGTCCCCTTGCACCGATTCCAGCTGCTTGCCTCGACCGGAAGGAGACAAGCTCCGTCACGTCCAGGGAATGCCGCATCGATTGTCTGAAGTCCGCATCGCGCCCGGCTGGGATACCCGGTCCGGAGCCACATGGTCCGCGTGAACGTTCCGTTCTCCGGGGCGCATCCAGTCTAGCATCGACGCCGTTCCGGACGGTGGGGGACCGGTATACTTCGTCCGGCGCGCTGGCGAGGTACGCACGCGCACTCCTCACAGTCGCACGCGGTGGGCCATCGTGGCCCGGCGTGCCGGAACCCCGAACATCGTGCGAGGCCTGCCAGTCCCAAATGATTGACGCCATCAGCAACCTTGTCGCGACGGCGATCCTGATCGCCGCCATCTATGGCCTCGTCTTCTGGGCCAACCGGGCGCGAACCGACCGTTCCGCCATTGTCGGTATCTACCTCCTCTTTGGTCTCCCCGGTGGCCTGCTGACGGTTGCCGGTACCGCCCTGGTCATCAACACCGACCTTGGGGAAGGGCCGTTCATCCTTGCCAGTGGTATCGCCTTTCTCCTGCCGCTGATCAAGCCCTTCCGAAAGCTGGTCGCCCGGTTCACGCCGATGGACCCTGCCTCGCCCATCGATCTCTGCGGTTTGGCGCTTATCATCTGGATTTCCTCGTTTTTCACGATCAGTGCGATCCAGTCCGGTCCTGTCGAAGTCAGTAGCGAGGGCGGGGGCGCCCTGCTCGAAAGCTCGTTCTGGCTCCTCCTCAATGCGCTCACGTTCGTGGCCATCGCCTATGTCGCGGTGGGGTACCGCACCTACCGCACCGGTCCCGAGGCCACGAAACGGCTCGGACTCGAATGGCCCGACCTGCGCACCGTCCTGATCAGCCTGGCGATGGTCGTGCCCTGCTACATCGTGGCCATCCTCGGCAATGTGCTGACCCTGATCTTCCAGCCAGACGTCCTGGACAATCTCCAGGAAACGATGAACGATATGACCACTGGGCTCGACAACCCGATCGGCATGATCCTGATTGGCCTGTCCGCTGGTATCGGTGAGGAAATCCTGTTTCGCGGCGCCGTCCAGCCGCGCTTTGGCATCGTCATTGCCGCCCTGTTCTGGACGACCATGCACGCCCAATACGATGTCTCGTTCGTGCTCGTCGGCCTGTTCGGTGTGGGAGTGATCCTGGGGTTCCAGCGGAAGTATTTCGGCACCGCATCTGCGATCATTACCCACGCGGTCTACAACATGATCGCCGTGGCGATCACCATTGCGAGCGGTCACATCCTCTGGTTCTGATCGTGGCCGGCGCTACGGTTCCGCAGGGTCGGTCGTGAGCACATGATCGGGAGGCGCGCCAGTGGAGCTTGTGGAAATCCGGCAACTCGACGGCCCCAATCTCTTCCTCCGGCAACCGGCTGTCAAGATCGAAGTCGCCTCCGGTGACGGCGAGCCGTTGGTGGCTGAAGCCTTCGCCTCGGCGTTCATCATCGACCATGTGGTTCGCCCCGAACTCGCGGCCAGTCTCGTCGCTGTCCCGGCCGCTCGCCTCGAAACACTGTTGATCGAGGCCATCAATGCCCTGCACGATCACGCCGGTGTCGATCGTCTGCCAATCGTGAGCCGACAGTTGGAGTCTCCTGGCCACATGGCCGTTGCCTTCGGCTGGACGTACCGTACGCTTGCGAGGCAGATCGCCCGGGCCGCCTGGCAACTGGTCAGCGGTGACCTCGACGGCCTCGACGAGCGCCTGGCCGATATCGCCCGGCTTGGCGCCACTGCCCCCACCGATGCCGACCTGCCCGAGGTGCTGCTGGATGCAAACCGGTTGGTGCCGGTCATCGCCGTCACCGGCACCAACGGGAAAACGACCACCACCCGCCTGATCGCCTCGATCCTGATGCACGCCGGGCGGCGGGTCGGCTGGACCTCGTCGGCGGGTGTCCTCATTCAGGGCGAACCCGTGCTGGATGGCGACTACACCGGTCCAGCCGGTGCTGCACGCGTATTCGAGGAACCGGATCTCGATGTTGCGATCCTGGAAACAGCCCGGGGCGGAATCCTGCTGCGCGGACTCGGGTACGAAAGCAACGATGTCAGCGTGGTCACCAACGTATCGGCCGATCACCTCGGTCTTCAGGGCGTGTATACGGTCGAGGAACTGGCGCGGGTGAAGTCGATTGTTCCCGCCGTGACTCGCCGGGATGGATTCGCCGTCCTCAACGCCGACGATCCGCTCGTGCTGGGCATGCGTGGGGTCATTGCCGCCCGGACGATCCTCGTCTCTCGCGACCCGGCGAATCCCGAAATCTCCCGCCAGCGGCGTGAGCGAGGCTGGGCGTTGTGGGTCGACGAGGGCCTGGTGCATGTCGCACGCGGCGGCGGCGAATCCGTGTTGACCGACCTCAACGATGTGCCGATCACCTTCGGCGGCAAGGCGGCCCATATGGTGGAAAATGCCCTTTGCGCCGCCGCTGCCTGCCTTGCGATCGGGCTCGATCTTGACCAGGTTCGGTCGGGGTTGGCGGCGTTTCGCAACGAGGCTGACCAGAATCGCGGCCGCCTCAACGTGTACGACGTCGGTGAGGGCAAGGTGGTCGTCGACTACGCGCACAATGTCGTGGGGTTGCGTCACCTGCTTGGATTTGGCCGCGGGTTGGTCACGGGTTCCGGACGCCTGGTGGCAGTGATCGGCACCGCCGGTGATCGGCCCGACCGCGATTTCGTCGAGCTTGGCCGGCTGGCGGGAACCTTCGCGGACCGGGTCGTCGTGAAGGACACATTGTCCTTCCTGCGCGGTCGTGAACCGGGACAGGCGATCGAGCTCATGCTTGCTGGCGTGGCGGATACCGGAGCCGTCGACACGCAGACGGCGGCTGACGAATACGAGGGCTTCGAGTCTGCGATCGCAGGTATCGGGGCAGGTGATGTCGTCGTCGTCATGGCCGTCCAGGAAGCCGATCGCATCCTGGCGCATCTCGACAAGGTTGGCACTCCCGTATCCTGACGACTTTCGAACCGGAACCTTGGCC